>CAMDLP010000120.1 GCA_945901795.1 Akkermansia muciniphila | reverse complement strand
CGACTTGCCGGCTTTTTGGGAATCGCGGATGGTTTTGTCGTCCACGTCGGTGATGTTCCGGACATGGAGCGTGCGGGTGCCGCCGGTTTCCAAAGTGCGGCGCAGCACGTCCTGCAGCACGAAGGTGCGGAAGTTTCCGATGTGCGCGGGGCCGTAAACGGTCGGTCCGCAGCAGTAAAATCGGAAGGTCGAGCCATCGATGGGGCGGAGCTCGCGTTCGGTCCGGGTCAGCGTGTCAAAAAGCCGCATGGCCGGGGTTTAGGCAGTGGCGGGCCGGGAGCCAAGAGCAATCCGAGAGAGTTTCACCCTATCCGCGCTGGCGGCGGAAGACGAGAAGAAGACGGGTCAACGCAAGTATCCTGAAATTCGTCCTTCCCATTCTGTTGGAGATGATACCTCCTTCACTTGTTCGCTCCGGCGGATGAGGATGTGAGAGTCCTCGCAACAGGCGGTCGGCATCGACCGCAAACGATGCCGCCAAACCGACCAAATGGCCGGGGAGGCGGTGGCGCATGTCCAAGCCGCCTGCCTTCGGGGAGTCGGCCAAAGGCCATCGCAGTCGTCCTGTTGCGACTCTCTCAACTCCCCGTCCACCTGGAAGGACCTCATCCGCCTTCCCATGAAACCGATTCCTCTCATCATTTTCGCCATCACCGCAAGCGTGTTGCCCAGTGTTTCTCAAATTGCCCTCTCTCGTGACTCTTCGGCTTCCGCCACTAGGACTTATCTTGCGCATTCTCTCGAAGTTCCAGTCTTCGTCCCGCCCGCGCCACCGGTGCAGAAAGAAGTCCCGGCGATGCGCGTGGATTCCGCCGTCACCGTTTCGACGGGAAACTCCCATACGCTCACCGTTCTCCGCGGCGCAGCCTCCCAACTCCCGGATATTCCTGTTCCCGTCGCCGTGGAAGCTTCGCCGCGTCGACAAGCCACCCCGCAGGAACTCGCCCGCTACGCAGAGGAACGCCGCCGCCGTTTGAATTTTAGTGCGGTAGTCTATGAAAACGGCGTCAGCGTCATCCGGTGGCGACACGCCGACACGGAAGAACCCTACGAAGCCATCTGCGGATTCGACGTCAACCTCCTCGCCGGTCTCGGCCGCTTCACCAGTGACGGTAAAATCTTCGAACTCTCGTTCATCCCACCCGGCGTCGTGCCCGCCTACCGTCTGCGCGCCGGTAAATTTCCTGCCCCGAGGCCACCCGCTGCCGCGCCGGACTCCGTCACACTTATTCAGGGCGACGCGACCGACGCTGTCGGCACTGCCACCGTCACCCTTCTCCGCGATCTCATCGCCAACGAAAAAGTCCGGCTCACCGTTTTTCAGGCGGACCGGGCGCGCCACCAAGCCGCCGCCGCCGCATGGGCGGATGCCCATCCGGTTTTGCCACGCGACGAGACGTTTTGGCTAAAACCGCACCGTGGCAGCCGCTACCTCGCCAATCCACGGCCCGAAGCCACGATCAGGTAAGCCGTTCCATCGATCTTATATGAAACATCTTCCTGTTCTTCTCCTCCTCATAATCCCGGCTTTTCCACTCACTGCCCAGCCACCCGGCATCGATCAATCCTCCGAACTCCTCGTTGTCCCAGCCGGTGACAAATTCCTCCGCTGGCACGGCCACATTGGACGCAGTTACTTCGTCCAAGTTTCCGACACGATCAACCCGCTCGCGAAATGGACCTGGGCACCCATCATCGAAAGCGGCAACAACGAGGAAATCAGCTACGAAGTCGATGGCACCGCTGACAAAGGCTTCTTCCGACTCAAATACACGGACCAACTCGCAGGGCCCAACGAGACACTTGAAACTGCCGATTTCGATGGCGATGGATTATCAAACATCGCCGAAATCTCACCACCACCTCCCTTGACAGCAAGCGGTGCGACAGACCCGCTAAGCGCGGATACCGACGGCGACGGATTGCGTGACGGCTTTGAGCGCACCCATGGATTCGACCCGAACGATGCGGACGAAAACGACAACAACCTCCCCGACGGAGCGGATGACCGTGACGGCGATGGATCCAGCAACGCCGACGAGGCCGACGCGGGAAGCGATCCTGACGACCCCAACGATACTCCCGCCGGTGCCTGGCATACAATCACTGGAGACAATCCCGTAGATGAGCCAAAAACCGCAACTAAGACCTATACGATAAAAAAGGGCGAAAGCCGTTTGGTAGTTGTGGGCGTAACGAGCGATGAATACCCGGAATACACCGGCACACCCTCCGTATGGGATGATTTGCTCGAATGGGAAATCACCCCCTCGACGGGCGATGCCATCACGGGAAGCCTTTATGTGAATGACCGTCATGATGACTGGGTCATCGACGAAATCAATGGAGTGACATTGAATGGCTTTGGTCCTTCCCCTCCGGTTCACGTTGAGCAAGTCAAAATAATCCATGCTCCACCGAATGCCGATGTCACGGTGACAGTCAAACTCACCGCGACGAATATCAGTGACGGAACTCTTCCTAGCACTGTGATCGTCGGCCTCCTCCCTGTGGACTTAGACATCGTTCATCCTGTAACGGGGGAGTTGACGGATGTGAAAGAAGACGTTGACGATGGTGGCTTTGTCTCAGTCCAGCGACTCGAGGATCCATCTGATGCAACAAGCGATGTGACGCCAAAAACCAAGGTGAAAATCCATGCAATCTCAGGAGCGCAATCCACATGGAAAACTCGTCTTAAATTCAACGGGGCTGATCGTTATAAGATCTATCGCGATGAAGCCAGAACGCAGGAAGTCGTTAGTGAGCAGACTGAATTCGATGCGACACAGGACACCGCGTTATTCTTCCACGGCTTGAAAAAGAGTGTTTCCCGTGGCGGTGAACAGGTGACAATGCAGGTCAAAGTCAACAATGCTTGGGTGGATGGTGATTCAGTGAAATGCACCATCGTGCAAAGCGAGTTTCTGATCCAAGTGAAGGCTTTCATTCCTTATGCATGGTCCGAGGCAGAAGAAATTCCCGTAGAACTCAATCTAGTTAACCCAATGGCAGGCAAAGTAGTCAAAGGGGATTTACATGCGTTCACTTCTCCACGAAGTAATGGACGTCCTGCCTCACCAGGGTTCAGAAATCGTTACTCAACTGATAGAGAACCTAGCAGTGTTCCCGGTGACCCCACACATGACCTCTTTGATAACGCTCCATTTCGAGTCTGTCAGAAAATCATTTTAACGCCCTATAAAGACTTACATCCTTCTTACGATCTTGCATCTGGGCGGAAACTTTGGACGGCACCTTCTTCTGATCATTACGTAAAAGCAACGTCTGTAAACGCTGCCGAGATTTCGCTGAAAAAAGGGTTTATGTCTTTAGGGGGGGGGCGAGTGCCGCTGGAAAACCTCCCATCACAATCGAAGACTATCGCCAAGGTGCGCGAGCCAGTAGGGTGACAGAGCTTCATATCGAAGCCGCAGGGAAAGATGGCGCAATGCCTTGGGGCACAACGTGGGCCACTGCCGATATTCATTGGG
>CAMDLP010000119.1 GCA_945901795.1 Akkermansia muciniphila | reverse complement strand
AAAATTCACCCCCGCGCCCCCTCGAAGAAGAACGGGAAGAAGATGCAGGAAGAAGAATTTTGATAGAAGTTCTCGAAGAAGATCCAACGCAAGCGCCATCCGACGTTCACACCGCCCAAATCATCCGGCTTTCAAATCGCCGCCCGCATCCTCGTCGAGTTCGGCGAGTTCCGACAGGCGGTTGTCGGCCAGAAGGTCGGCCAATTCCTCCGCTTCGCTCGCATAGTCCTGCTCGTCCACGGGGATCGTCTCACAGCCGATCAGCAACGCCGCTTCCAATCGTCCATGACCGCGGACAATTAGGCCCGAGCGCTTCGACACGGTGACGGGATTGCGCCAGCCTTGTTCCTGGATGATTGAGGCAAGAAGCTGGATCTGGTGGGCGCTGTGTCGGTTCGGGTTGACCGGATTCGGCTTGAGGGTATTCGGATCAACGAGGGCGGTGTGGGCGCAATGCACGGGAATGCTCATGCCCTCTGTCCCTGAGTCAACCTTGACACCATCACCACGCTCATCCGTAGTCTGCGGACACCTGTCATGGATCACGCCACCTTCGCCCAACTTCTCCGAAAATGGAGAGAGAAGAACCATTACAGCCAGCGCGACGCCGCCGAAGTGCTGAGGGTATCGAAACGTAGCCTGGAGAACTGGGAGCAGGAACGGGCCATGCCGCAGGGGTTCGGGCTTCAGGCGATGCTGGAAATCATCCAGCCCAAGGGAAACCGGAAGTGATGTCCGGTTGACGTGTCCGCAACCTGCGGATGGAAGCCGTATCACCAGACATTGCCAAAAAACTACTCTCGCGGGACTTCGCCAATCTGGTCGGTCGTGTGCAGAAGGGCGGCAAGCTGACCCGTGCCGAACGCGCCATGCTGCAAACGCTGGCCACCGGCACAGGAGCGGCACCTGCAACAGCCGCATCCTACGTCGAACTCTCAGCCATCCTGGGAGTCACCCGCCAGTCGCTCAACAACTGGAAGAAGCGTAAGGACTCGCCAAAGCCTGCTGCCAATGGGTTGCACGACGTAGCCGCGTGGCGGGAATTCATGCGGCGCAATGAACTCAAAGGGGGTGAAGTGCCCACCCCGGAAGCGGCCGACATCGAAACCTCACTCAAGGCCCGCAAGTTGTTGGCGGAGGTGGAAGAGAGGGAACTGCGCCTCGGGATCAAGCGCGGGGATTTCGTGGCGGTCGAGGAAGTGAGACAGGCGTGGACCGAACTCGTGGCGCAGGCAACATCGATGCTCCGCAAGAAGTTCGAGCAGGAACTCCCACCAATTCTATCTGGCCTCGATGCCACCGGGATCCAGGAAGAGGCACGAGCGGCCATCGATGAGGTGTTGACGATCCTTCACCAGGGAGAATGAAGACCGTCGAGCAAGCCCGCAGGAAACTTGAACGCATCTGGCGCAATGCCTGGCGTCCACCCGACCGTCGTCCTCCGTGGGAATGGTGTGAGGAACACATCACCTCGATCCCCTACTCGCCGATTCCCGGACGTTTCCGCTCAGGCAACTCACCGTGGATGCGAGAGCCGATGGAAGCTCTGGTCGATCCCAAGATCCGCATCGTGAGCATCATCGCCGCGATCCAAAGCGGGAAAACCAGCGTCGGTGAACTCGGCCTCGCCCACATCATCGCCAACCATCCAGGCCCCACCCTCTGGCTTGACCAGACCGACGATGACGCGAAAGACCAAAGCGAAAGCCGTCTTCAAAAACTCTTCGACGAATGCAAACCGGTCAGCTCGCTCTATCCGGCCAACCGGCACAAGAAGCGCCTCGCCACGGTTCATTTCGCCAACGGCATGACGTTGTGGGTTCTCGGCGCGCACAACAAAACCAACCTCCAACGGCGTTCGATCCGTTGGTTGATCGGTGACGAAACCTGGCGTTGGCCGACCGGACACATGGCCGAAGCAGAAGCCCGTGTCACCGCGTTCGGTTGGCTCGGCAAGTGCCTGTTCATGTCGCAGGGCGGCGAGGATGACGACGACACCCACCGCAAGTACGAAACCACCGACATGCGCGAGTGGACGTTCGTATGTCCGCATTGCCACCAGCGCCAGCCATTCAAGTGGGAGCAAGTCGAGTGGAGCAAGGACGCCCGCGATGAATCCGGCGAGTGGGATTTTCAAAAAGTCCGCGACACCACCTCGATGCGCTGTGCGTCATGCAACCACTACTTCGAGGACAGTGACCGCACCCGTCGCGAACTCAACTTATCAGGGCGCTACGTCATCAACAACCCAAACGCCCCTAAGGAAAACGCCGGATTTCACTGGAACGCCATGTGCGCGATGAGCTGGGGCCGACTGGCCGAACTCTATCTTCGTGCCAAAGCCGCCGCCCGCAAAGGTGACGTGAGCTTGATTCAGCAGTTCTATCAAAAGCGTCTGGCTCTCGCATGGCGTGAGTATCTGGAGGACTACAAACTCGACATCGTTCCGGGTGGCTACCTCAAAGGCGAAACTTGGGATGGTGAAGCGGGCGTGGACTCTCACGGGCGATTGGTCCCGGCCGGCGAACCTTGCACGTGTCCTCTTCGCATCCTCACGGTCGATTGTCAGATGGATCACCTGTTTCTTGTCGTCCGCGCCTGGGCCGAAGATGGATCCAGCCGCTTGATTTGGAACGAGCGGATCCTGACGTTCGCCGACGTGGAGAGCGTGCAGGAACGCTTCGACATTCACCCGAACCTCGTCTTCATCGACGCGGGCTACGCCACCTACGACGTCTATCGCGAATGCGCGGCTCACGGATGGACAGCCCTCATGGGCGACAAGCGGGCGACGTTCACCCACAAGGTGAAGGGCCGGAAGTCGGTGGAGCGGTTCTACTCGCCACGCCGCAAAGTGGTTCTCAGCCGGGGGCAATCATGCTCGGTGTTCTATTGGTCGAACCTCAACATCAAGGACACGCTCGCCCGCCTGCGCCGGAATCAGAACCCGGACGACGGCCCTGTGTGGGAAGTGCCTGACGACATCGACGAAGACTATCTCGCCCAGATGGAAAGCGAGCACCGGATCAAGAAGAACGGCAAGTGGATGTGGGAACGGATTGGCTCTCGGCCAAACCATTACTGGGATACAGAAAATATGCAGGCCGCCGCCGCTACCATGCTCAAGATCATTGGTCGCGAGTCGGTGGGCGAACCTGCCGTTGACACGCAGGAAGAGGCATCATGAGTGCGTCCAACACCACCTTTGCCACCTGGTTCGAATCCCAAGGATTTCGCCACTTCGGTGCCAGCGAGTTCGAATCCTACTTCGCCGCGCAGCGAAAAGGAGTGACCAACAGCACACCACCTCAACGGATCTGGAAGAACATCGTGCCAACCTTGCGGATCGTGGATGATCTCCGTGAGTCATTCGGCAAGCCATGCCAGATTCTCAGTTCCTACCGCTCCCCCGATTACAACCGCACCGTGGGTGGCGTCGGCCTCAGCAAGCATATGGAATTCAGGGCACTCGACATCGCCTTCGAAGGCGTGAGTCCGCAACGGGCCTATGATCGTTTGATCGAATGGCGGAAGGCTGGGAGATTTACCGGAGGTCTCGGGCTCTATCCATCGTCCGCCTTCGTCCACATCGACACTCGCGGCAATAACGCCACATGGCGCGGAAGGTGATCCGTTGACACCCGCCGCCGTGCATGGCTCGCGGACTCTTCATCACCGGATTCACAGTTTCAGAAGTGCTCGCCATCCAGCGGCGGGCCAAGGAACT
>CAMDLP010000118.1 GCA_945901795.1 Akkermansia muciniphila | reverse complement strand
AGCGGTCAACGGACTACTGCAGCTCGCACGCCGCCGCGCACGGGGATACCGGAATTTCGCCAACTTCCAAGCGATCGCATACTGGATTGCGGGCGGCTTGGAAATCCCTGCACCTGTGAACACCACCCACTGAAAAATCAGTAAAGCCTAAAATATCCATTCGGGGATGGTGCAGCGGAGAAGTCATTGCATTTGACCCAGCCTGAAATAGCCCATCCGGTTGCTGGTAGAGCCCTTGCTCCACCGTTCGGAATGAGAAGTCCCGATGGTGAACTACCGATAGACTTGAGTGCTTTTGCACCATCAACATTCTCCCACGATGAATTGGTCAAGTTCCCGTTGTAGCCAGAACCAGTCTTATCAGTGCCTGTTTCATCCAACGGATAATACCCTACTAGCCCCTTGCTGAATGCATTGAACTTCGTGGCATCCACTGGGCTTGTCTTCTCTTTCACCTCCAGCCCATCAGGCACGCCATCACCGTCAGTGTCCGCTGAGTTCGGGTTTGTGCCTGTGTTGGTTGCGGAGATGTAGATTCCGGTGTTCGTCTCGGCCAAGTCGTCGATACCGTCGGAGTCCGTGTCGATTGAAACAGCGGCGACGCGGAAGCCGATGTAATACTGCTCAAGCGTTGGAGTTTCGTAGAGGTGATTGAGGTAGGTTGAACTTAGCGAGAGAGCGTTATCGTCACTCCAAGCACCTCCACGAAGCCCGCGCGATGACTCAGATATTATGGCGTCATTCCATTCCCACACATTGCCTCCCTGGTCAAAGGTTCCGTAAGAGCTTGGGTCGTTGCCATAGGTGCCGACATCCGTGGTGGAACCTACGCTCCAGCCGTAATTCGCATCTGCCATCGTGATCGAATTCTGACCGTTTGGATAGAGCGAGTAGGAGGCATTTACTGCATTGTAATACGCCGCCTTATACCACTCGTTCTCGCTTGGAATGTATACTTTATCTCCGGCGTTGGCTAAAATGATCCCGCTGGTCGCTCCATTGAGCGTGTAGGCTCCGGTTTCCGTATCGCCATTTCCTCGGCCGTTGCTCATCCAGTTCGCGAAGCGCGCGGCATCGAACCATGAGACAAAGACCACTGGGCGATTGGCCAATGCGCTGGTCACCGTGTAGCTGTAGCTCCCCGAGCTGCCCGATTGCGTGATTCCATAACTCGACATGCTGGAATTGTAGATCCCGTTGGCGTTCGACTGCCCCTTGGCATTGAGGAACTCCGCGTATTGGGCGTTGGTCACCTCGTATTTCCCGATCCAGTAGGCATGATCCACCGCGCCGTAACTTGTGGTAGGATCGGCTGCATTGTTTGGATTGCCCACGCGGACGTAGTCCATCGCGACGGTGGCAGAGGCGGAGGTGGCAAGCGCGGCACTGAGCGAACAGGCAATTAGGGAGAATAGGCGATTCATGAGCTTGGGTTAATTGGAGGGTGTGAAACAGGTGGTGGGGTCTGTGGATTGAAAATCGTTTTTTCCGATTATAGTTCTGTGATGATGCGCAGTTACATACGATCTTCCCTCACCGCCATGTGGCCAATGGGGGGAGGATTCTATCCATCAGTTTCATATGGTGCGGAGATTGGATGGATCGCAGGAGGTGTCAACGTTGAAGTTAGGATTACAAGCCAAAATTCCGCTAGAAAACCAAGTGATTCTAATTAGAAATGGTGATAAAGCGAGCGTTTGAACGCGCCGTAAGCCATTGACTGTAAGCAGGAAATCTATTTACGAGTGGTGACAAAGTCCTCGGGTCTCCCCACCCTCATCCAAATCCTGTGAAAGGTGCCTTTTTCAGCTTTACACTTTTTTCACATTGAAATTGCTAGATTTGGAACGGGTGGAGCGGCTGGAACCCTAATAGAATATGGGATTTCCGCGTATCTGCCAGAGTTTCCCGGACATCGGCTAGGTGTAAAGCAGAGTGTAAAACGACCGCTTTTTTGCCCGTTTTCGAGGAAGAATGGCGGAGCATGTCCATGACTGAATGGTTCACGCCTGTCCCGACGTTGAACGCTTCAAACCCGGATTTTTGCCACTCAATCGCCAATTCGACCGCTCGGGCGACGTCTGAGACGTGGGTGAGGTCGCGGCGCTGGTTTCCATCTCCCAGAATGGTGACGGGCTGGTCCCGCTCGATGGCCCGCTGGAAGGATTCGATGGCCAGATCGGGGCGTTGGCCGGGGCCCCATACGGAGAAGAACCTCAGGGCGCGGGCATTGAGGCCGTGGAGGCGCGAGTAGAGTCGGCACCAGTGCTCGCCGTGGAGCTTGGTCAGCGCGTAGGGGCTGCACGGGTCGGTCGGGCCGTCCTCGGCGAACGGGAGCGGCGATTCCGGGCCATAGACGCTGGAGGACGAGGCGAAGACGAAGGTCGGGACATTCATGCGGCGGCAGAAATCCAGCAAGCGGAGGGTGCCGACGACGTTGGTGATCTCGTAGTCGAGTTTGCGGTCGATCGACGGGCGGACGCCTGCCAGGGCTGCCAGGTGGACCACGGCGTCGAAGCAGAGGTTGGGGAACATCCCTTGGCGGATGTCGCATTGCTCAAACCTCACCCCCTCCGGCAATGGCTCCTTGGGTGGCAGATAGTCGAGGGCGGTGATTTTGTGGCCTGCCTCGTGGAGATGTCGGACGACGTGGGTGCCGATGAAACCGGACGAACCGGTGACGAGGATGGAGAGCGGTTTGGAATCCATGCCCCACGAAGGGAGTCAACCGCCCCGCACCAGGGAAACGAGGCGCTCGATGTGGGCCGTCGTTAGTTCGTTGGGTCCGAGGCGGACCACCCGCCATCCGGCCAGACTCGCTTCGAGGTATTTCTCCAGGTCGGCGGCGAATCCCGCCCCGCGGTTGTGGCGGCCGTTCACGTAGATGCCGCCCTCGATCTCAATCAGGGTGCGGGATTCCAGATGGGCGAAGTCGGCCCGCCATTTGCGCACGGGATGAAAGCGGAACTCTTTTTCCAACTCCGGTCCATTTTGCGCCCGCCACAACAGTTCAAAACGTGTCTCCAGCCTGCTTGGCGGCTTGGCTCCACGGAACACGGTGCGGACGCGGGTCGCCATCAGAGGGGAAGTTTGGCCTGGGCCGGATCGTCGATGGAGCACTCGATTTCGTCGGTCGTCACCTTGGACACGCGGCACGTCACCTTGAGTTTGGTGGGCGAGTGCGAGCGGTCGAAGGTCACGCGGAAACCGAGGCTGAACTTGCCGTCGTCGGCGCTGTCTTCGGCTTCATCGAAATGGGCGTCGAGGAGTTCCTTCACCGCGTCGACGGCGGCCTGACATTCGGCGGGTTGCGGGCTCATGGCAGTTTGTTTTTTGAGGTGTCGTTGATGGCCATTTCGATTCGACGGAGTGCGGTCATCATCGAAGCGTAGTGATCGGCGAGAGCGCGTTTGCGTTCCTCGTTGGCCTTGAGCCATTTCGAGATCGTGCCGGCCGCGCCGAAGGTGATGGCGATGAAGCCGACGAAGGTGAGGATGTTTGTGAGAAGGTCCATTGGGAATGTTGGGTTAGGATTAGAGTTGGTTGTAGATGGAGATCACGGGTTCGAGGTCGCGTTTGATGGCGGCCCGCTGTTCGTCGGTGGCGTCGAACAGAAAGCGGTCGGCCTGCATCCGTTTCCACCAGACGACGAGGCGGTTCACGAATGGGATGTGGTTTTCGATCCCCTTGTCGGAGTCGTCGGGTTCGAGATCCTTGTCGGTCGCCACGCGGCCGAGGTT
>CAMDLP010000117.1 GCA_945901795.1 Akkermansia muciniphila | reverse complement strand
CTCCATCCTGCGCCGGATGGCCCTCAACGCCCACAACCGCATGCCCTTCGAAGGCAAGAAACGCAAGAGCCTGCCCAAACGCGAACTCCGAGCCACCCACGACTCCGACTATCTTGAACAACTCCTCTCCCTAATGTAGGGACCCTGACTGCAACTCCGGTCGAGGCGGACATCTGGAAGGTGGAGGGAAACACCGTCTATTTTTTCAACCAGCTGCGCGGTTTGCAGGTGCTTGATCTGGCGGATCCTGCGGATCCTCGCTTGACAGCTTCGTTACGGCTCCCCGCAGTCGGTCAGGATCTCTATCTGCTGCCCGGCACCCAAGGGGATCGCACGGTGGTTCTTTTGACTCAAAGCAGCTCGGCGGGAGGCGACCCGTGGACGCGCATCAATCTCGTCAAGGTCGCTGGCGGCAAGGCCGGAATCACCTTCACTCAAGACGTTCCAGGCAGCCTCGCCGACAGTCGTTTGGTGGGCAACCGCTTGGTTCTGGCCACCACCGAGTGGAATTCCCAAAGCCGTCTGACCGAGTGGCAACTCTCCGCAGACCAGTCGCCATCGGCAGCTGGCGAAACATTGATTGAAGGTGATAGGCCGTTGATTTCCTCGGGAGCCGACTGGCTGGCGGTGACTACCAGCCCGTCCGGGCAGTGGAATGTTTCTGATGTGTCCGTTTTTGCGATCCGTCCGACAGGCCTGGTTGAGATGGCCCGAGAAATCCGCACCGAAGGAGCAATTTCGAACAAATTCAGGATCCAGTGGAGCAACGACGTGCTGACCACCATTTCAGAACACCGCAGCAGTGACTCGGGCTGGGTCCCCAAAACGATCATCGAAAATTTCCGTGCCTGGGCACCGGAGAGTATTCATACGATGGTAGTCGAAAATCGTGTCCTCGGCCGCATCGAACTTACCGAGGCCAACGGCGAAAGCCTTTATGCGACGCGCTTCGCGGGGAATAAGGCCTATGTGGTGACCTTCCGGCAAACTGATCCGCTGTGGGTAGTGGATCTCGCCGATCCCCTGAATCCCGTCGTGGCAGGCCATGTTGAAGTTCCTGGTTGGTCATCCTACTTGCAGCCCATCGGCGACCTGCTGTTTTCCATTGGCATGGAGTCAGGAAGAGTCGCCGCTTCGCTTTTCGATGTGGCGGACCCCGCAGACCCGAAATTACTTCGCCGGATCAATCTCGGGGATTCGGGATCATTCAGCGAAGCCGTGTGGAATGACAAGGCGCTGAAAGTCCTGCCGGATGCCGGGCTGGCAATGATCCCTCTCTCCGCCAACTATTGGTCGTCCGGGCAAGCGGGCGTGCAATTGCTCGACATCGACCTCGCGAATCGTGATTTGCTCCTGCGTGGATTCATCCCCCATGAATTCGACGCGCGCCGCGCCGATCTCATCGGCAACTCGGTGGTTTCGATCTCGCAGCGGGTGATGGACATCACCGATGTTTCCGACCGCGATGCTCCGACGACGCTTTCCAATGTGTCGCTCGCTTGGCCGGTGAATCGAGTGCTGGAAGTGGGCAGTCATTTGTTCCAGATCGAGGACGGCCAATCATTCCGTGGCGGGCGGGCGACCTTGCGGGTATCTCCAGCAACTTCATCTGAGGAGATTCTGTCGGAGACGGATCTGGGCGAGGGGACCGTCATGGCGGCCGAATACCGCGACGGCAAGTTGTACGTCCTCCGGCAAATCGGGACCGCGTCGCCTTGGATGTATTGGGCGCGCTTCATGGGCGATGAAGGAAGCCAGGCCAACCAACTGATTCTCGATATTTACGACGCTTCGGCCGCCCCCGCTCTGAACCTGCTGGGCACTTGCTCGGTGAATCCGAAATCCGGTGCCCAACTGGTCGGCGACCGCTTGCTCTGGCCTCAGCCAAACCGCCCCGCCGTGGCGATCAGCTATCAATATTCCCATTGGTTTGGAATGTATCCGATGGATATTGCCATGCCAATGGCCGTGATGGCTGAGCCCAAGCCTGTGTTCTCTTCGAAGAGGGGATTCCTGGCCACCGCCAATTCTTTGAAAAACAAACCCTCGGTTAAACCTTACCAGATTCAGCCTTACTGGCTCCCGCGGGAAGCCCCGCAATTGCTGGTGTTCGACGTCTCGCTGCCAGAGGCCCCGGTCGCCCAGACCCCCGTTGATCTCGGACCTTCGGGATCGATGCTAAACAACGCCTGCGACGCGGCGGACGGGCTGGTCGTCGCGGGAATCACCCGCTGGAGGGATGGCGATTCCGATCCATGGCTTGATTCCGACCAAGCCTACCAATCCGCATCGGTCATCAAAGTCGCGAGCTCGGGAACGCCAGTCGCTCGTCCGCTAATCGACCTCCCGGGGGAACTCTTCGCCATCAGCGAGCTCGATGCCAAGGGGTTTTTGGCATTCACCCGGACGGTCGACAGTCAGGGTGCCAAGACCGTCCAAGTCAGCGCCAGCGACGGGATTGACGCGTTCTTGGTCGCCAGCCTCGCGGAGCCTGCGGATGCGATTTCCGCAGTGGGTGGAAGGCGCGTCTTTACCACCGTTGCCGACGGAGTGGAAAGGTATCTGCTGGGTAGTGCCGGGACTTGGATCAGGGAGCCGGCTTTGAAAATCGGCTGGCAGCCGAGCCGCCTCCGCTGGACCCAAGGCATAATTGCTGGAACCAAGTGGGATTCCATCTTCGCCGCCGGTGCCGAAGACGAGGCGGCGAAGGCGTGGGATTTCCCAACTTGGACTTTTGACTTGGGCCGAGTTTCCGTCGCCGCCGACGGAGATTTGCTGGTTCCCTTCGGGGATTACGGCGCGGAGCGTTTGGATCGTTAAAAACCGGCCTCTTCCGCTCTCGTCGCGACCCGCGCTTGTCAATCGGCGTGAAGCCGCGATGTTCCCCGGCGTGATGACTATTTTCGATCGATTGGAGCGCCGTTGCGGCTGGCTGGCATTTCCCGGATTCCTCCGCTACTACGCGCTGTTCCACGTTCTCGTGTATATTTTGCAAATCATCCGGCCGGACATCGGGCAGCTTTTCGCGTTCGACCGGGCGAAGATTTTCTCGGGGGAAGTCTGGCGGGTCGCCACGATGTTCTTCGCCGGCTCGCAATTCGGCACCTTCAACCCGGTCAGCGTCCTGTTGCTGATTTGCGCGGTGAACTTCGTGTTCATGGTCAGCGACGGCCTCGAAAACGCTTGGGGCAGTTTCAAGGCGTCGTTGTTTTACTACACCGGCATTGGCCTCGTGCTGTTGGCGAATTTCGTCTATCCGGTCGGCATCCCGTCGAGCGGGGTGGCGCTGTTCGGTGCGGCCTTCCTCGCCTTCGCCACGCTTTTCCCGAAGGTGGAAATCCTGCTGATGTTCATCCTCCCCGTGCAGGTGCGCTTTCTCGGGATCCTGATGGCGGCCGGCATTCTTCTCAACGTCGCCGGCCAACCGGTCCTGCTACCGTTCTATCTGGTGGCTTTCGCCAACTACTTCATCTGGGCCGGGATTCCCGCGCTGCGCGGCACCGCGCGGGCGATCGAGTCAGGCCAGCGGAAAAAGCGCTTCAACGCCGCGAAAACCCCCGCCTCCGATGCGTTTCACACCTGCACCATCTGCGAGAAAACCGACGTCTCCCACCCCCACGACGAGTTCCGCATCGGCCACGACGGCGAGGAGTATTGCGGCGATCATTTGCCGGAGTGAGGTTGCAAGCAACCGGGGCGTGAAGCCACACGATCTCCGCAGCATCGAACCTTTGGTTTTTGAGCACCAACAAGCATTGAAGAAAGCCTACTATGAACACCTCGCTCGCTGAATCCACCGCGACTTTCTCGACCGGATTGAGTTCGGGGCTGTAGGCCGGCAGGGTGATGATCTTGAGGTTTGCGGGTAGCTCGCCGCCTCCATTGCGGTGATGGAATCCCGCGCCGTCCCCGATGACCACATGCATCGAATCCTCATCGCTCTCGGCGATCTAATTGAGGAAATGTACGTCCGCCTCCTTGTTGACCGTTGGCGAGTAAAGGAGCTCGCTTGCGCCACCACCCACTTCGAGCGCACCAAAGAGATAGCCCCATTCGAAGCGGCGCTCCACCGGCGTGACCACCCTCACTCCCTTCAGCGACCAGACGCGCCGCACCAATGGGTGGAGTCCATAGCGCATTTCATCGTAAACCCAGAGC
>CAMDLP010000116.1 GCA_945901795.1 Akkermansia muciniphila | reverse complement strand
CCAGCACAAAGAATGGAGCGTCGAGCTTGTATTCCTCGCCGCCAGACGACACCCGTTTTTCCTGCATCGCCTCGAGCAGCGCGGCCTGCGTCTTCGGCGGCGTCCGGTTGATCTCGTCGGCCAGCAACAGGTTGGTGAAAACCGGCCCCTTCTGGAATTTGAAGCTGCGCTGGTGGGTCTCGGGGTCCTCCTGCAGCAGTTCGGTGCCCGTGATGTCCGAGGGCATCAGGTCCGGCGTGAACTGGATCCGCTTGAAACCCAGCGACATGGTCTCGGCCAGCGAACTGACCAGCAGGGTCTTGGCGAGCCCGGGCACGCCCACCAGCAGGCAGTGACCGCGGGCGAAGATGGCAATCATCATTTCGTCGATGACATCGTCCATGCCGACGATGGTCTTGCGCAGCTCGGTGACGATCTTGTCTCTCGCTTCGCCGAGTCTCTGCACGGCCTGGATGTCTTCAGATTCGTTTGTCATTGTGTGTTTCGATTTCGGTGTTTGTAAAGAAAGTGATCCATCGTGGCCATGGCAGCCACGACCGGTTGGTTCGTTCCAGCTGCATTCTCGCAAGCTGCCACTTACCCCCTAAACCGAGACGATTCCGCATTCTAAACAGCCATTCTGCATTTGTTTCCAGAATACAAAGAAATCTTCCCCTTCGACCCGCCCCCCGCTATTCAATCCGAACCTGCGGACGCAGTCTGTTCTTCTCTTCTTGAGATGCACCGCATTTCCCCGCCCTCCAGTCTACGCCACCTCCGTCGCCGAGGCTACGAAGGCCAAGAAGGCTTCCTCCTTCGCTAAAGCTACGGCGGACAAGACGACAGGCAGGCCGGGCCGACGCATTGGCTCTTTCAGGGGCCTCCCGCGAAAGCAAATTCCTTATAGTTAGATTCGGTTACCAAGCCGGAATTGTCTCGGCGTCATTCCCGTGCGTTTTTTGAACTGCTGGGTGAAGGCGCTTTGGTCGCAGAAGCCGTGATTGAGGGCGATGTCGATGATGGGGGCGCTGGTCTGGGCCAGGGCCTCGGCGGTGGATTGGATGCGGGTGCGCAGGACGAGTTCGTAGGGCGAAATGCCGAGCGTTTTCTGCACTTGGCGGTTCAGGTGGCGTTCGGAGACTCCGGCGGCGCGGGCCAGATCGGTGGTGGTGATGTGGGTTTTGCAATGCTGCCGCGCGTATTGGATGGCGGCGGCAACTTCGCGCACATCGTGGTGCCTCATGCGCTCGCCATCCCGGCGAATGATGCCGACGACGCCGATGATTTCCCCGCTCTTGTCGCGCAGCGGCAGCTTGGTGGTGAGAAACCAATCGAGGTGGTGTTGCTCGTCATACCAGAGTTCGAGGCGGTCGATGATGGGTTTGCCGCTGGTGATGACCTTCTGATCGTCCTCGCGATAGGCTTTGGCGACTTCCGCCGGGAAAAAATCCTCAGCCAGCGCACCCACCAGCTCCTGTTCGTTTTTGACGCCGTAGCGTCTGAGGATGGCGCGGTTCGCGGTGATGTGGCGGCCTTCCGCGTCTTTCACGAAAAAGAACACGCCGGGGATGTGTTCGAACAGCTCGCGCAAAGTCTGCGAACCTTCCATGCGGGCGAAGAAATCGGCTTGGATGCGCACTGCGGTCATGGCTGGATTTCAACAAAACTTGGCAAGACTTCACAAGAAAAGACGGCGGAAACAGAATAGAAATAATTCAACCACTGATTTCACTGATTACACAGATGAAGAATGTAAGTTGAAGAAGGAAAGCAGGCGAAACCCACGTCTTCAAAAATCAGTGACTCAGTGAAATCAGTGGTCAACATTCCGCATACTTCCTCCCTCTCGCTGCTCTCGCCATGAAACAAACCATCACCTGCGTCTTCGCCGCGCTGCTTGCTGTCGCGCACGGGCAGACGGACAATCTGTTGCCGAACCCCTCGTTTGAAACGAACTCCGCCAGCGGTGTGGAAGGCTGGCTTTCCCGGGCGTGGACGGGCGGCGATGAAGCGCGGCATGAAGTGTTAGCCACCGGCCGAAACGGCGGGCAGTGCTTGAGCATCCGCTCGGCGAATGGATCGGATGCCGCATGGACGGCGAAGGTCAATGCGCTGCAAGGCAAGACTTACGAGTTGTCCGGCTGGATCAAAACGGAGGGTTTGAAGGGTGCCATCGGGGCATTGCTGAACATTCAAAACACCTCGGTAAAGACCACTGCTGTGACGGGAACTTCCGATTGGAGACGGGTCGGCGCGGTGTTTGTGGCCGACCGGCCCGAGCTGGTAATCAACTGCCTCTTCGGCGGTTGGGGAAACGCGACGGGAAAGCCTTGCCGCCCCGGCCACTTGCCGCAAGAATTCCCACCGAATTCCATCAAGAGCCTCGAACTATTCGACCTGGCAAGGCACCTCGCGCCCAAATCCAACCTCAATAAAAAATCAAAAAAACACCTTGATTCGATCTGATACCACTGACCTTATACGAGCCCGGCGGAAAGTGGCATTGTTGATAGAAACCTCCAATGCTTACGCGCGGGGCTTGCTGGGCGGTGTCGTTGCATACATGTGCGAGAACCAGCGATGGTCCATCCATCTCGCCGAGCACGGGCGCGGCGACAAACCGCCCCCATGGCTGGCGGGCTGGAAGGGCGATGGCATCATCGCGCGAATTGAAAATGCCTCCATTGCCCGCGCCCTGCAGAATGTGGGCTTGCCGGTGGTGGATGTGAGCGCGGCGCGGCTGATTCCTTCACTGCCGTGGGTAGAGACGGATGACAATGCCTTCGCGAGGATGGCCGCCGATCATCTGTTGGAGCGTGGATTCAAGCACTTCGGCTACTGTGGCGATGACCGTTTCAATTGGTCCAAGTTGCGGGCGGAACATTTCTCAAGGATTGTCCGCGATGCGGGCCGCGATTGTTCCGTTTTCCAGGCCGACAAGAGCAAGCAGGCCGACGCGCAGAGCCAGGTGGAAGACATCGCCGAGTGGGTGAGCCGGCTGCCGAAACCGGTGGGCATCATGGCGTGCTACGATCTGCGAGGCCAACAGGTGCTGGATGCGTGCAGGCAGCGCGGCATCGCGGTGCCGGATGAAGTCGCGGTCATCGGTGTGGATAATGATGAATTGCTCTGCAACCTGTCCGATCCGCCGTTGACAAGCATCATCCCCAATGCGCACCGCGCCGGCTACGAGGCTGCGGCGTTATTGGACCAGTTGATGACCGGCAGGAAAGTCCACTCACTGACAAACCTGATTCCGCCCCTGGGTTTGGTCACGCGCCAGTCCACCGATGTGTTAGCCACCGAGGACCGCCATGTCGTCAATGCGGTGCGCTTCATCCGCGAGCGGGCGTGCGACGGCATCAACGTCAGCGACGTGCTCAAGGCGGTGCCGCAATCGCGCCGCTTGCTCGAGTCCCGCTTCAAGAAACTCATCGGCCGCACCCTGCACGAGGAGATTCTGCGCGTCCAGTTGAACCGCGTCAGGGAATTGCTCACCTCAAC
Source organism: Akkermansia muciniphila (assembly GCA_945901795.1). GTDB lineage: Bacteria > Verrucomicrobiota > Verrucomicrobiia > Verrucomicrobiales > Akkermansiaceae > Luteolibacter > Luteolibacter muciniphilus_B. The sequence goes on along the minus strand of CAMDLP010000116.1, from coordinate 1,498 downwards.
CGACCTGTCGTTGGAGGCGATTGCCGAGCGGACGGGATTTGTGCACAGCGAATATCTGAGCGTCGTTTTCAACCGCGAGACCGGCACGCCGCCCAGCCGCTACCGCGCCGTGAACCGGCGGTGATTCCTAGCAGATAAAAGGTCTGGATCTATCGAAATCCCGCTTGGTTCTCGAACTCGAAGGCATCACCCCCGAGGAGGCAGCCCGCATCACCATCAACGGAGGCCGAGGCCATGATTGACCGGTAAACGCCATCAGACTTCTTTCCCGGATTCGCCTTGAATTTTAGGAATGAATTCCGTATTTTCAAGCCGAAATGCTTTTCCGTCACCTCAACAGCACGCTGATCCAGCGCCTCAGCCAGACCCCGACGGTGGCCTTGCTGGGCTCCCGCCAGGTGGGCAAGACGACTCTGGCGCGGGGCTTGGATTTGGGAAAACCCACGCATTATCTGGATCTGGAGCGTCCCTCGGATCTCGCCAAGTTGGCAGACCCGGAGCTTTACCTTTCGGGCTTTGCCGATCAACTGGTCATCCTCGACGAAGTCCAGCGCTTGCCAGACCTGTTTCCGGTGTTGAGAAGTCTGATCGACGAGCGTCGCCATGCGGGAGAGCGGGCGTGCCAGTTTCTGTTGCTTGGCTCTGCCTCGCCCGAGCTTTTGCACCAAAGCTCCGAAACCCTGGCGGGCCGCATCAGCTACTTGGAACTCACGCCGTTCCAACTTCCGGAACTTACACAGCCTGAGCGGGCGATGCAAACTCACTGGGAACGCGGCGGCTACCCGGACAGCTACCTCGCCACCGACGCGGAAACCTCGCTGCAATGGCGGGAGGATTTCATCACCAGCTACGTCGAGCGCTACCTGCCGCAACAAGGCATCACGGCCATGCCCATCGTTCTGCGGCGTTTCTGCAGCATGCTGGCCCATCAACAGGGCGCCACCATCAACCTGAGCAAGCTGGCAGGCTCGTTGGGCATCGACGGCAAAACCGCCCGCCGCTACCTCGACCTGCTCGAAGGCTTGTATCTCGTGCGCTCACTCCCGCCGTGGTCGCGCAACGCCGGCAAACGGCTCGTGAAATCGGCTAAAGTCTATTGGCGCGACAGCGGCATCCTCCACGCGCTGGCAAGTCTGCCAACCTTGGAACACGTGCTCGGCCATCCGCTCTGCGGGGCCTCTTGGGAAGGATATTGCATCGAGCAAATCCTCAACCGCCTGCCGAAGGGCGCGACCGCCAGCCATTACCGCACCCATGCCGGTGCGGAGGTCGATCTCGTGATCGAACAGCCCGATGGCAACATATCGGCTGTGGAGATCAAGCGAACACTCTCCCCCAAGGTGACTCCAGGTCTGATCGAAAGCATGGAGACGCTTCGCGCGGATTCCGGTTTCATCGTGATTCCCGAAGGTGAATCCTATCCCTTGTCCAAGACGGTGAGTGCCATCAGTCTGGCAGAGTATCTTCAAGCCATTCCCTGATCCAGGAAAGATCCGCA
>CAMDLP010000115.1 GCA_945901795.1 Akkermansia muciniphila | reverse complement strand
ATCCCACGGAAACCCCGTACGCCAATCTCCAATCCCCCGTCAACCGCCGGTTCGGCCGCCGCATCCGCATCACCTCCTTCCGCTGGCTCCCTGGCGGCGCGATGTAAATCCACAATCAAACATCAACAATCATCATTCATAAATCCATGCGCATACCGATGAAAATGAAGACGAAAATGGAACCACGGAATACACAGAATACACGGAACGTCAGAGGCTCGCATGAACGGATCATTGATTTCAAAGGAACGGAGTCCATCCATTCATCTCTTCATCCGTGTATTCCGTGCCTTCCGTGGTTCACCTCTCCGAATTTCAGAGCATCATCCCTCCTCACTTTTCTCGCCCTTCTTATCCTCGCACCCCTTGCGCTGTCTCAGGACAAATCCTCCGCCACCGTCGAGTTCCGTGTCACCCGCTTCGATCCCGGCGATGGCAAGCCGCCGGAATTCCGCGCGGGACAGCGCGCGGACGCGGAGAGCTTCGAAATCCCGCTCACCTACATCGCCGGCCCTTTCAAGGCCACCCTGCGCGACGACACCTTCCTCGATCTCTGGCGCGGCAATGCGGAGACGCCCGAGATTTCCCTGCGCATCGCTCCCGCCGAACGCACACACCTGCTGCTGGTCTTCATGCCCCGCGAATCCAGCTTCCGCGTCCTCAAGATCAACACCCCGCCGGACAAGGTGAAGGGCGGCGACCGCCTTGTCATCAACGCCGCCCCGGACGAACTCGCCATCAAGCTCGGCGACATGAAACCGATCCGCGTCCCGTCAGGGAAATCCGGCCTCCTCAGCGGCCCGCCCGGAAAAGAAATCGTCAGCCTGCCCGTCCTGATCCAGCGCAAGGTGGCGGACAAATGGCAACTCGCCAGCACCGAGCAGTGGCCTTGCGATCCGCTTTTCCGCAAGTTCCTCTTCGCCTACATCCACCCCCGCACCGGTCACCTCGCCTTCCACGCGGTGGCCGAACGGCTGTGAATTCCCTTGTGTTCCGGGGCTTCTCAGGGGTTTGCGTGATGATCCGTATCACGATTTATCTGTCACTTAGCATGTAAGCGACCGCCACAGTATGGCTGGACAACTGGCCTTGGAAACGCGTCACTCATGGGTCCTCTTTGACCGCGGCTCCAAGCCAAAGCCCTCCTTCCAAGCCATGGCGGATGCGCTCAGGAGAGGAGCCTAGTCTTCCGGATGACCCCTGTTCAATTTTTTGACGACCCCAAAACCTAAAGATATGAAAAACAAAACACCAAAATCCTTCTTATCCCACAGCTTGATATTGGCGAGCTTCGCCAGCCTGCTTCTCACGACAGCCCATGCTAGAACATGGACCAGCGCGGACGGAACCAAGACTTTCGAAGGTGATCTGAAATCCTATGATCCTGCCACCGGTCTCGTCGAAGTCACCTTGTCCAACGGCAAGAAGATGAATTTTTCACAGAAAGTCCTCTCCGAGGGAGACATCACTTTCCTCCAAGAAAAGGGCAAGGTGAATGCTTCCGATACCAAGACTTCATCAGCGGACAAAGCGGCGACGAACCTTGGTGTCAAGGCGCTTCCCGGTGTGTTACCGGATCCCGATGGCAAAGAAGCCAATATGAGCAAGCCGGTGCAGGTGTTCATTCTGATGGGGCAATCCAACATGCTGGGCTTCGGGAATGTAGGTCAACTTAAGGGGGTTGCTGCTGAAAAATACCCCTACCTAGTCGATGATGGAGGCAACTGGAACGTGCGGAAGGATGTCCGCAATGTCTTTTTCTGTATGGCCCAAGAGAAATACAGTAATTGGTTAACAGCTGAAAATGGGAAGGGTGATGGGAAAATTGGCCCGGAAATCGGCATCGGGAATTATCTGGGGCACGTCATGGATGCCCCTGTCCTGATACTGAAAGCGTGCGTCGGCAATCGTGCTCTGGGCTGGGACTTGTTGCCACCCAGTGCGGTAGGCACTGGAGCCGGCGGTAAATCATACCAAGGGGACTCGGAGAGCTCAAACCGGAAGGTGAGTGAAGAATCCAAAGCAAAAAATGGTGGCTGGTATGCAGGCCTCCAGTATGATCAAGACGTAGGGACGGCTCAAAACGCACTTAAAAATTTGGCTACCTATTATCCTGGCACCACGAAATTCGAAGTCGCGGGATTTTTCTGGTGGCAGGGAAATGCTGAGGCTGGCAAGGGGAGTGTTGAGAATTACGACAAGAACCTCGCTTTTCTCTTCAATGACCTGAGAAAAGACTTTAACGCACCCAACGCCAAGTTTGTTTGCGCCACATTGGGTGAACACGACAAGAATGCACCTCTCTCTCAGAAGATGTTTGCCTTCGCTGAACGTCCGGAATCCAAAGGTCAGGCTGCGGTGTTCTTTACGCAACCTGTCGCCAATGGAGGAAGTAGCGGCAGCCACTACGGCGGCAATGCCGAGACCTACATGAATGTAGGAGAAGGAATGGGCAAGGCGATGGTGGAGCTGCTGGCTAAGTAAGACGATCGACAACCCGTTTGGAAATCAGCCCCACCAGAACCATGAAGCTCAAACCTATCCAGATCCCCGCATCTGCCCTCATGCTCCTGGCTGCGATCACAAGCCTGCTCCTCACCGGGGCTCACGCCAGAACATGGACCAGCGCCGACGGAGGGAAGACCTTCGAGGGTGAACTCAAATCCTACGATCCCAGGATAGGGATGGTCACCGTGGCCCTTGCCAACGGCACCAAGATGCATTTCGAGCAGGACAAGCTGTCCGCCGCGGATGTCGCCTACATCAAGGATTACTACGAACAAAACGGCTCCAAGCCGGCGGCAGCCTCGTCGTCCGCCTCGAATCTCAAGGATGTCCCGGCGGTTTGGCCTCCCAAGGACGAAAAGCCATACGGCGGCAAGAGACTGCAATCCGGCTTCAGCTCCGAGTTGAAATCACTCATGGCGGAAATTTCCCGCACCCTGCCCAAGGTCGGCGGCAAGGACTTCGCGGAACTTGAGAGCGCCACCAAAGCCACCGCAGAAGCAGCGGCCAAGGCGGAGGCCGCAGGCAAGGGTCTCGGACAGATCGGTTCAGCCAAGGCATTGATCGACCACGCCAACGGCAAGTGGATCGGCGGTGCGAAAAAGGACATCGCCGCCGCCGAGGCAGCGCTCAAAAGCGCCAAATCCTCAGTCGAAAAAAAAGCCGCCGAGAGCAAGCTGGATGCCGCGAAGAAAAATCTCGCCGATGGCGAGGCTGCCCTCAAGGAACGCACGGCCCTCTATGAAAAAGCCAAGGCCGACGAACCCGCCCTCAAAAAAGCCAACGATAAAGCCCAGGCCGATCTCGCCAAAGCTCAAGCCCGCGAGGCGGATTCCGCCAAGAGGCTGCTCGGTTCACTTAACTCCTTTCTTTCCAACAACGCTCTCGACGAAAAACTCGCCAAAGCATTCACCCTCACCGCCGCCACACCGGACGGACTCGCGAAATTCGCCGAGCAGAGTTCCGAGAATGTTGCGGCCGTCGAGCTGCTCCTCGGCGATGAGGCCTTGATGATGGAAATGATCATGGCCGGTGGCGCACGCTACGGACAGTTCGGCGAGGCGATGAAAATTTTCTCCGTGATCCAGAAAGTCAGTCCACAGTCAAAGGAAGGCGTTTTTCGCCGACTCGCGCTGGCCACCAGCCTCGAACACGCCCGACCCATCAAACAGAGCAACAGCCCCAACGTCAAAGACCAGTCCGAGAACGTCCATCCCGTGAAGCGTTATCTCCATTTCGAGAAAGCCTTCCTTGCCGGCGAACTAGACCCCGCTTTCAAAATCCTAACAACCTGGGAGATGCGCTTCGTCGTCAACAGCGAGGACCCCGACGAAATCCTCGCTTGGGGACGCGCAATGCTCCGCACCTACCGGCCGGATCACATCTACAACCCGGACTACGGCTGGCGCTATGTTTCCAGCGTCAGGACCGAGGTCCCGTATGGTTCGCGGAACGTGCAGTATGACGATTCATCAAACCACCAGCACCAGAACATCATCCGCAATGGCGGAGTCTGCGGACGCCGCGCGTTTTTCGGCCGCTTCATCCTTCGCTCTTTCGGCATCCCCACATGGGGCGTCACCCAGCATGCCCACGCCGCACTCAGCCATTGGACACCGAAAGGCTGGGTGGTCAACCTCGGCGCCGGCTTCCCGCACAGTTGGTGGGACAAGGACGACGTCAAACTCTCCGGCAACCAGTTTCTCCTGGAAACCCAGGCCCGCGCCCACAAGGACGACTGCATCAAAATCGTGCGCGCTGAAATGGTCAGCCGCATTCTCGGCGAAAAAGCCTACAACGAACGCGGCAACGAACAAGGCGGCTCCTGGAGCAATTTCGCCCTCCAGCAGTCCCGCATGCTCGCCGCCAACGCCGCCGACCTAGGCGCGCTCGGCCAGGAGCTCGCCGAGGCCAATGAGAGCGAGCAGAAACTCCAGTCCGACACCGCCACCAAGGCCGATCTCGAAATCCGGGAAAAAAACGGCGTGATCATCATCCCGGCCGGCGCCAACAAGGAAGTCAGCGGCAAATCGGCCACCATGCGCTCGTTCGGCGGCGGCATGCAGATCCACGCCTTCGGTGGCTTCAAAACCGAATATGAAATCAAGGCTCCGATGTCAGGAAACTACCTGCTGACCGCCAAGGTCGCCACCGCCCAGACCGGCCAGAACTTCATTTTCACCATGAACGACGCGAAGCCCGTTGAAAAACCCGCGCCCTACACCATCGGCCTATGGCAAAGCACCGAAGCGATCCCCGTCACCCTCAAGAGCGGCTCCAACACCCTCCGCTTCCAAATCACCGAAGGCAGCCGTGGCGTCACCATCAAGGAGTTCACATTAACACCCGCGAAATAATGCTTCTCGACTTGTGTGGTTAGAAGCAGCCAGGAAAGGAAGGTGTTCCAACCAAAGTCCCTCATCCAATTTCCATGAAACGCTCATCTTCCATTCTCCTCGCCCTATTCCTGCTCGCCCTACCACTCCTTGCCGCAGGCGGTGGCGGCAACGATCAGGGCCATTACACCG
>CAMDLP010000114.1 GCA_945901795.1 Akkermansia muciniphila | reverse complement strand
ACTCCATCCTGCGCCGGATGGCCCTCAACGCCCACAACCGCATGCCCTTCGAAGGCAAGAAACGCAAGAGCCTGCCCAAACGCGAACTCCGAGCCACCCACGACTCCGACTATCTTGAACAACTCCTCTCCCTAATGTAGGGACCCTGGGCACGGCGGCGCAGGACTCACAGAGCGAAGCGAACGAGGGAGCTTATCCGCCGTTGCCACCCACGACGTGTTCGCTTCTTCTGTGATTTTGGGAGCGAGTGAGGGCAAGATTAGTAGTCGGTTGGATTGATGCTTGCTCCGCCCGCCACATTCTTGCGGATTTTACGCACGACTCTCCGGACCCCGAGATAGCTCGCCACAATAGCGGAAGCGGCGAGACCGAAGAACACACTGGCGAGCACCTTCCCTTGCAACGAGAAAGATTCCGCATACCAAAACTCATTGTTCGCATAAACGTTCATATGAAGATCATGGTCCCACAGGCACCAAAACATGATGCCGACTACCAGCGCGGAGGCAATGATCACCGATATGGTCTTCATGTTATTAGCGAATTTTGTACTTCGTTCCGTCGGAGGGTGTGTGATATCGGGCGGGTTTGGCGAGGAATTTCTGACGGGGATTCGTGGAAGATGGCGTTTTCCAGCGATTTAGGGAGGACTCTATTTCATGGCTAATCCCGCGCTTTCAGGACGCCGACCATGTCGAGCTTGCCGATCATCCGGCTGACGAGGGCGAAGGAGAGGACCGACGCCGTTAGCACGACGAGGATGGCGATGGAGTAAGTGGACGGGTTGATCACGATGGGAAGGCGGACGGTCTCGGTGCTGAAAGACGACATGATGAACAAGGCCAGCCCGCGGCCGAAGAGCAGGCCGGCGGGCAGCGCGGCGAGCACTAGGATCGCCAGCTCGCCGACGAGCACGCCGCGGACTTCCGCCAGGTTGAAGCCGACGACTCGCAGGGTGGCGAGCTCGCGGCTGCGCTCCGACAGGGCGATGCGCGCGCTGTTATAAACCACGCCGAAGGCAACGATGGTGGCGAGCACGAAGTAGAGCTTGCGGATGATGCCGATGCTCTTGCCGGTGGTCTCGCGGAAAGCGGCGAGCTGGTCGCGCTTGACCATCACCACGGCAGCGCGCGGCGTGTCCTTGAGCGCGCGCATGAACTCATCCCAGCGCTTGTGATCGAGCGCCAGATAGGCGCCGTTCACCGTGTCGCCCTCTTTCATCAGGCGCCGCAGTGCGGAAATGTCCATGTAGGCGGCGACTCCCGCGAAGTCGGTGACGAGGCCGCGGATCGGGATGTGGAGCACCGGGCGCCGGCCTTCCAAGACCTCGACTTCTACCTCGTCGCCGATGCGCGCGCCGATGACTTTCGCCAGCATTTCGGACATCAGCAGGCCGTCCTCCGGCATGGCGATGGCGTGGCCCTGGTCGTCTAGCAAGCGGTTCAGATTCGCGTCCGGCGCGATGCCGGTGACCGAGAGTTTCCGCTCGCGGTGGCCGAATTTCAACCGCGCCTGCACGCTGCGGATCGGCTCGGCGCGGATCACGCCGGGCAGGTGTTCGAGGTCGTGGAAGCCGCGGCCGGAGCCGGGTTCTGTGAGAAACACCGCGACGTCCTGGCGCTGCTGGCTGTTCCACTGGAAGGTGAGCAGGTAGTCGATGCTGTCGGCCATCGCGCCGGGCAGCACCATCAAACCGGTGGCGAGGGCGAGTCCGGACGCGGTGAAAACCGCCTGCCACGGGCGGCGCTCGATGTTGCGCACCGCCATCCGGAAGGTGGGGCTGGAAAACCGCGTCAGCCCGATGCGCTCGAACAAGGCCGGCTTGAAATCCGCCGGTGGCTCCGGTCGCATCGCCTCCGCGGGCGGGAGTTTCACCGCCTGCCAGACGACCGTCAGCACGCCGAGCACCGAAGCGCCGAGGCTGATGAAAAGCGCCAGCCCGAGCGCGCTGTAGTCCATGGTGAAGACCAGCGTCGGGAAGCGGAAGAACATCGTGTAAAGATCCACCAGCGCCGCGCCTAGCAGCCTGCCGCCGATGCCGCCCATCAGCGTGCCGAGCGTGCCGATGACGAACACGAATTTCAAATAATGCACGCCGACCTGCCGCGACGAGTAGCCAAGCGCTTTCATCTGGGCGATTTGCTCGCGCTGCAGGCGGACGATCCGGGCGAGCACCGCGTTCACCATGAACGCGGCCACGCTGAGGAACACCAACGGATAGGCGACCGACAACGAGTGCAGCACGCGCAGCTCGTCATCTAGCCGTTGGGCGGACGCTTGTTCCTTGCGCAGGAAAGCGCCGCCCGCGCCGTATTGCGCGAGCACGCGGTCCATCTCCTCGATCACCGGCTCGGGCGAGGCGCCGGGTGCGAGGTCGATGCAGACGTCGTTGAAAGCGCCGTCGAGATTGTAGGCCACGGCGAGCGCGCGGTAGTTCATCCAGATCACGCTGAAGCGCTTGTGGTCCGGCAGGGTCTCGCCCGCCCGCGCCTCGAAGACGAATTCCGGCGACAACCCGATGCCGCAGATCTTCAAGGTTTCGCGGCGGCCGTTGATCACGGCGACGAGCGAGTCGCCGGGCTGCAGGCCGTTCGCGTTGGCAAAGGATTCTCCCAGCACGACCTCGCGGCGCTCGTCGGTGCGGGGGAAGCGGCCGCTGCGGAGAAACAGGCGGTTGAGTTTTTGCGGCCCGCCGTCGTCGGGCAGGGAAATGATGTGGCCGGTGGCGGGCTCGGACAGGCCGGGGAGATCAAGCGTCACGTCCACCGCCACGCGGGTCTCCACGGTGGCCACGCCGGGCAAGGTGGCGAGCTGGTCGGCGACGGATAGAGGCGCGCGCTTGAGCGTGCCGAAAATGTCGGCCATCGCGTAGCGCTGATAGTAAGTGGCGCGGGTCGTTTCCAGGGTCATGATCAGACTGCGCGTCATGATCATCATCGCCAGCCCGCAGGCCATCACCAGACTGACCGCGAAGACCTGGCCCTTCATCTTGGCGAGGTCTCGCAGGAGTTTGCGGTCGAGCGGGGAGATCATGGCGGTGCGAACATCGAACACTGAACGTTAAACATCGAACGTCGAAGTGAAGAGAAAGATATCTTCCCTTCAACGTTCGATGTTCCGTCTCCGATGTTCGATGTTCCTTTTACCATTTCAGCTGCGACGCGGGCAGCCGCACCTCATTCCGATGCGAGCTCACGATTTTCCCATCCGAAAGATGCAGCACGCGGTCGGCCATTTCCGCCATGACGGCGTTGTGAGTGATGATGACGGTGAGCGTGCCGAGCTCGCGGTTGATGCGCTCCACGGCTTCGAGCACGACGATGCCGGTGGTGACGTCGAGCGCGCCGGTCGGCTCGTCGCAAAGCAGGACTTCCGGCCGCTTGGCGATGGCGCGGGCGATGGCAACGCGTTGCTGCTCGCCGCCGGATAGTTGCGACGGGAAATGATCCATCCGTCCGCTCAGGCCGACCATGTCGAGCGCCTCCTCCGGCGTCATCGGGTCGCGGGAAATGGCGGTGATGAGCGCGACGTTCTCGCGGGCGGTTAGGCTGGGGATGAGGTTGTAAAACTGGAACACAAAGCCCACGCAATTCCGCCGGAAGAGGGTGAGCGTGTTCTCGTCCGAACCGTCGAGCGTCCAGCCTTTGTAGATCAAATTTCCGGATGTCGGCACGTCGAGGCCGCCGAGGATGTTGAGCAGGGTGGATTTCCCGCTGCCCGATGCGCCGAGCAGGCAGACGAGCTCGCCGGCGTTGAGCTCCAGGTCCACGCCGCCGAGCGCGACCACGTCGAGCTCGCCGGTGTGGTAGATTTTCCGCAAGTCATGGGCCTCGAAAACGACGCCCGTGGAAACCTGCGGTGGCGAGAGTGCGGCATTCATCGGTCTGCGGGATGATAGCGGACTTCCGGGCGGGCACAATGTTTTGCAATGGCGGTGTGGACTGCTCCGACATGTCGGAGCTTTCCCACTGGCCGACATGTCGGCCAGTGGGAAAGCGGGAACATGTTCCCGCAGTCCGAAAGATCAGGGATCCAGCAACGCCCGCACGCATCCTGTGCTTGAGCTGCCGGGGCAAATCTCCCTATGCTCAAACCTAGCGATGCACATTCATTGGAAAATCGAACGTTTGGACGGAAATTTCGACTAGAATCCGGCAGAGTGCGAATGCCTGCTCCTGATTGAAGGAACCATCGAACACGACGGGCAACCCGCCGGCTTGGTGGATGCGTTTTACCTCTACGTCGACGATCCGGAATCTCCTGCCGCATTTGGGGAATTCTGGGATCTCCATGCTTCCACATGTCAGGTGTTCGAGGAAATCAGTCGCCCGAATCACAGCGATTTCCGCGAGCCGATCCCGGATTTTCTGGGGGCCTTCCCGGGGATTGTTTGCGTGAACTTCATTGCGCTGCGTCCGCCATTCCGCCGCCGCGGACTGGCCCGTGAGGTGATGACCGAGGTGGTTCGTAACTTCGCTGATGACCGGATCGGCATGGTGCTGCTCAACGCCCAACCACTCCAGCACCTGCCGCACGGCTACGATGACTTCGGTGAGGAAGTCCATGAGCTACCTTGGAACTCACCGGAAGAGGACCTTGAGCGACTGATGAACCACTTCCGCTCATGGGGCATGCGAGTCCTGCCCGGCACCCGCTACCTGCTGGCCGCCCCTGAGTCCCTGAGCGAGGAACTCGCCATGGATTGGTATCCCGGTTTGTTGTCGGGCGGGTATCATCCATGAGCTGTGCTATATGAAGCATCCGAACTATCAGCGGGCTTTCTATCAACTGCTGGAGACAGTGCTTCCTGACTGGAAAAGGAGAAAGGAGCGGCTTGAGACCTGTGAAATTTGAGTTTCCGCCTCAAACTATTCTTAATCCTAAAAAGGAAAATGGGCGTGTTAGCTGAGTGCCTTGTGCGGGCGTTTGGGTTTTCTTCAGGTTGTGGCAAAGCGATCGGTTTTTCACCCGCTGAGCAGGAGTTCGGCTTCGTCGGGCAGGCCGGGAAGCCATTTTCCGCATCGGCGCGGTCGCGGTAGTGTTTTGGTATACCGATGGTG
>CAMDLP010000113.1 GCA_945901795.1 Akkermansia muciniphila | reverse complement strand
AAAGCCAACATCCACATCACCGGCATTCCCGACGCCCGCTTGACTCCCGCCATCGCCTTCTATCGGGCGCTCCAATCCACCCCGTCGGATGCGCCATTGCCAACCATCCCTGCCGCATCCCTCAACGCCGTCACCGCCGAGGAGTTGTTCAAGCTCGCCGAACAAGCCGGATTCAAGGCGCACGTCCGTTGGCAAAGTGACGGCACGGAAGGAATCCTGGATGTGGTTTTTTCCACTCACGAAACCTTGCCGGACTGGAAAACAAGAACCCCATCCCGGTCCGCTTCCGATCACGCGAACACGCCGCACGCGGCGGCCTCGCCGGTCAGCGACCTCACGCCCGCGCTCCGCCGCCACCTCGCCAGCCAACTGCCGGACTATATGATTCCGGCGGTGTTCGTCGCGCTCGACAGCTTCCCGTTGACCCCTAATGGCAAGGTGGACCGCAAGGCGCTTCCCGCCCCGTCCGAGGTGGAAACTCCCTCCGCACCCCGCCGCGTGGTCGGGGCCCGCAACGAAACCGAGGGCAAACTGCTGGAGATCTGGAAGCAGGTGCTCGGCAAGGACGACATTGGAGTGGAGGACGACATCTTCGAACTCGGCGGCGACTCGATCTTGATTTTCCAAATCACCACCCGCGCCACCCGCGCCGGGCTGTCAGTCACTCCCGCGCAGGTTTTCCGGCTCCGCAATGTCGCCGCTCTAGCCGCCGCATCCTCCGCCACCGCTCAAAAGCCGCTCGCAGCCGCAATTCAAGCTGTCAACCGGGACGCCTATCGCCGTAAGCTTTGAACCGATGAGCGTGATCACCCAGCCACAGGATTCTCCGGTCGCCGATACGGAGTCGCTGGCGTTCCCCGCGTCACCCGCCCAGGAGGCGTTTGTCTATCTGGAGAAGCTTTTCCCCAGCCATCCGGCGTTCAACGTGCCGGTGCGCTTCGAACTGACCGGCGAGCTGGACAGGGCGCTCCTGAAATCCGCGTTCGACGCCTTAGCCGTCCGCCACGAAGGCTTGCGCACCCGCTTCGTCGAGGAAGACGGCAAGCTGCTCCAAGTCATCGCGCCGGAGACGACTTTCCCGCTGCCGCTGACGAATGTTTCCCATCTCGCCGGCGAGGAACTGACTGCCGAACTCAACCGCCTCGGCTCAATCGAGGCCCGCACGCACTTTGACCTATCAAAGGACCCGCTGTTCCGCGCCAACCTCATCCTCGCCGCACCGGGCCGCCACATTCTCCAGATCACCATCCACCATTCCGTCGCGGACGGCTGGTCGATCGGGATCATGACCGACGAACTGGCCGAGTTTTACAACGCATCGTTGGAAAACCGCGCGCCTCGGCTCGAACCGCTCGCGATCCAATATGCGGACTTCACCATCTGGCAGCGCGAGTTTCTCGAAAGCCCCGAGCTCGCGCCGCATCTCGATTATTGGAAACAACGGCTCCAAGGTTACACCGAGCTGGAGCTGCCCGCAGACCGCCCGCGTCCTCCGGTCAAATCCTGGGACGGCGACATTGTCTCCCTCATCCTGCGGCCGTCTATCAGCGAGAAAGTCGCCCGCATCTCGTGTGAAAAGGGCGCGACGATGTTCCATATTTTCCTAGCAGCTTTCAAAGCCGTCGCCAGCCGCTACACCGGCCTCGATGACATCGCGGTGGGTTCGCCGGTCGCCGGACGGACCCGCGCCGAGCTGGAGCCTATCATCGGAACCTTCATCAACAGCGTCATCCTCCGCACCGATCTATCCGGCGATCCGTCATTCGGCGAGTTGGTGGAACGGGTGCGCGACAACGTGACCGAGGCCATCGCCCATCAGGACCTGCCCTTCGAGCAACTCGTTAAAGCCCTCCAGCCGCGGCGCGATTCAGGCCGCAACCCGCTGTTCCAAATCAATTTCACCCACCAGCGGGATTTCGTGAAACCCGTCTCGTTCGGCGGCACCCGGCTCACCGCGATTCCCTCGCGCTCGCCCGGAGCGATCTTCGATTTGCACTTCTTCATGGTCGAGCGGGCCGACGGCTGGCGCGCTTCCTGCGACTTCGCGCGCGATCTGTTCGACCGCGAGACGGCGGAGCGTCTGTTGGGACATTTCGAGACCTTCCTCGACGTCGCCGCAGGCGCGCCGGATATCCCGCTTTCCAGACTGCCCATCCTAACTTCCTCCGAAGAAACAACCCTTAGCCAATGGTCCGGCGCGAAGATTCCTTATCCATCCGGACGCTCGCTCGGCGAATTGTTCCTCGAACAAGCCGCCCGCGAGCCGCAGCAGATCGCGTTGACCCATGACAGCCGCGCGATTTCCTATCAACTGCTCGCCGCCTCCGCGCTCGATCTCCGCTCCCGCCTGATCGACACGGGGGTGAAGCCCGGCGACCGCGTCGGCCTTTGCGCGCCCTCGGTGCCGGAAATGATCGCCGCGCAAATCGCCATCCTGCTAGCCGGTGCCACCTGCCTGCCGCTCGACCCCGAATATCCGGCCGCGCGGCTACGCTTCATGCTCGAGGATTCCGCCGCCACGGTGCTCCTCACCACGCCTTCACTCGCAGGGCGCTTGCCGGAATGCCGGAGCACCCTCTTGCTAACGCCATTGCAAGAATCCCTTGCTTCCCCGCAGGCCCAGCAAGTCAGCGTCCTGCCGGACGCGGCGTCCCACATCTTTTACACCAGCGGCTCCACCGGCACGCCCAAGGGCGTTCTTGTTCCGCACCGCGCCATTTCCCGGCTCGTCCTCAGCGGCGGATTCATGGACTTCGGCCCGGACGACTCGTTTCTCCAAGCCGCGCCGATCTCGTTCGACGCCGCCACCTTGGAAATCTGGATGCCGCTGTTGCACGGCGGGCGCGTCGTCCTAACCGGTGAAGCCGGGCTTTCCCTGCCCGCCATCGCCCGCGCGATCCGCGAGCAAGGCGTGACCTGCCTGTGGCTAACCGCCGGACTGTTCCAGACGATGGTGGACGAACATCTATCCGATCTCAAAGGCCTCCGCTACCTGCTCGCCGGCGGCGACGTCCTTTCCCCGGCACATGTCCGGCGCGCCTTCGAGGCACTTCCCGGCACTACGCTCGTCAACGGTTACGGCCCCACGGAAAACACCACTTTCACCTGCTGCCACACCGTTACCGCCGCGGATTTCAACCGGCCTTCCATCCCGATCGGACGCCCGGTCGGCAACACCACGGTCCACCTCCTCGACTCCCGCCTGCGCCCCGTGCCAGTCGGCGTTCCCGGCGAGCTGTTCACCGGCGGCGACGGACTTGCTCTCGGCTACCTCAATCACGATGAGCTAACATCCGCCAAATTCCCCGTCCACCCCGAGCTTGGCCGACTCTACCGCACGGGCGATCTCTGCCGCTGGCTGCCGGACGGCTCGGTCGAGTTTCTCGGCCGCGGCGACTCGCAGGTGAAGATCCGCGGGTTCCGCATCGAGCTGGGAGAAATCGAAACCCATCTCGCGAGCCACCCGTCAGTCCGTCAGGCGAAAGTCGCCGTCCGCGGCGACACCGCGGAGACGAAGCGCATCGTCGTGTGGGTCGTCCCCGCCGAGGGAAGCCAGCCGGAAGTCGCCGCGCTGACCGCATTTCTGGCAGAAATCCTGCCCGCCTACATGCGCCCCGAAGGCATCGCCATCCTTGATGCGCTGCCGCTCTCGGCGAACGGCAAGATCGACGTCTCCGCATTGCCCGATCCATCGCGCCCCGCCGGTTCCAACACCTGCACGATCCGCGAAGCGCCCGTCGGCAAGACCGAGCAACGTCTCGCCGCGATGTGGCGTAATCTGCTAGATTTGCCGGAAATCGGGCGCGACGACGACTTCTTCGCGCTCGGCGGTCACTCGCTCATGGCGCTGCGCTTGTTCTCCCGCATGAACCGCGAATTCGACTGCACCCTGCCGCTCGCCGCGCTGATCAATCACCCGACCATCCGCGGCCTCGCCGGGCTGCTCGCACCTTTGCCTGAAAGCAGTTCCGAGCCGGCCATTCCCGCAAAAGGCCACTTCGTCACTCTCCGCGAAGACGGCGACGGCGCTCCGCTCTTCTGCATTCACGGCGGCGATGGCGGCGTGCTCTTCTACCGGGAAATGACCGCCAATTTACCAAACGGCTGCCCGCTGCACGCCATCGAGTCACTCGAACTCAGCCGCAGCAGCGTGATCGAGGCTACCAGCATCGAAGAAACCGCCGCCGCATACGTCCGCCTCCTCCTCTCGTTTCAAACCCGCGGACCGTTCCGTCTCGCCGGCTATTCCTTCGGCGGCGTCGTCGCCCACGCCATGTCTTGCCAGCTCGTGGAAATGGGTCATGAAGTCGATTTCCTCGGTCTCTTCGACACCCAGAATCCGACCATCCAAGGCAAAGCCTATTCACCCGTCGGCCGATTCGCCACGTTCTGGAAACAGCATCGTGAAATCCCCTTGGGCCAGCGTCTCTCGCTGCTCCGCCAGCGAATCCGCGAAGGGGCCGAAACCCACCGCCGCGTCAGCGCCGAGATTCTCGAGGCCCAATCCTCCGGTCCGGCCGAGGCCTACAGCGATCTCCGCCGCGTCCAGGTTCGCGAGGAAAACTGGCGTGCGATGCAAGCCTATCAACCCGCCCGTTTCCCCGGCCGGGTCACCCTTTTCAAAGCCATCACCGGCAGCGACAAAGTCGAGCTACCGGCCGATTACGGCTGGTCCGCTCACGCCGACGGCGGACTTCAAATCATCGAAACTCCCGGCCGCCACCTGACGCTTTTCGATCCAGATCACGTCGGAGCGCTTGCCAACTCGCTGCATCTGGCCCTCTCCCGTGAGGAAGCGCCCGGCGGCAACCCGGACCACTCGGGATGACTTCAGGACAGGTCACCATTCATCTTGTTTTTCCTGAAATCATCTCCCAGGAAAGGGCATTGGCCTGTCTCACCGATGAGGAAAAATCGCGGGCGGATCGTTTTCGATTCAGGAAAGACGCCGTCCATTGGATCGCCTGCCGTGCAAATTTGCGAAAGATCCTCGGTCAAGCCATCCAACGCCCGCCCAAGGAAGCTCCGCTCATTCTCTCGGAAAACGGCAAACCGCTGCTGGCTCCACCTTTCGATTCGCTTCATTTCAATCTCTCCCACTGCTCCGACCTCGCGATCATCGCGCTGTGTGCGGAGGGACCGGTCGGCATCGATCTAGAATCCCTCACGCGGGCGCCGGATTTGTTGGAATGCGCAACCACCTTCTGCTACCCATTGGAAATCAGCGAGTTACCTTCCGAGACAAGCGCGCGCGCCTCTCAACTTCTGCGGATCTGGACAGCGAAGGAGGCCGTGTTGAAAGCACTGGGCACCGGTTTGTCGCACCCTCCGGAGAGCGTTCGCATCTGCTTCCTGCCAGCCCGC
>CAMDLP010000112.1 GCA_945901795.1 Akkermansia muciniphila | reverse complement strand
GGCAAGACGCGGCTGATGGGAGCTTTCATCGCCTATCTGCATCTTGAGCACGGCATCAACAACTTCTTCGTCATGGCTCCCAACCTGACGATCTACAACAAACTGATCGCCGACTTCACGCCGAACACGCCGAAGTATGTGTTCAAGGGCATATCCGAGTTCGCCACGGATGCACCAGAAATCATCACCGGCGATGACTACGAGGCGAAGGCAGGGACGCTTTTCGATCAGGTGCTGCGCTGCAAGATCAACAGCGAGGTGCGCGGCGGCAAGGCACCACGGATCAAGCGGCTGAGCGAATACATCGGCGAGAGCTATTTTGAATACCTCGCCGGGCTGCCGGATCTCGTGCTCATCATGGACGAGAGCCACCGCTACCGCGCGAGCGCCGGGGTGAGGGCGATCAATGAATTGAAGCCAGTGCTGGGCTTGGAACTCACAGCGACGCCGTTTGTGGAAAGCCCGAAGGGTGCGATCCCGTTCAAGAACGTGATCCTCGACTATCCGCTCGGCAAGGCGATGGACGATGGTTTCGTGAAGGAACCTGCCGTGGTCACGCGGAAGAACTTCGACCCGAAAGGTATGACGCCCGCCGCCGTTGAGGAGATGAAGTTGATGGATGGCGTCCGTATGCACGAGCAAACCAAGGTCTTGCTGGAAACCTACGCCCGCGAGGCGGATGTGAAGATCGTGAAACCCTTCGTGCTGGTGATCGCCCGGGACACCACCCACGCCAAGGCACTGCTCGACATGATTCAATCGGATGATTTTTTCGAAGGCCGTTACAAGGACAAGGTTATCCAGGTGGACAGCAGCAAGACCGGCGCGGACGAGGAAAAAATGATCGCAGATCTCCTCACGGTGGAGCACAACGAAGATCCCACGGAAATCGTGATCCACGTCAACATGCTCAAGGAAGGTTGGGATGTGACGAACCTTTACACGATTGTTCCCCTGCGGGCGGCGAACGCTCGGATTCTTATCGAGCAATCCATCGGTCGCGGGCTGCGCCTTCCCTATGGCAGGCGCGTCGGAGTCGCCGCCGTGGACCGTCTCAGCATCATCGCGCATGACAAGTTCCAGGAAATCGTGGATGACGCGAGAAAGCCAGATTCCGCGATCAAGAAGCTCCACCTCATCGAATTGGACGGCGATGACATCGAGAAACGAACGGAAACTGTGGTTTCGCAATCGAACATGGCGAGCAAACTCGGCTTGAAACCCGCCCAAACGACGGTGAGCACTCATCTGGCAGGGGGTGAGATTTCGCCGGCATTCGAGACAGCGGCAGATCAACGGGTCGCCCAACTCGCTTATGAAGTCATCAAAAGGCTGGAAGCGAAACCGAAGGAGGTGCCAACCATGGCCGCGCTGGTTTTGCCCGAGATCCAAAGTGCCATCGTTCAGGAAGTGGCTGGCCTCTATCGCCCGCAGCAAGGCGAGTTGGAGGGCGTCGTCGAACAACCAAACATTGCAGAGATTGTCAGGCAGACCACGGCGCTGGTGGTGAAGGAGATGATTCCGATTCCGCGGATTCTCGTGGTGCCACAAGGCGAAGTGAAAAGCTGGTTCGAGCCATTCGAACTGGATCTAAAATCGTTGAGATATCCGGCTCCATCGAAGGACTTGTGGGTTCACAACTTGCACACGGATCTTGGCGAAGCTGTGACAGTGAGTGGAGATGGATACCGCGAGTTGCGGATGGAAAACTACGTGGTCGGTGGTTTGGTGGACTTTGACGACATCTCGTATGATGCGAACGCGGATCTTCTTTATGACCTTGCGACTCAGACCGTGAAGCATTTCAAGAGTTACCTGCCGGAAGAGGAAGTGTGGCAGGTGCTGCATCATCATCAAAAGGAGATCGCTCGCTTCATTCACGGCCAGATGCAAAAGCATTACCGTGAGGAAACGTCTGGATATGAGGTCAAAGTGAGTAAGGGTTTTACGGAGTTGAAACCCAGCGCCTTCACCGTGAATTACGGACAAAAGTCCTTGGATTACCGTGTTTCACCCGCCGATAAGAGCAACATGGCGAAATACCTGTTTGGGGGCTTTTCGAACTGCCTTTACGCCGTGCAGAAGTTCCACTCCGAAGCCGAACGGGTGCTTGCCGTGATTCTGGAACGCGAAGCCATCAAATGGTTCAAGCCGGCGAAAGGCCAGTTCCAGATTTACTACAAGAACGGCGCGGATCATCCGGAATACCAGCCTGACTTCGTCGTGGAAACGGAGACCGCGATCTACATGCTGGAGCCGAAGTCCAAGAGAGATCTCGAAGACCCGATCGTCGTCGCCAAAAAAGAGTCGGCCGAGCGGTGGTGTGAGCGTGCGAGTGACCACAATGCCAAGCATGGCGGTAAACCCTGGGAATATTCCCTGATTTCCCACGACAAGATCGCCTTGAACATGACTGTTGAGGGACTGGTGGCGCGTAAGGGTCAGTGAGCCGCGAGCCAGTTCGGCCCGGTGCCGGAGCTGACCTCGATGGGCACGCCGTGGGGCAATGGCAGCGCGGTTTTCATCGCCTCAAGGATTTTAGGGACGAGCTCTTCCTGCTCATCCATGGCGAGGTCGAAGACGAGTTCGTCATGCACCTGGAGCAGCATCTTGGTCTGATAGGACTTCTCCCGCAACAGGGCGGCGATGCGAATCATCGCGAGTTTGATCATGTCCGCGGCGGTGCCTTGGATCGGCGTGTTGATGGCGGCGCGCTCGGCGATGCCGCGGAGGTTCTGGTTGCCGGAATTGAGGTCCGGAAAATAACGGCGGCGGCCGCTGAGGGTCTCGACATAGCCGGCCTCGCGGGCTTCATTCACCGTGCGGTCCATGAACTGGCGGATGGCGGGATACTCGCGGAAATAGGCGTCGATGATGTTAGCCGCCTCCGTCCGCGGGATGGCGAGGCGCTGGCTGAGGCCGAAGGCGGAGATGCCGTAGATGATGCCGAAGTTCACCATCTTCGCGGTGCGCCGCATGTCGGAGGTCACATTTTCCGGCTCGACGACGAAAACCTTGGCGGCGGTGATGGTGTGGATGTCGGCGCCATTTTGGAAAGCCTCGATCATGGTGGCGTCTTGGGAAAGCGCGGCCATCACGCGGAGTTCGATCTGCGAGTAGTCGCAGGAGAGGAGTTGGAACGGAGGACAGGCGTCTCGCCGGTTGTCTTGGACTGAAGAACAGGCGGGACGCCCGTTTTCCGACACAGGCGGGACGCCTGTGCTACGCGGGACAAACGCCTTGCGGATCTTGCGGCCTGCCTCGGAGCGGACTGGGATGTTCTGCAAGTTAGGATCCGACGAGGCGAGCCGGCCGGTGGCGGCGACGAGCTGATGGAAATGCGTGTGGATGCGCCCGGTCTCGGCGACGATGTGGGTGGGCAGCGCGTCGAGGTAAGTGCCCTTGAGTTTGGTGGACTCGCGCCAAGAGAGGATGTCGGTGATGATCGGGTGCTTGCCTTCGAGCGTGGCGAGCGTTTGCTCGTCGGTTTTGTATTGGCCGGTCTTGGTCTTCTTGGCTTTTTCGGCCAGGCCGAGCTGGTCGAAAAGGATCTCTCCCAACTGCTTGGGCGAGGCGATGTTGAACGAGCGGTCCGCGTGGAGGTGGATCGATTTCGCGAGCTCGTCGATCTGGATTTGCAACTCGTCGCCGATGACGCCAAGCGCGGCGGGATCGATGGCGATGCCCTCCATTTCCATGCCAACGAGAACCGGCAGCAGCGGGCCTTCGATGTCGTGGAGGATGGATTCCTGACCTGACTCGGCGAGCAAGGGTCGGATTTTTTGTGCGAGCTGGAAAGTGACGTCGGCATCCTCAGCGGCGTATTCCGCGAGGACGGCGAGAGGGATGGCGCTGATGTCGAGGTCCTTGGAGGCTTTGGCTTTTTCCGCGTGGGCGAAAAGGTCGAGGGCGGTCTCGGGCTCGGCGGCGGGCTTCGAGATGTCCGCGAGCTTGACCGGGGTGTAGCCTAGCAGGATTTCGGAAAGGTAGTCCATCGAGTGCCGACGCTCGGGAGCGATCAAGGTGTCCGCGAGCATGGTGTCGAAGAACGGACCCGCGACTTCGATGCCGTGATGATGGAGAATGGAGAGGTCGAACTTGAGGTTATGGCCGATTTTCTCCGCGGGAGATGCGAGGGCGGAACGAACAGCAGGGAGCAGGGAATCGGAGTAGGGAAGATACCAGCCTTCGTGGGCTTTCCAAGAGAACGCCACGCCTAGCAGCCTGGAGGTGAAGCGGTCGAGGCCGGTGGTCTCGATGTCGAAGCAGAAGGAATTCTGTTGGGCGAGCTCGGTGAAGAGCCGGGCTTGGAGTTCGGCGGTGTCGGCGAGGTGATAGGTGTGCTCGACGTCGCGGATGGTTTTGAAGGTTTCGAAGAGGGTGGGCGCGGAGATTTCATCGGAGGGCTGGCGGTTGGAAACCGCCGCCACGTCCGGGAAAAGCCGCTTGGTAAGCGTGCGGAATTCAAACTCGTTGAAGAGGGTTTTAAGTGCCTCGTCGTCGCGCTCGGAAATGACCAGCTCGTCCCAGGTGACGTCCACCGGCACGTCGAGGATGATGGTGGCGAGTTCCTTGGAGAGCAGCGCCTGGTCGGCGTGGGTCTCGACGTTTTCCTTCAGCTTGCCTTTGAGTTTCGCGGAACTGGCGATGAGGTTTTCGATAGAACCAAACTCCGCGATGAGCTTCTTCGCGGTCTTCTCGCCGACGCCGGGGATGCCGGGGATGTTATCCGCGGCGTCGCCCCACAGGCCGAGGATGTCGATGACCTGCGCCGGACGCTCGATCTCCCAGTTCTGGAGCATCATCGCAAGGTCGATGATCTCATGGTCGGAGCCCTTGCGCCCCGGCTTCCACATGCAGGTGCTTTCCGAGATGAGCTGCGCGAAATCCTTGTCCGGCGTGACCATGAACGACAGGAACTCGTCCAGTTCCGCGCGTTTCACCAGCGTGCCGATGATGTCGTCCGCCTCGAAGCCATCGACCTCCAGCACAGGAATCCCGAACGCCCGGCAGAGCGCCTTCACATGCGGAATCGCCGCGGCGAGCTCCTCCGGCATCTCGTCGCGCTGCGCCTTATAAGCGGGAAAAAGGATGTGCCGCGGCGTGGGCGCGGAGGTGTCGAAGGCGACTCCGATGTGGGTGGGGTTTTCCTTTTCGAGAATCGAGAGCAGCGTGTTGATGAAGCCGTATAGCGCGGAGGTGTTGGTGCCCTTGGAATTGCGGATGGGATTCTGGATGAAGGCGAAATGGGCCCGGTAGATCAGGGCCATGCCGTCGAGCAGGAAAAGGCGTTTCATGGCCGCAGCTTGGGCGGACGCCGACAGGGAGTCCAGTGAATGTCAGGTGGGCCTTGCTCACCGGATGCGGGATCAAAAAGTCAAGAAGCGGCGGACCCGCGGCCACCGCTTCACTCCTGCGCC
>CAMDLP010000111.1 GCA_945901795.1 Akkermansia muciniphila | reverse complement strand
TTTTTTCCGTTAAAACGTTAAAATGGATTGGTGCTGGTTGATCGGGCGATGTTCCGACATCGCCTGTTTGGAATTGAATTCAAACCAACCAACACCATGAACGAACAGACAGGGACACAGGCACCGGCGCAAGCTGGTATTGAGGATTTTAACGGGATTTTCCAGGAGCGGCTTCGCGGCATCGTGCGCGAGGGGCTGCTTTCGATGTTCGAGCAGGAGGTGACCTCGCTTTGCGGCGAGACCTACCGTCCTTCGGCAAGCGTTCACCGGCGGGCCGGAAGCGAAATGGTCACCATCCGGACCACCGCGGGCAAGGAATGCATCTCGAAACGCAGGGTGCGCGAAATGCTTCCAAGCGGCTTGGAGCGGGAGGTGAAATTGAAGTCCTACAGCGAGGTCAAACGCCGCAAGGGCATGTTCGACGAGGTGCTTGAGTCCATCCGCCACGGGGCTTCGGGTAACGGCGTGGGCAGGATGCTCGGCGTGAGCGCGAGCACGGTCTGTGAAGGCTGGAAAGCCCGTAGCAAGGAGCTTCTCGACGAGTTCCGGGGGCGGGATCTTTCGGGGATCGATGTGGTGGCGATGATGGTGGACGGGATTTTCCCGGGTAAGGAGAGCTGCGTGGTGGTGGCGCTGGCCGTCGACTCCGAAGGACACAAGCATCTGTTGGACTTCGAGGAGGGCAGCAGCGAGAGCGCGGAGGTGGTGAAGGGCTTGTTCGCGCGGCTCAAGGCGCGGGGATTGAAGGCGGGGACAGCGCGGAGGCTGCTGCTTGTCCGCGATGGCAGCGAGGCGATCGCCAAGGCGGTGCGGCATTTTTGGCCGGATGCGGTGCAGCAGGAATGCCTGGTGCATGTCGAGCGCGGGCTGTGCGGGAAACTTTCCTGGAAGCACCAAAAGGAGGTGGTGGAGCGCATGAACCGGTTGCGTGGCGTCCAGGGAGAGGAGGCGGGAGAAGAGGCTTTTGAGGAGTTGCTGGAATTCATCAGGGGCAAAAATCTGGCGGCGGCGGAGGGGTTGGCGAGCCGCAGGGATGGGATACTGGCCTTTCATCGGCTCAATGTTCCGGCGACGCTCAACGTGACTTTTTTGAGCACCAACCACATCGAGAACGTGATGCGCAACTCGCGCGGGACGCTCGGCAAGGTGTGTCGTTGGAACCGGCAGACCGACCAGTTGACGCGGTGGATGGGAGTGGCGTTGCTGCGGGCGCAGGAGGGCTTCCGGCGAGTCCGGGGGCATAAGGAGCTGGGGGATCTGGCCGCCGCGCTGGGAAGGGCCGGTTCCGCCGCCTCGTCGCTCCGCTCCTCGTCGGCTCCACCGGCCCTTCCCAGCGCGGGAGTGCATTCGGAGCTTGCAGGTGAGATCGGATTCTCCTATCGAATGTCCATCAGCCAGCCTGCTGAGATTTTAACAATTTAACGGAAAGAAAAATTTCCCCTAAAAATAGGCACTCACCTTTCTCTCACCTTTCTCTCTCCTTAAAATCTAATGAACAAAACCCAAAAACACCGGGGATAGCCCTGACCAAGCGACTGGCAAGACTTGCTCTTG
The DNA here is from genome assembly GCA_945901795.1 of Akkermansia muciniphila. GTDB lineage: Bacteria > Verrucomicrobiota > Verrucomicrobiia > Verrucomicrobiales > Akkermansiaceae > Luteolibacter > Luteolibacter muciniphilus_B. The sequence goes on along the minus strand of CAMDLP010000111.1, from coordinate 4,039 downwards.
CTGCTTCATCTCTGTGCATTCTGAGCGGGAACATTCTCGCGTGACTCGCTCGCCGATCCCGCCTCTCATGGCTCGTGCTGTGATTGCCAGCGCGGGGGGCACTCGTCACGGTTGGCGGTGCCTCCCATCCCCACGGCGCGAAGAAGCCCGCGCCAGTCACCCCCCATTTCCCCGCCCTCCGGTCCGGCCAATGGCTCTTTCAGGGGCCTTCACTGGGAAAGCAAATTCCTGGCAATTTGGCGTGTCGGGTGAGGGTATTGGCGTGTTGGGAAAGAGGTTGATCGAAGGGAAATGACGGGTATGGTACGCGTGTGACTGTCGCCATCCGAGCCATCTACGAGGGAGGAAAACTCCGACCGCTTGAGCCGTTGGAGTTGGCCGAGAATTCGGTGGTGCAAATCTCGCTGGAGACCGGACAGGACGACGCCGAGCGCAGGGAGTGGCTGAATCAAGGCCAGCGCTCGCTGATGAATGTCTGGGACAACGAAGCTGACGACGTTTACAATGTTCTGCTCACGCGATGACGTTGTCCTGCTGCCGATTCCGTTCACAGCCACGACATCATCGACCTCGTCGCCACCTATCCGGACGGCATCCGGTTGAGCCAACTGATGGAAGTCGTGAACGGACGATCCCGCTGAACTCCGCTCTCTTGTGACTCCGCATCCTCCCGCGCCCTGATGCTTTAGCTCAAATGCTTGTTAGTCGGGATTAACCCTATCGGAGCGTCCCGGAGTTTCCCGGCGGCTTCTCCCCGACTGGTGCAGGCCCAAGACCCAGCGCGCCAACAAGTCCCGGTCGGGCTCCTGGAGATGGCCCTGCGGAGGCATCTCCTGCTTTCCCCATTTGGCGACACTGCCGGATGTGAGGGACGCCTTGATCAACTGCAGCCTTCTGTCGCCAGCCGTTGATAGCGTCGAAGTGAGCGCATGCGTAAGCCTCTGCCAATTTGTTTCCTCATGACAGTCGGTGCCGGTTGGCGAGCGGGGTGTGCCGGGAATCACAATTCATACTGGGGAATCTTCATCCACTCGCCACCTTTGAGTGCCGACTTGTGGGCGATCACTCCGCCCAAAGTCATGTTCAGGGCATCCCCCACATGCACGATGGGCGTCTTATCGAGCAGTATCGATTCGATGAAATTGTTCGTCAGGTGTCCATGAGAGCCGCCATGGTCGCCGCTGTTGACGCCTGGTGGCAGGGGCGGACGATCTCCCTTGATCGCGTTGTTGTGGGGTTTCTGCCCGTGGACGCGGCCTTGTTCCCCGTGGGCATCCTTCATGTCCCAGCTGCCACCGATCCGAGAGATCCCGCCTTCGCTGGTCTTGAACAATGCGATTTCCGTGCCGAAGGGATTCTTGTGTTGGTTGTCGCCACCATTGTATTCGGGATAGAGACCCGGAGTGCCCAACGCGGACACTTCTGTGAAGCGACCGCCGGTGATTGAAACATAGTAGGCAGCCGCATGGGTGGGATACCACATCGGCGGGAGGGCCTTGCGCCAGCCGTCGAGTTCAATCTTACCGTTCTTGGGATTGTAGCCGGGAAGCCCGTTGGGGCCGAAGTCATGCCAATATTCCCCCTCTGAATAGATGATTTTCCCCAAGGCACCTGCCTGGAATTGCATTCTTTTGGCGTAGAGATCCGCATGAAACGCGGAGGTTTCGTTCATCATGTATTTCATGCCGCTCTTCTTGACGGCATTGAACAATTTCTCCGCTTCATCCTCGGCCTGAAACCCGAACACCGCGGGAACCGCGGAGCACACATGCTTGCCGTGCTCTAGCGCCATGATGGCCAGACGTGCATGGCTCGGCGCATCGGTGGCTATGTAGATGGCTTCGATGTTCTTGTCCTTGATCATTTCTTCGCAGGACGGGTAGGTCTTCTTCGCACCCACCGCCTGGGCCAGAGCGGCACAGCGCCCGGGATCGAGATCGGTGGCCGCCACCACTTCGACGTTGGGGTGGTTCTGATAAAAGAAGGCCGCGCCAAATTGGCAAAGGCCGTATCCGGCGATCCCCACCTTGACCTTGCGGTCAGACACCGACTGCCAGCCCTTCGCCGCATTCGGATCATTCTGTCCCTTCTCGAAGCCTGGAATGACTTTCCCATCCGCATCCTTCGGTGCCGCGCCCGCGCTCCCAGCCAATCCGCCCATTCCGAGCATGGCTCCCAGACCTCCCATTCCGTGCAGGAATCCCCGCCGCGACAGGCCGTTCTGTTCCAAGTTCTCGATCAGGTTGTTGTTTTCGCTGCTTGGTTCTTCGTTGTTCATGAGTTGCTCTTGTTCAAATTTGCTCTTTTGCTCCTACTTAATACGCCTTTTGTAATCAGTGTTCCCAACTTGTAGATCAGGATTCCGCCGATGAAAATGTACTAAAAAGGTACAATTCATGCATAAATCCGACAACGGAAAACTCAATGAACCTTTGCCCGCCCACCGCATCCGGATCGCTTGACGCAGAGGGCATTTTGCGGTGACGCTACCTGCTCTTGCCCGTATTTCGGAACATCACACGCCCACGCCATGACCGACTCCGCCATTTTGATCAACAGCCACTGCCAGCTTGGCGAGAATCCGCTCTGGCATGGCCGGAGCCAGTGCCTCTACTGGACCGACATCGAGGCGGGAATGATCCACCGCTTGCATCCACAGACCGGCAGGCATGAGGTCATTTACGAGGGCGTTCCGGTGGGCGGGTTCACCTTCCAGGCCGATGGCGATTTGCTGCTTTTCCGGGTGAATGATCTCGCCCTGCTGCATCCCGACGGCGGCGTCGAGGTTCTGCGGAACTATTCCGATGACGGACTGGAACGATTCAACGATGTGATCGCCGATCCGGAGGGGCGGGTTTTCGCCGGGAGCATCGGCACGACGAACGAGAGCGGCGGGCTTTACCGCGTGGACCTGGACGGCTCCATCACCTGCCTGTGGCGCGGCACCGGATGCTCGAACGGCATGGGATTCACACCGGATCTCAAGGTCTTTTATTGGACCTGTTCCACCACCCGGCGGATTTTCCGATACACGTATGACCGTGAAACCGGACGGCTTGGCTCCCCCACCCTGTTCCATCAAACCGGCGCGGAGGAAGGCATTCCCGACGGCCTTGCCGTGGATGATCAGGGGAATGTCTGGTCGGCGCGCTGGGATGGCTACGGCGTGACACGCCATGATCCTTCCGGGAAGGTCATGGGAAAAATCGACCTCCCGGTGGCAAAGGTCACCTCGCTCTGTTTCGGCGGCGCGAATCTCGACCGGATGTTCATCACCACCGCAGGTGGGCGCGAGGGCTCTGAAACCGCCGATGGCGCGGTCTTCGAGATCGGGGTCCCGCATCGCGGGCTGCCGGAATTCGAGTCGCGGATCCGGCTCTGATGGTTCACCGGCGAGTGATCACCACGGAGTCGATGCCGATGGAAGCCGCGGTTTCCGCGATGAGCGTGACGAGGATCTTGCCTTCGCTGGGGATCTCACCGCCGATTTCCACGCGGGCGACGACATGGCCTGCGTCGGCGGCACGTTGTTCCGGAGGGAAAATCCCGTTTTCCCGGCGCGCGACGCGGAAGCCTTCCCCGGAAGGTTCGCGCCATCCGATGTTGACCGGCTTGCCATCGATCTCCGCACGGAAAGCGCCGTAGTCCGCGCCGCGCGTGACGACGAGCGCGATGTCGTAGCTTCCCGGCTTTTCGGTGGGCAGCGAGAAGGTGATGCGGTCGCCCGCCTGTTCGGGGCGGAACAGCAGTTCTCCGGTGCCGGTCCAGAGATTGAAATTCTTCAACGTGCCCCGCGGGCGGATCTCGGTGGTGCCGCCCTCGACGCTGAACGCCGCGCGCTCGGCCTCGATGACCTCGCTGCGACTGCCGAAAATCGCCGTGGCCGTGCAAAGACCCACAATCGTGGCGAACATCAGCCCCCACCAAAGCGTGAGGCTCTGCCACGCGGGACGTTTCACGCCGCCCACTTCGGAACCGCGCAGGGCGTCGCGCGTCCACACCACGCCGCGGAGTTCCTCGGCGGATTTGCGTTGCGTGA
>CAMDLP010000110.1 GCA_945901795.1 Akkermansia muciniphila | reverse complement strand
ACGGCGGTGAGCGCGAGTTCTCGCTCGGGGAGCTCAACGCCAAGATCGGTCTCGATCACGCGACCGACCTGCAAGTGGTGATGCCTTTCTACACCCATATCCGCGACGGCGGCGAAGGCTTCGGTGACATGGAAATCCGCCTCAAGCGCGATCTCTCGGCCACGGCCAGCCACGGATTGACGGAAAACACTGCGATTTTCCTCGAAGCGGTCAGCGTCTTGAGCGCCGAATCCGGATCGGATTGGGAAGCGTATTTCAACACCGGCATGACTTGGGCGGCGACTCCGACCTGGCAATCCGACGGCGGCATTCGCGTCGGGCTCACCAGCGCCGCCACCGATTTCACGCCTTTCCTGGGATTAAGCACGAAGTTTTGATTTGAAATTTAGGCCCATCTAAAATTCTACATTGAACCGAATATGAAATCTGACATCGATACGTCCATGAAATGTGGTTTCCGCAGAAGCGCGCTCTTACTGGCAATCGGGCTGTGCGCCGCGCTCGCCGCCGGATGCGGCGATGCGAAGAAACCCACCGCCTCCGGGAAAAAACGGGTAGTGACGAGCTTCACCATCATCGCGGACATGGCGCGTGAAGTCGCCGGGGACGCGGCGGAAGTGGAATCAATCACCAAGCCGGGCGCGGAGATTCACGGTTACGAGCCGACTCCGAAAGACATCGTCAAGGCGCAGGGCGCGGACCTCGTTTTGTGGAACGGAATGAACCTCGAACTCTGGTTCGAGAAATTTTTCACCAACGTGAAGAACGTCCCCGGCGCGGTGCTGACCGAGGGCATCACGCCCATCGGCATCGGCGAGGGTCCCTACTCCGGCAAGCCGAATCCCCACGCCTGGATGTCGCCCGCCAATGCCGTGATCTACGTGGAAAACATCCGCCGCGCGCTGGTGAAAGTGGACCCCGTCAACGAGGCGGTCTACACCGTAAACGCCGCCGCCTACACCGCGAAAATCAAGGCGCTCGATGAGCCGATCCGGCAAAAACTCGCCACCATCCCCGAACCGCAACGCTGGCTCGTCAGTAGCGAGGGGGCCTTCTCCTACCTGTGCGCCAACTACGGCCTCCAGCAGCTCTATTTGTGGCCGATCAATGCCGACGCCCAAGGCACGCCGCAGCAGGTGCGGAGCGTGATCGACGGCGTGCGGGCGAACCGGATTCCCGTGATTTTCTCCGAGAGTACCGTCAGCGACAAGCCCGCCCGCCAGGTCGCCAAGGAAACCGGAGCCCGTTACGGCGGAGTGCTCTACGTGGACTCGCTGACCGCCGCGGATGGCCCGGCGCCGACGTATTTGAAACTTCTGGAGAGCAATGCCGAGACCATCGTGCAAGGATTTGTCAGCCCGCAATGAGCAAACAGCAAGATTTCCCGCGCCTGGATGTCGAGGGCGTTTCCGTGGCCTATCCGAACGGCCACCTTGCCCTGCAGGACACCACGTTCCGCCTCGAAGGCGGCACGATCTGCGCCTTGGTCGGCGTCAACGGCAGCGGCAAGTCCACGCTTTTTAAAAGCATCATGGGCTTCGTGAACCCGAAGGCCGGGAGCGTGAGAATCAACGGCCAGCCGGTCCGCGCGATGTTGAAAAAACACCTCGTCGCCTACGTCCCGCAGGCGGAAGAGGTGGACTGGCAATTTCCTGTTAGTGTCTGGGATGTCGCGATGATGGGGCGTTACGGAGCCATGAATTTCCTCCGCATCCCGCGCGCGATCGACAAGGCGAAAGTCGAGGAAAGCCTGCGCCGGGTCTCGATGTGGGAGTTCAAGGACCGCCAGATCGGCGAGCTGAGCGGCGGCCAGAAAAAGCGGGTGTTCCTGGCCCGCGCCCTGGCCCAGGGCGGGCGGGTCATTCTGTTGGACGAGCCATTCACCGGCGTGGACGTGAAGACCGAGGAGGCCATCATCGCCCTGCTCCGCGAACTTCGCTCGGAGGGCTGTATCATCTTCGTGTCCACGCATAATCTGGGCAGCGTCCCCGAATTTTGCGACCAAGTCGTGCTGATCAACCGCACCGTGCTCGCCTATGGCCCGACCTCGGACGTCTTCACCGAGGAAAATCTAGCGGCTGCCTTCGGCGGCGTGCTGCGGCAGTTCAAGTTCGATCAATCCACCATCCAAGACCATGATGGCAGGGCGGTCCGGATTCTCACCGACGACGAGCGCCCGCTCATCTTCGGCAAGGACGGCCACCTCGAATACAAGGACCGCGCCGAGCATGAGGAGTTGCTGAAACAACGAGCCGAAGAGCATGAGTGAGTTCATCCAGTCCCTGCTGACGCCGTTTCACTACGACTACATGCTGCGCGCCATCTGGGTCAGCGCGCTGATCGGCGGCACCTGCGGATTTCTATCCTCTTTCGTGACTCTCAAGGGCTGGTCGCTGATGGGGGACGCTCTGTCTCACGCGGTCGTGCCCGGCGTCGCGCTGGCCTACATCCTCGGCCTGCCGTTCGCGCTGGGCGCCTTCGTCGCCGGTTTGTTAGCGGCGGCGACCATGGCCTTCATCAAGGCGAAAAGCCGCATCCGGGAAGACGCTACCATCGGCATCGTCTTCACCGCTTATTTCGCGCTGGGTCTCCTGCTGATCTCGCTGTTCCCGGCGCGGGTGGATTTGAAAGTCATCCTGCTGGGAAATATCCTCGGTATTTCCGACCCCGACATCTGGCAGGTCATCGCCATTAGCGCGGTAACGCTGCTGGTGCTGGGCCTGAAATGGAAGGACCTCATGCTCTTCTGTTTCGATCCGAACCAGGCCCGCACGCTCGGCCTCCGCGCGGGCGCGCTGCATGTCATCTTGCTCGCCCTTCTCGCCGCCACCGCCGTCGCCGCATTGCAAGCGGTGGGTGCCTGCCTGGTGGTGGCCATGCTCGTCACGCCGGGTGCCACCGCTTATTTGCTGACGGATCGCTTCGGGAAAATGCTCTGGCTGTCATCCTCCATGGGGGTCGTCACCTCGCTGGCGGGTGCCTACGGCAGCTATTTTTTCAACGGCGCGACCGGCGGTTGCATCGTCACGCTCCAGACGCTGGTGTTTCTAGCGGCTTTTCTTTTCGCACCGAAACACGGCATGCTCGCCTCCCAACGCCGCCTCGGTCGCGAGGCCACCTCGCCCGCGCCATGACGGAGTTTTTCGAACCGCTGCAATACGCTTTCATGCGCGACGCGCTGCTAGTCGGGGCGATGGTCGCGGCCCTGTGCGCGGTGCTGTCGTGTTTTCTAATCCTCAAGGGCTGGTCGCTGATGGGCGACGCCATTTCCCACGCCGTCCTGCCGGGAATCGTGCTCGCTTACATCGCCGGGCTGCCGCTCGCGGTCGGCGCCTTCGGGGCTGGGCTGTTTTGCGCCGTGGGGACGGGTTTCATCAAACGCAACAGCCGGATCAAGGAGGACACCGTCATGGGCGTCGTGTTCACGGGATTGTTCGCTTTCGGGTTAGTGCTCTTCAGTCGGACGCCTTCGGACATGCATCTGGATCACATACTGTTAGGGAATATCCTCGGTATCACGCCTACCCAAGTCTGGCAAACGCTCGGCCTCGGCGGAGTGGTGCTCGGCGTGACGCTCGCCCTGCGGCGGGACTTGCTGCTGATCTGCTTCGATCCAGGCCAGGCGCGGGTGATGGCCCTGCCGGACCGGTTCCTCAACTACCTGCTGCTCGGCCTACTTTCGCTAGCCATCGTCGTCTCTCTCCAGGCGGTAGGAATCATCCTAGTCGTCGCGATGCTTGTGACGCCCGGCAGCATCGCGCATCTCTGGACGGATCGCTTCGACCGGATGCTGGCCATCGCGGTCGCCGCGGCTGTGGGATCAGCCGTGACGGGGATTTTTGTCAGCTATCACATCGACGCATCCACCGGTGCCTGCATCGTGCTCGTGCAGGCGTTGCTGTTCGCAGGCTCGCTGCTCTTCGCGCCGAAATACGGAATCATCGGGCGGCGCGCTCAGCGTCCCGCCGCCAGTGCGTCGATTAGATAACGTGCTGGCCGGAAGTTCTCGATGAGGACTTCTCGCTGCTTCCCGCGATTCATGCGGACCTGGCTGATGTTGAAATTGGGCGTCTTGTGGGGTGCGAATAGGATGTCGTCGTGAGTCGAGTTCTCATGCTTCTTGAACATGCTCGGCAAGATGTCCCCGCCGAGATGGTCGTCACGACCGGTTGCTAGATGGCAGGTGCCAAGGACCTTCTCGTCCTGAATATCCGCGCCGGAAACGGGAAGCACTTGGGTGCCGAAGCCAAGCTCCCCGAGCGTGCCGGTCATCGGGTCATCTGCCAGACGGGCGTTGTGCGCGTCGATGGTCGCTTGGCTTCCCTGGATGAGCGTGGAGTGGACGATGCAGCGGTTTTCAACATCCAGCACTCCGAGCGTCCCGTCTTCGTATTTCATCGGGAATTGGCCGCGGGCATCGGCCGGTACGAAGTAAACCTCGCCGGCAGGAAGATTCGCGATATCCGGGGTTTTCCCGAGGCAGAGACCGTGGGATTTCTGCGCCTCCTGAGCGTTCAGCCCGAGCCATGCTGTCAGGACGCGGCCGTCTTCAAGGGCGAAATCGATTTCGATGGAGTCGGCTTTCGTCAATGCCCCGCGCAGGCGTTCCGTATCCTCCGACACCTCGTGATAATCCACCGCGAGACCGGAATTGAGAATCACGTCGTTGAGCCCGTGAAGCGTGGCGCCGCGGAAACCGTATTGCTTGCACTTGGCTGTTAGCGGGGCCGTGGCGGAGAACGTCGAGATGCAGAGGATCAAGTCATAGAGCGGGTAGATGTCGGCATCCAGCGAAAGTTTGTTTCCCTTCGTATCCCAAACATCGTCTGTCAGATCAAGGTTCGAGCCATGGGTGCAGCGGTAGGCGAACATCTCTCCACCTGTCATTTCAAGCTCGTCGAGAGCGCCGTTTTGCAGGCCGAGGTAGAAATGCTTGTGGGCGTTTTTCTGGACTGGAAAGCCGTTGTGATCAAGGAACGCGTGGTTCTTGATCAACTCTTCCGGATCGTCAAAATCGATCAGGATACAAACCCGGCACCCTTGGGTTGGTGCAAACACGGTGCCAAGAAGTCGGACGAGATCAAACGCCGGGAATTCACGATTCTCCGGGTGAAGTAAAATCTCTTCATGAAAGTAAGCGGGAAGGGCGGGGCTCGATATCGTTGTCATGGGACGACATTTTAAAACCGCCCGCGATTGCCGCAACAGAAGATTTATCGGATCTCACAGAATACCTAAATCCGGCGCGCCACCTTCTTCTGTGCCGCTTTCTTTTCGCATTTCGTCGAGGACGCCGCTCATGTCTTGAAGCGTGTCCCAAAGCTCCCTAACCACGTAAAATGGAGCTCCGCAGCGCACCGCCAGAGCCAAACAGTCGGAAGGCCGCGCATCCAACTCGACGATTTTTCGCTCCATGATCTCGTTCTCGGCCTCCACAATTAACCGGGCATAATAGACTTCCTGTTCCATTCGCACGATCACGGCCCGCGAGATTTTTGCTCCGAAAGCCTCCAGAGACAGCAGAAACAAATCATGGGTCAGTGGCCGAGCCGGAAGTTGGGAGCTCAGAGAGGCGTTGATCGAGGCTCCGACCCCAGGATCGATATAAAATACGATCGTTTTGTTCCCGTCTCCAAGGAATACGGCACACCCGGCTTGTGTGGGTAGAAGCGCGACAGGTTCAACGCGGACGAGGTTTGGCATCAGCGGCAACATCGGCTTTGGAATCGCTTTATCCAAGTTCAAACGTGCGATAATGCCGACCTGTTTTACGAACCGCCGCAGTGGCAGCTTATCAATCGATCGGGTGAAGAGAATTGCTTCGCGGTGGTGATTTTTTAATGAAAGTTAAGTTATGAGGGAGCGGTTGCGTAAAAAACGTTGGTTTTCATCACTCATAATCAGCGAGTTGCGCCGTTTTCGTAAAAACTTTCAAAAAACCCGACAAAATGGATTGACCCGCGTCGGCGGGTCGGAATAGGTTCCGCCCGTCGCCACGACGGAGGGTGACCGAGAGACAGGATGTCGATCGCGGTGCTTACCT
>CAMDLP010000109.1 GCA_945901795.1 Akkermansia muciniphila | reverse complement strand
GTTCAGGTCGATGATTTTGCCAACAGTTGCCTTGGCTTTGGTGAAATCGGCGGCGTTCCGGTCGGCGGGCAGAAAGGTCAGGAGGCTGCCGTCGGGTCCCTTCATGACCGAGGGGTCAGGGCGGTGGCCTGCAAGCAAGGCCCGTTTTTGTGCCAGGGTCGTGTTCTGGCCGGGATCGCGGTAGAGATTGATACGAGCCTTCACGGATTCATCGGAAACATGCCAGCCATACGAGCCGTGGACTTTTCCGTTTTTAGAAACCGGCACCAGGCCGGCGGTCACTTTGCCGGTAGTGGTGGCAGCGGCTCCGAGAGATCCGTTGCCGACGAGTTCGATGGATTTGCCGGTCCACCCGGTGGTGACGAAATCCCGTGACCCGGCAGCCGCCATGTCGGCACTCGAAACCAGCCAGCGCCGGAAACGGCTTGTTTTCTCGCTGCCGTAGTCGGGAGCGCCGTTCGGATTGAAATCCCACCATGATTCCCAAACCCCGGTGGTGTTGGGTTTGGCGATGCTCGCGCTGGGAGTCGCAAGAATTTCGGATGGGGCGGTGATCGCGCGGTCCGGCCCCAGGTGTTTCTGCAAATCGCCCAAAGCCAGCATCAGCGCCAGCCGCGCGTTGGCACGGGCTTCCGCCATCGCCTTTTCCTGGCTTGAGGCGCGCAACGAGATGCTGGAGAGGGTGAGCAAACCCACCGCGATGATCGTCAATAGAATCATCAGCGAAAGCGTGACTACCAGGGCGAAACCGCCTCTGCCGGTCTTTGAGCGAATATCAATGATTGTCATGGCTTGGAGCGGCCTGATTTGAGGAAGGTGCGAGCAAGGGGTTGCTGGGATCAAGTATATATCAGGGCGTGTTTGCAACCTTGAGACGCACGAACAATTTGGTCCCCGGATTGGGCAGGGTGACTTTCACATGATCGGACGGGCTGCCGGGGGTGATGGTGACGGCTCCCGAACTGGTGGCGGGGATGGAAACCGGGGTCCAACCCGTTAGGCTGTCGCCGTATTCCACCACCTGGGTGGTGGACGGAGGCAGCGAGTCGTCATTGCGATCGTATTCGAAGGTCCACTGGCCGCCGTCCTGTTGGATGGCGGGCAGCGCGGTGGTGGATGGAGTCATGGGAGCGGTCCTGAGGACGAACTCCAGGAGATTCTCCACCCCATCGAAGTCGGGGTCCATCAGCGGGCCGTCGTTGACGCCGGCGGTGAGTCCCTGCGCGGCATTGGCAGCCCAGTTCTCGTAGGGACTGAGCGTGCCGATGGGCACGTCGGCGAAGGTGAGCGCGGCGATACCGTTGGTGCCGTAGAGGAGGTTCGCCTGGTTCCAGGAACCGAGTCCTTTGAGGTAGGTGATGGAGACGGCTGACGATGCTCCGGAAAGCTGCAGTTTGATGGTGTTTCCGGTGGCGCTGCCGGACGACACGCTGCCGGATGTCGCGCCGGCGGAGTTTGCAAGGAACAGCATCGTCGGCGCACCCGGATTCCACGCTACGTTCTGATCGAAGACCAGGGAGATCTCGTTTTTCGCGACGGTGGTGAAGTAGGCCTGCTGGAGGTTGGGGGCGGTGAGTTTGGCCGCCGGCATCACTCCATACACATCCTGTTCGACCAAGGGACCGATCAGATCCGAGAAGACCTGGTAGCCGGCCGGTTCATAGTGGCAACCTGATCCGGGCACGATGCCGTGGGTGCTCATGATCTTCATGTTCGAGTAGAGATATGGCAGGGTGCGCTGGACTTCGCGGAGTTGGTCGTTGCGCGAGGTGGTGCCGCAGGCGGCCGGCCAGATCTGGAAGAGGTAGTAATTGCGCAGGTTCGGAAAGTCCTGTTTCCAGGCCGCGGAAATATCCATAAAGTATTGTTGATAGAACTTGTAATCGTAGTCGCCGTCCGGGCCCTCGGACCCCTGGTCCTGTTCGCCCTGATGCCAGAGCAAGCCGCGGATGCCGTGGGTGAGTTTCGCGCCGGTCACGCGGTTGTAGAGATCGGCGTAACTGTTTTCGCCCCAACCGGCGCCAAAGAGCAAAGAATGGTTGGCGGGATTCGGCCGGTGCACATCGATGCGCGTGCCGCCGACCGCGCCGTTGATGATGCAGACGGGCATGTTGTGGTTCGCGACGAGGCGGTTGGCGAGATACCAGCCCCAGAGGCCGAGTTGCAGGTCGTTGCCCTTGCTGATGGCATAACCCCAGCGGGAAGTGAGGCCGTAGGTGCGGACCCACTTGTTGGTGGTGACTGTGTCGTTGGGCGCGTAGTTGTCGGCGGCCAGCGCGTTCGACTGGCCCTCGATGATGAAGGCGTCGCCGCAAACGAGGTCGCTCACGGTGGCGCGCGGCGTACTATCGAGGCCGCCGCTGGTCGTGCCGTAGGTCACCTTGTAGGTCACCTTGCCTGCGGCGATCGGCGCGGCGAAGGAATAGGCGCCGCCCGCAAGCGTCTGGCGGTGGGTGGCGTAAAGCACGTCCGCGCCGGTGTCGGTGGTGTAAACCTTGAGATAGACATCGGTGGCGGGTGCCGCTTGGGTGCCGCGGTAGAAGATCGTGCCAAGGCCGGTGCCGGGATCGCGGGCGAAGAACTGTTTGTTCACCGGTTTCTCGTTGTCCGCAGGCGTGCGCTGGGCCCACGGATCGCTGGCGGGTTCCTGCACATGGATGACGACGCTTTGTGAAACAGGAGTGCCGCCGTTGTCGATGGTGAGACTGACGTTCAGCGGCCCGCTGCCTTGCGAGTGGGTGAGCGTGAGCGTGCCGTTGGACGTTTGTTTGATGACGGCCAGGCCACTGAGGGACCATTTGTAGTTGAGCGTGCCGAAACCGGTTGCCTGCATGGCGGCGAGGTTGGTGATATTGGCGGTGACGGTCATGGTGCTTCGGCCGTCCCACGGGGTCGTCGAGGGAACGAGCGTGAACACCGGGTCCGGCACGGTGCTGATCACCGTGAGCGGCACGTCGATCGTCTGGGTTCCGCCCGCGAACACGGCCTTGAACTGCATGACGGCCGATTCATTTTGCGTGACGCGGGGAGCCGTGTAGTTGAACGTGAGCTGATCGGTGGCGAGCAGGGTTTCCTGGCCGTTCTTCTTGTAGATCCAGTAAACCTTTTGTGCACCGCCTGCCTGGGCAGTGAAGGTGGTGGTGGCAAGATCGTTCATCGTCACGGAGGTCGGCGTTACGGAGAAATCCGAGCCGGCCTGCACGATGCCGCCGACGAGGGTCTGCAGCGGCTTTTGGTTTTCATATTCCAGTTTCACCCAATCGGCGGAGCGCGCGACCTTGGAAATCCGCACCTCGTCCATTTCGCCGACGAAGTTGAAGCCATCCGTGGGCACAAAGCCGCCGATGTCGAAGCGGCTGGAGGTGGGGATACTCATGTCGCCGCCGCTGTTCGAGGCATCGAGCACGCCGTTGACGTAAAGCCTGGTGCCGGTGGATTGATAGGTGTGAACGATGTATGCCCACTCGGCAGTTGGAACGGTGGCGGAGCCGGTAATGCCTGCTCCGCCGGAGTTGCAGTTCAACCTGATGCGTGGCGGGGCGTCGGCATACATGACCACCTTTGCCGCAAATGATTGGTCTCCCCATCCGAGCAAGGCTTTGCCGAAGGTCGAGGCGCGAATCCAGACGCCTGTGGAGAACGGCCCGTTGGCGGTGGGCAGGCCGCTGATGCTGGTGCCGCACTGGATGCCTTGGCCGGCGGTGAAGGTGCGCGCCGTGCCGATGAGGCCATTGGAGGCGGTGGTGTTGTTGTTGGCGGGCGTTGTCGTGCCGACGGTGTCCACAAGCGTGTCACTCATGTGGTGGACGCTGGCGTAGCCGTTGGTGGAGTTGAAAACACTGGAGCCGCTGGATGCGGTGGCGACGTCGCTCTTGCCCCAATACATCTTGATTTCCTGTGTGGAGTTTCCGGTGATGGTGGGGATTTTCACCCACACGGCGGCTTTGCCATTCACCGCATCCCATTGCTCGATCTGGTAGGAAAGCGCGGCACCGGCAGCGGTGGCGAAACGGATGTCGCGGCCATCGCTCTGGGCCTGGGCGAAGTTGAAGTTGCCGGAGTTGAAACGAAGGAGCAGCGGGAAGTTGGTGACCGAGCCGGACACATTGGCTCCGTTGGCGGTGGTGTTGATGAAGAGGGAGCTCGAATGCGCAAATGCGGCGAAGGTCTGCACGGAAACGGTGTAGTCCTTGAACGAGGTGCCGTTCTCCGCAGTGACGCGATAGACGACAGGGTTGGTGAAATTCCGCGTGCTGCCGGACGCGGGGTTGATGGTCGCGTTGGCGGAGAGGGTGAAGGTCGGAGCCAACGAGGTCACCGCCTGGCTGGGCGGCACGGTGAGCACGGCGGTGGCCGCGGCTTCATCGATCTCCGCGAGGCCGAGCGCGCCGAAGTTGCAGGTCAACAGCGCGCGGGCCGTGCTTAGCGGCGCGATGGTGACGGTGACGATGTAGTTGTTGACCGTGGCACCGTCGGTGACGGTGTAGGTGGCCGGGTTTGACGATGCGAAAGTCGGTGCAGGAGGCGAGCCGCTGGTCTGATTGCAGGTGCCGCTTGTGAGAGTGAAGGTGGGCGAGAGGCTGGCGAGTCCGGAGACGCCCCAAGGCGTGTAGGGAACGGTGAGGGCGATGGTTTTCGCGGTCTGGTTGATGACGCCGGTGGAGCCGGGGATGCCGAAGGAAGTGATGACCGCGTTGGAGGAAAGCGACAGCACGCCGGTGGATTTGTTGAAGGTCCATGTCTGGCCGCCGGTGGTTTTGGTATAGAGATCGCCGGAGGGGACGCTGAAGCCCGTCAGGCCGAATGTTTTGGCAAAGGTCTTGGTGCTGGTGTCCACCAGAGTCCACGAGCCGATGGTGACCGTGACGGCGGAAGTATCGACGGTGAAGATTCCGTTGAGGATGGCGGAACCGGCACCGGTGACTTTGTTGTTCGTGGTGGTGGAATCGGTGATCACGAATTTCAAACCGCCGCCCTTCGCGTGGGTCATGGAACATCCGCCGCTGACAGTGGTGTTTCCGGTGAAGGTATTGACGCCCGACAGGGTCAACGCGCCGCTGCCGGTGACTTGCACGGCACCCGGGCCGGAAATGATGCCGGACAAGGTCTGGGGCGCGGTGCTGGCGTAGTTGACAATGGTGGCGGTGTCGGTGGTGATGTTGCCCGCGTAGTTGCCGCTGCCAAGTGTGCCTGTTCCGATGGTGTTTCCGTTGTTCCGGGTCAAGGTGCCACCGATCGTGAAATAGCCGGTCGGCGGTCCCGAACCTTGAACCAGGGTGATCGGGCCGGTGAATGAATTCACTCCCTTGAGGTTGACGTAATTGGGCTGAGCGGTTTGCGACCGGAAGGTCACTTTCAACGACATCGCGCTGCCATCGCCGGCATTGGGAATCCCGTTGTTGAAAGTCAGCGACGCGTGGTCGCCGCCATTGGTTCCTTCATAGCCCGTATAAATATCGAGAAGCCCGGCTCCGGTGGCGGTCGAACTGATCGCGCCATTCAAGATGTGGTCCATGTCGTTTCCGTTGAAACGCAGCGTGACCGTGCCGGTCGTGCCGGCGAAAACAATGGCGGCGTTGTTGTGCAACGTCTGGGTTTGAGTGGTATTTGAGTAAAGATCGGAGCCGTTGTGCAAGGTCAAGGTGCCGGTTTCATTCCACGTTCTGCTTGTTCCACTGAGTGTGGTGTTCGTGTCATCGATCGAGTAAGTTTGTCCGTCGGTGACGGTGGTATCGGCGCAGGCCTTCGGAACCATGCCCAGGAGCAGGGCGAGGCCGAGGATTGCGGCACGCACTGACAGCGCGGTCCGGCAGAAAGCGGTGAATACTGAAAGGGAGTGAAATCGGTTTTTCATGCGAGTGGAATTAAGCATGTGGGTTGTTGATTTGCACGTGGGTTCTTCATAAAAGCCCCGGGCCCGGTGTTTCTTCGCCACGGTCTTCTTCGCGCGCAGGTGAATCTCCAAGGCATGAGTCGGGCCCCGAATCCGACGCTCCCACCCATGGCGGTTGCAAACCGCCGCCAATGTGCGAAAGGCCGGGAGTGTTAAACTCCCGGCCTTTCGGTTT
>CAMDLP010000108.1 GCA_945901795.1 Akkermansia muciniphila | reverse complement strand
TTGAGGGGAGCCATCCTGCGGCTTCACGACGCGGAAGTTTTCGAGACCCTCAACGCCGGCTTCCACCACCACAGCGCCAAACCCCACGCCGCCTTGCGCCTCCTCAAAACTTCCCCTCCAAAAATCAGCTAACCAGACAACCGCCCTGGACCGGCGCGGAATCGCCGGCGTCCCGCTCAAAAATCAAAGGTCGCCTGCGGACCCTTTTTCACCGGAGCCTCCGCTTCCGCGCCCTCGCGCAGCCCGACCGCGGAGTAACGGATGAAGCGGCTCAACGTGGCCTCCATGGTCGGCCCCCCGGACGCGCCACGAGTGGGACGGTGGAGCATGTTCTGATGAGTCAGCAGATGAATCATCCCGCCTACCATGAAGTGGATCCGCCAGATCAAATCTTCCGAATCGACCGTTGGAAGCGCCTTGCCAAACGCCCGCATGAAACGCTCCAGCACCTGCCGAAGCTGCTCCTCGACCGGCGCGGGCAAACCATCCGCCTGCTGCGTGAAAATCCGCCCCAGCAACTTGTAAAACAGCCGCTCGGACAGCTCGGATTTCCTCACCTGCCCGACGAGTGGCCGCACCAAGGCGTCGATGATTTCCTCCAGCGGCGCGGACTTTCCCGTCCACTTCCTTTCGATCGCATCCAGCCGCGTCAGCCGCGCCTCGGTGACCGGCAGCATGTAGCGCATCATCACCAGCGACAGCAAACCGTCGCGACTGCCGAAGTGGTAATTGACCGCCGCCACGTTCGCCTTCGCCAGCTGGGTGATATCCCTGACGGAAACCGCCTCGAAGCCCTTTTCGGCGAACAATTGCTCGGCAGCATCCAATAATTTCCTCTTCGATCCAGATTCAGGGATGGTCACTGCGCGCATAGTTAAGGCCGAATCAAGCGAATGAAACAGCGATGTCAAACGAACGATTCAAAGACCCTGAAAAGCATCGCAACACCTCGCAGGAACAAGCGCCTGCGGCATCGCGCACGCCCCGCACGCGCTTCAGCCAGGTTAATTAAACTGCATTTTTCTCAAAAAAAAGACCTCGCAACTCAATAATTCAAAAAAGTCGAAATTATTTTTTAATTTATTGAGCGGATTAGCGAATATTTGTTGGAAGCATGCTCACCGCGTCGGCGGTCATCAATCATTTGAATACCGAGTTCCATCCCACCTTTGTCGCGGACATCACCTTCTGTTTCGTCACGGCCCTTTGATCATTATCCCCCTTGCAGTCACCTCGTTTCGGGGAGGACGACAAGCGTGAGGTTGTCAGCCCAAAATCATCTCCTCGATCCGCTTCTCGGAAACCTTGCCTATCAGCGGGATGTCCGGGGCGAAGAGGGAAACGCGGTATTCCTCCAGCGCCCAGCCATGCGGCCAGGAGCGCGGGTCTTCAGGGCTGCCGGTCCAGCGCTGGAACCACGGCTGCCAGAGGCGGCGGAGGCGCTGCATTTTCTCCAGATCCTTGACGATGGGCAGCGAGGAAAGACGCCCTAACCGCGAGCGGATGGCGCGCAGCCGGCGCGGGTATTCGCGCAGACCGGCGAAGCCAGCACGCCAGGCGAAGTCCTTGCGGAAGAGCCAGGCGAGCTGCTCTTCGAGGTCCTCCGCGATCTCGCCGAGGTTGCGGTCATTCCGGTTGGCGGCGATCCAGCGCTGGATTTCCGGCAGGATCTCGAAAATCTCGTCCATCGCCTTGCCAATGACGGCGGCGGCTTCATACCAGTGTCCCCTCGCCTGCTCCTTGAGCGTGGCGAACTCGTCGGGCGATCTCGGGAAAGCGCCTCTAGCAGCGCCTTCCGCGGCGAGCAGGATGAGCGTGTCGAGCGAGGTGCCGCCGGGACCGAGGCGCGGCAACTCGACCTTCGCCATCAGGCCGAGCGGGAATTTCTTTTTCAGATAGGCGACTTGGTCAGCGTGGGCCAGCCACAGCAGACGCGCCCCGCCCGCACGGTGGGATTCCGCCGCCTCGGCGGCGCAGGTGAAGGCGCGGACGCCGACGGTTTTGCCCTCGTCCACCAGCGCCGGATAGGCAGCACCGCCGGCTGTCATCACCAGCTCCGGCAGGCTCTCGCCGTCCCACGAACTGATGCCCTTGCGCTCGATATCGGCGTTCGCCGCGGCCTCGAAACGGACGCGCATGCGGTCGGCGAGTTGGAGCTTGAGCACGGCCACGTCGTCGCCCATGGCGAGTTCGTTGGCGTCGTCGTCGCAGACCCAGATTTTCGTGACGAGTTCGGGAGGGAGCTTGCTGAGGTCGTATTCGCCGACGGGAACATAGACGCCGTTGCGATCCTTCATGTGCTCGGATAGAGCTTGATAGATGGAGCGGTCCTTGGGCGCGAAGCTCCAGAGCTCGGCAAAGCTATCCGCCGCCGGGGCGATGGGCTGGCAGATCCGGCGGTAATCTTTCGGCAGCGAGCGCAGCAGGATTTCCGCGCGCTCGCGCAGGTTCCCATCGGCACCCCAGGCGGGCAGCCAGTCCGGGAGTTTCGGTAATTGATCGACGTGGACGCCGAGCGTGACGCCGTCGTCGCGCTCGCCCTGCGCGGTGTGGTAGTAGAGCGAATATTCCTGATCAGCGTGGGTGATGCTGTCGGGGAAACCCGCGAGGCCGAGGTATTCGAGATCCTCGTCCACCACGTCGCCGACGCCGAGCATCAGGACATCCTCGTTTTTCTCCAGCCACTTGTGAAACGCGGCGGCGGTGTTGATATCTTCCGGGATGCGCTCCTCGTAAAACCGCAGCACCGCCTCGTCGCTCCACAGGCCGCCGGGGCGGCGGAGTTTCTGTTCGATGGCCTCAATCTCGCCGCGCATTTCGAGCACGTGGTCGAGGAACTTGCAGCGCTTGCGCAGGCCGTTGGCGATGATGCCTTCCCGCAGGAAAATTGTTCGAGCAGCTACGGGATCGACGCGGCCGTAGTGGATTCGCCGCCCGGCGACGACAGGCAGGCCGCCGCAGATCACGGTTTCTTTGCCATAGACCGCGCCTTGGGCTTCGTCCCAATGCGCCTCGCCATACTTGCTCTTGCACAGGTGTGGCGCGACTTGCTCGACCCACGCGGGATCAATCCTAGCAACCCGCCGCGCCCAGAGGCGCGAGGTTTCGACGAGTTCCATGCCCATCACCCACTCGAAGCGCTTGGGCAGGGAAAACAAACCGGAGCCGGGAAACACCGCGAAGAATCCGCCGTTCGCGCTGCGGTAGGATTTCGACTCGCGGTCCCACACGCCGAACTGCCGCGGCACGCCTGCGAGAAGTGCTTTGTGGAGCGTGGCGTAGTTCGCCGCACCGGATAGATCGTCGCCGATGCCGCCGATCTTGAGCTTCCACTCGCGCTCTAGCAGATCAGCGAGCTCGTCGCGGACGTTCGCCCATTCCATCACGCGGCGGGCGTTGAGAAACGCAGGTCCGCAGAATTTGCGCAAGGCGTTGCGCTGCCAGCGGCCGCGGTTGTCGCGGAATTTCGCGAGGTCGTTCCAGAGGCGGAGGAGTGAGATGAAATCGCTGTCGCCGTCCTTCCAGCGGGCGTGTGCGGCGTCGGCCTCGCGGGCTTTCTCCGCCGGGCGTTCGCGCGGGTCGCTCGACTCCAGCGCGGCGACGATGGGCAGGACTTCCGCGAGGCAATGTTCCTTGCGGGCTTCGATGAGCATCCGCCCTAACCGCGGATCGACCGGCAGCCGCGCGATCTGGCGGCCGTAGTCGGTGAGGCGCTTTTCCTTATCGAGCGCGTTGACCTCGCGCAGCGTGCGGTAGCCTTCGGAAACGGCTTTCGGCGACGGTGGATCGAGGAACGGAAACTCGTCGATCTCCGGCAGGTTGAGCGCTTTCATCCGCAGGATCACGCCTGCTAGAGAACTGCGGCGGATTTCCGGGTCGGTGAATTCCGGGCGTTCGGTGAGTTCGGTTTCCTCGTAAAGCCGGACGCAAACGCCGTCCCTAACGCGGCCGCAGCGACCTTTCCGCTGGCGGGCACTGGCCTGGCTGACTGGCTCGATTTGCAGGCGCTGCACGCCTTTTCCCGGACTCCAGCGGCTGACCCGCGCGATGCCGCTATCGATCACGCAGGCGATGCGTGGGATTGTTAGAGAAGTTTCCGCGACGTTGGTGGCGAGAATGAGGCGGCGCTTGTTGCCCGGATTGAAAACGCGTTGCTGATCGCCGAGGCCGAGCCGGGCGAACAACGGCAGCACTTCGGTGCCGCGGTATTGGCGGCCGTCGAGCGCATCGGCGCACTCGCGGATTTCGCGCTCGCCGGGGAGAAAAATCAGGACGTCGCCATTCGGTTCGACGTCGCCGAGGTAGTCCACGGCGCGGGCGACGTGTTGGGCGAGGTCCTCGTCGTCGAAGGGCGGCAGGAAAAATTCCGCGACCGGAAACATCCGGCCGGGCGCCTCGATGACCGGCGCGGGCACGCCGTTGAACGAGAAGAATTCCGCGAACGATCCGGCGTCGAGGGTGGCGGAGGAAATGACGAGTTTCAGGTCTTTCCGGCGCTCCAGCAGGCGCTTCACGTAGCCTAGCAGGAAGTCGATGTTGAGCGAGCGTTCGTGCGCTTCGTCGAGGATGAGCGCCTCGTATTGTTTAAGGTCGCGATCGCCCTGGGTTTCCGCCAGCAGGATGCCGTCGGTCATGAATTTAATCCGCGTCTCCCGCGAGGTGCGGTCCTCGAAGCGGACTTGGTAGCCGACGTAGTCGCCGAGCGGGACCTGCAGCTCCTCCGCCACGCGCTTCGAGACGCTGGCGGCCGCGAGCCGCCGGGGCTGGGTGCAGCCGATGCGCCCGCCATCGTCGCCGAGTGCTTCGGCGACCATTTTCGGCAGCTGGGTGGTTTTTCCGGAGCCGGTTTCACTGACGACGACCACCACCGGATGCGCACGGATGGCAGCAAGGATTTCCTCGCGATGCTCGACCACCGGCAGCTCCTTCGGGTAATTCCAATTTATTTCACGGCCAGGCATGTTCTCAAGATGGACAGGGAAAGGATACGAGTGGCTATGGATTGCATGAAAAAACTGACGATGGACGAGCCCGGTTATTCCCGCTTCACTCGCCGCCACGATGCATTCACTCATTCATCTTCTGGACAACAACAAAGTCTGGGCCAACTCGATCCATGCGAACGATCCGGATTTTTTTCGCAATCTCGCGAACCAGCAACATCCCGAGTATTTATGGATCGGCTGCTCGGACAGCCGTGTGCCAGCCAACCAGATCACCGGCCTGGCACCCGGAGAAATTTTCGTTCATCGCAACGTGGCGAACGTCGTTGCGGAGACGGATTTCAACGTACTCGCCGTCATTCAATACGCCGTGGATGTCCTCAAAGTCCGCCACATCATCGTCTGCGGCCACTACGGCTGCGGCGGCGTGCAGGCCGCTCTGGAGAATTTTCGGCACGGGATGATCGACAACTGGCTGGCGGGTATTCGCTCACTCAGCCGCGTCCATCGCAAGGAGCTCGACGCCCTGGAACCCGAGGCCGCCGTGGACCGCTTGTGTGAGCTCAATGTGCTTGCCCAAGCCCGCCACGTCGCCCGCACGACGATTTTAGAGGACGCTTGGGAGCGGGGTCAGGAGATTTCCATCCACAGCTGGATTTACCGCTTGGACAATGGGATCATCACTCCGCTGCGACCCCATATCAAGGAACCCCTGTTGTTTTCCACGGTCGATGGACTGCCTCCGGCGGATGAAATTCTAGATTCTCATTGATCCGGGCGGCATCTGATGCATGTTCGCGACGTCACAAGTGACGGGGGCGTTCTGGTTTCGACGGGATGTTTGACGCGCTGGTTGCACGTAGAGGTTGATCGGTTGGCCTCTTTAAAAAGCCGCTCAAAACAAATAAATGCAGACTCTAACGAGCTCGCACTGGCCGCTTAATTGACGACCACGTCTGAACCCCGACACCTGCTGAGGGGGATGGCGAACACTTAGCAGGCTGGGATTAACGTCGGGTAACCGGGCGATTTTCCGAGATCAAACAGGTTTCTAGGACGAGCAACGCTGCATGAGGGCCCAGCCCGTCCGAAACTCCAGACATCATGCTAAACGTGTAGATGCCAGTGTTGACGGCGTTTCGGACAGGGGTTCGACTCCCCTCGCCTCCACTTTTTCAGAAAGATCCCGCGGCCGGTCAAACGGTCCGCGGGATTTTTCATTTCGAACGCTTGCCGTTCCGCGCGATCCATGCGGCGGAATGGCGGGCGCGGATTTACGGCAAACAAAAACGGCGGACCTTGGTGGGGGTCGCCGTTGGGTTGAAGATTGAGGCGGAACGGGGTTGAAGTTCACCATCACCTGGCAACTCCAATAAAGCAGCAGATGACGAAGAGGGATTTGAGGACACTCCGCTCATTGGTCTCTAGGGGCGAGTGCCTGAATCATTCCCATCCGCCCACCGCTCCTTGGTTCCTCCGGCTTGCCAGTTACAGAGAGTAGCCGGGGTCAGTGAAAGCGCCGGGATAAACCGGCTTGGAATAGAGAATGAAAGAGTCTTACAGAGAAAACCTAGCCAGTAGCTCTGGCCACAAGCCCTACGCTGGGAGCGGTGACGCTCCGGGTGTAGCATGGGTGCGTGGCGACGCAG
>CAMDLP010000107.1 GCA_945901795.1 Akkermansia muciniphila | reverse complement strand
TGTTCGTCGGTGGCGTCGAACAGAAAGCGGTCGGCCTGCATCCGTTTCCACCAGACGACGAGGCGGTTCACGAATGGGATGTGGTTTTCGATCCCCTTGTCGGAGTCGTCGGGTTCGAGATCCTTGTCGGTCGCCACGCGGCCGAGGTTGAGCGACTTGCGGAGGCGGCGGGTGGACATTCGGCGTCCGGCATCCTCTTCGGCCACGCAGGCTTCGATCCAGTCCTGCTGTTCGCCCTCGGGGAGTTTCGCCATCAGGCGGTGGTGTTCCCACGAGAGTCGTTCGGTGCGCAGCGAATACGGGATGTTGCGCGAAACGTAGGCGTAGTTCTGGAGCGTGGAGAGGTCGAGGCCGGTGGCGGCAATGGCGAGCTGATAGGATGCGGAATCGACTTTCTTGTCGGGGAAGCCGTCGGTGCCGAACAGGCTTTGGCCATAGACGAGCCAGTCGCCGATGATGAAGCCGATGGAGCGGGCGGCCTGGCCGATGGAGGTGGCGAGTTCGCTCCATTCATCGAAGCTCAGTTCGCTGGTGATCTGCATGCCGACCGGGCTGATGCTGACCTTTGGATTAGGAAGAAGGATGGGTGTGTTCATGGGATCGGGTGGATTTGAGTCTGGCGTCGCGATACCGCTTGCGGGCTGTCAACGAACGCATGGCGCGGGAGGGTGGAAGATCGAGCAGCTCGGTTAGCTCGACGCATCGTTTGGAAACCGCCGCACGGGAGATGCCGTGGCGTTTGGCGATCTCGGTCATCGACGAGCCGGTGTAGGCCAGACCGCTGACCAGGGCGATGCACTCGGTGGTGAGGCGGGCGTTGGCGTGGCAGAGGATTTCAGCCACCACTCGGCGGATCGCACTGTGCACGGATTCGGTGTCGCAGGTTTCGTTGGCAGGTTCCGGTTCCGGATCTGGAATCAATGCCGGGTCGTCACCCTCGCGCATCAGCGGACTGTCGGCGGCATCACCCTTGGCGGCTCCGTTGCCGTGGTGGGCGAGGGAAGGGGACGCGAGTCCTTGGGCTTCGAGTTTGCGCCGTTCGTCAGGCGGCAGGGAATCGATCCACGCCTTGTATTCGCGTTCGTATTCCGAATCGCGGGCCTTCTGCTTTCGTGAGTAGTCGTCGGAGTTCATTTCTCGGCCCAGGTGGTGCAGACGTTCGCTTCGACTTCGACCGGCACCTCGGGGAAGAGGGCGGCCATGGCTTCGACCATCGCGGTCGTGATGATTTCCCGGCACTCGTCGGCGGATTCCTCGCGGCACTCGACGACGACCTCGTCATGCACGGTGGAGACGATGCGGGCGGATTTCGGCAGGCGTTCGTGGATGAGTACGAGGGCGTGTTTCATGCCGTCGGCGGTGCCGCCCTGGACCGGCGTGTTCACGATGGCGGTGAATCGTTCCCAGTCGGACGCGGTGCTTGGAATCAAGCGGCGGCGGCCGGTGCGGGTGCGGACTTCCGTGATGCCTTCCTCCGCCTGATTGTGGCTGGTGCCGTGCCATTGGCGGAGACGCGAGTAGGTGCGGAAGAACGCCTGGCGGATGCGGGTCGCCTCGTCCTCATCCATCGTGACGCCGTAGGAGGTGGCGGCGTAGCGGACGAGTCCTGGAGCGGACTGGCCGTAGATGAGTCCGAAGTTTACCGCCTTCGCCAACTGCCGGTCCGGCTTCGTCACTTCGTGTTCCGGTTTCCCGAGCACGGTGGCGGCGGTGAATTTGTGAAGGTCCGCGCCCGCCTTGTAGGCTTCAATCATCTTCGTTTCACCGGCAATCGCGGCGGCGGCACGCAACTCGATCTGCGAGTAGTCGGCGACGATCAGGCGCTTGCCCTCCGGTGCGGTGAACGCCTCGCGGATTTCACCCCGCCCGATGTTCTGGAGGTTCGGCTCCTTGGATGAGAATCGTCCGGTGGCGGTGCCGAGCGGCTCGAAGCGTCCGTGGATGCGGCCGTCCTGTTGGATGTGGTCGATCAAGGCTTCCGCCTGCTGGGCGCGTTTGCTCGCCTCGCGGAATTCCAGCACCAGGGGAACCAGGAGGTCGTCGTCGGCTTCCTTGAGTTTTTCCTCGGCAGTGGATTCGAGTTTGAGACCTTTCGCCCGCAGCGCGGTGAGCAACTGGCCCGGGCTGGCCGGATTGATCGACGGGTTGCCGAGGGCGGTGCGGAGGTTGTCGGCCGCCACTTGGGCGAGCTTGAGCGCCTCGTCGGCGATCTTCCGGAGCTTCTCACGCTCCACGTGGATGCCCGT
This sequence comes from Akkermansia muciniphila, assembly GCA_945901795.1. GTDB lineage: Bacteria > Verrucomicrobiota > Verrucomicrobiia > Verrucomicrobiales > Akkermansiaceae > Luteolibacter > Luteolibacter muciniphilus_B. The sequence goes on along the minus strand of CAMDLP010000107.1, from coordinate 4,621 downwards.
GGCTTCCATCCCCACCACGCAGGGCAACAATGCGCACTCCAACGCCCATACAGTGTCCAATCCGGATGCCTCCAACTCGGATTCCATGGTGGCGAGCAGGTCGTGGAGGTGGGCCACGTCGCGGGTCGCATAGGCGAGCTGGTCCTCGGTGAGCAGCATCGACGCCCAATCGGAACGGCTGTGGTCGGCGGCTGGTTGGATGCCGAGGTATCGCTCCAGGCATTTATCGAGGTCGTTGCCGGGTTTGGTGCCGGCCACCAGCAGACGGGCGGCGGTGAGCGTGCAATGGACGCGCTTGGCGAACAGCCCGCATTTCACGCGCAGCCAAAGCAGGTCGAATTTGGCATTGTGGGCGATGATGCCCGCGTCTTCGAGGATGTCCTTGAGCGGACCGAGTTCATATCCAACGGCGCGGAGGTCGATGGTCCAGATGGTGCCGCCCTGACGGCTGAGGGTGAGCAGGCGGATGTCGCCTTTCCACGGGTCGAGTCCGTCGCCTTTGCGCTGGCCGTAGGTTTCGATGTCCAGCGCGATCCGGTCGGCTCCGGTCAGGTCGAGTGCGACGCGGTCGAGGTCGGGGCGTTGTGAACAGAAGACCGCTCGCGGGGAAGTGGGGATGTTTGAAGCGTTCTGACCCTCGCTCCTATAGAAAGCATTTAATTCATCAGATTTGGCACCATTGTTTTCGGGTGTATTTATGTCCTCGCACGGGACTGAGTAGGAAACATCCCCAACTTCCCCACTTCCCCGCGCGGAGGATGGGGCTAGGGATGTGAATAAGTCGCCGGACGGGCCATTATTTTGAGAAAACCGGTAGTCGGCCCGGTTCTTGGAAGTCTGATTGATGCGCAGGGTGATGCCTCCGAGTTCGCGCTTGTCGAACTTCACCAGCAGCTTGCCAAAGCTGATCATTCCACGCCGCGCAGCGAAGTCGATCCACTCAAAGATGTTGTGGACGCATTCGTCTCGCTGGAGGAACTCCTGAAATTCCTGTTTGGGAACCGAGCGGTCGCCGAAATGCTGCATCGCCAGCTTGAAGAACTCGCGCATCGCATGGGTGAACTGGTCGCCGGACGTGACGCTCTCCTCGTTGGGCTGGCACGGGTCGGAAAGCCCACAGGCGTGAAAGATGCCGCCAACGATGTGACCCCACTCCGGAAACGAGGAAAAGGCCAGCGGGCCGTGCGGGCATCCCTGACGCACCCAATGGCTGACCATGGCGTTGACGGCTGAGAGCAGGTCGTCGCGGTGCCGCTTGATCCACAGGTCAAGCAGCGGATGGCGGTATTTGTGACCATTAACGTTATCCGGCGTTAAACACAGGCTGATGCGGCGGCAGCGGCGCTCGATGTCGGGTTCCCAGGTGGCATTGTTTGCGGTGATGGAAAACTCCATTTCGTTGGACAGGACGAGTGCCTTGCTGACCCCCAGGAGGCGGTCCTCCCAAACACCGGTGTTGTCTGTGGCGGCCTCCAAGCATGGGAGGTTGATGTGACCCTTCATGTTGGCCAGGTGGAAGAAACGAGCTCCGGAGAGAAGCGATGCGGTGATGCGTTTGCGGAGTTCGTCATCACCATCCTTGCCGGTTGGGGCCCCGCTGACTGGACGGCCCGAATACAGAAGATAGGCTACGTTGGAGCAGGTGTCCTTACCGCTACCCTCACGGTTGCCGTCGAAAATCCAAAGCGGCGAGCGCTTCCAGCCCATCAGCCCACGGCAGAACGGGGTGACGATGCGGGCGAGGGCGAGAATGCGGGCTTGTTGATCGCGCCACCAGAACCCGCCGTCTTCCGGGTTGGCGAGTAGTTCACCGAGCAGCAGGTCGAGTGCTTCGGAAATTCCCATTGTGCGCAGTTGCGGCGCGTTCGGATTCAGCCAGGTCCCGAAGCGGGCGTCATATCCGGTGGCGGGATATAACAGACCGCCATCCTCGGACCATTGCGGCACAGGCACGTCCAAGAGCCGACTAATGCGGGGCAGCCGGGTGCGGAAACCGCGGTTGAGCAAGGTGATGCGGGCATCACTCTCGTTCATGCTCTTGGTCAAGAAAACCGGATCGCCTGAATCATCCTCGCGCAGCACACCAACCTCTACCGTGCGCTCGACCGCGGTAACGACCTCGGCGGGGCACAATGACTGGAGAGTGTCGCCGCCCACGCCGCCCGGGGAGGTCGAATCCTCGGAGGGCTGGATCTCGACGATGTTGCCGCGAAACCGGAACAGGTCGAGGGTCGGGGCGATGGCGGCACTCAGATCCGCGGCAAAGTCGCTGTGGCTGCGGCCGGTGCCGGGAAGGACAATGCGCGGGCGGCCGCTTTGGCCTTTGCTGCCGGGGGACCAGGCGCGGAGTCTGGCGCATCGGGCGGCGATGATGCCGGGCTTTTGCGCATCGAGCCATTCAATGAGATCCTTGATGCCGCGTGCTTCGCAGTGGGAGTGCAGACAGCGGAATGCCGGCATGATTTCCGGGGCGTTGAAAATGACCGTGTCGGATCCCGCTTCGGCGACCGCACCCCCGCTGTGTTGGTGTTGCCACGGACAGCGCGCCGACCATTTGCTCTGGTCGGGATCAAGGCAGTTTCCCAGCAGGTCGAACTGGTCCATGATGCCCGTCAGGTCGAGGGTTCGAAGATCCTCGGGCCACTTGGTCCACCACGGTTTCTCCTTCGAGGGACGGCCGGGTTTCTTGGTTTCCAGCGTGGCGAAGCCGAACCAGCGGCAGAGATCGGCCCACTTCACTTCCGGGATGTCTCCGGTCACCTCCCAGGTATATCGGTGGCCGCTTTTGTGGATGGACGGGGAGAGGGCAAGGTTCAGCCCGTCGAGGTAGAGTTCGGCACCCACCTTGTCGTTGATCTGGCAGGTCGGAGCCTTCTTCGCCATCATCGCCACTTCGGGGATGTCGCGGCAGATGAACGCCAGATGGGCCCCGCCGCCCGTGCGTTCACGCGGGACCGCTGATAGATCCGGCTGGGTCGCGAGCCATGCCATCACCGAGGCCCCGGCATCCGGTTTGCTGTCGAGATCGACATGGACGAACGGCGCTCGAACGACGCAGCCGATGTTGTGGGTGGTGCCGGGACCGAAGTATTTGGCCAGGAAATCCAGGGTGATGTCTGCGGCGATGTGGTTACGCCAACCCTTGAGCAACGGCTTCTTGCCACGTTCCTGAGGGTCGCCGCGGTCGGGTGCCAGCAGCGGGTGAACGGCCCAATTGAGGGTGTCGGCGTAGAACCGCACTGCAGCGAGGCGGTCGAGGGTGTTGATGTCGTCCGGGATGGCGGGGGTGCCATTTTGGGCAGAAGTGCCGGTGCCATTCTTGGTGCCATTTTTTCGGGCTGGTGCCATTTCCAAAACGGCACTTTTGGCACCAGGATCCGAGACGGTGTCATTTTCGGTGCCATTTTCCGGTGTTGGTGCCATTTCATGAACGGCACTTTTGGCACCAACCTCGCCAATGGTGCCATTCTCAGGCCCCGGCAAATTACAATGATCCTCGCGGCGGTGCCATTTTTCCTTGGCCGCCCTCTTCTTGAGCGTGTCGAGAGGCACCGAGAATAGCCCGGCGACCGCACGCAACGATTCGTCGTTAGATTCATAGTAGCCGCGAATTTCTGAAAGATCTCTCATTCCGCGGCCTCCGGTTTTTCCAAATCCATCCACGATTCACGCTCCAACCGGCATTGGGCGTAGGATTCGGCAGCCATCCGCGACCACGCATAGTGCGGATAGTCGTGGCAATGGGTGAAGAGCGGCCAGCTCCAGGCGGCAGCCTCGCGGAGGAACTTCGCCAGATCCGCAATGGTCTGCGGGGTGAATTCGTCACGATGCAAGGTCAGTTCACCACGCCTGCTGATGCGTTCGAATCGGTAGGTGACGCGCCACCATCTGGTGTCCAAAGCATAACTGGTCAGCCAGATCGTGACCGGATGGTGCTGTTTCATGTGCAGCATGCATCCGGCACGGCGCGGCTTGAATCCCGCACGGCGAAGTCCGTCGGCCACACATGTCATCAACCGATTTTGGAGTTTCAACAAATCCCTGACCGATGCCTGGGATGTCGGACTGGCTTGGACCACTTCGAGCAGGGCCTCTGGAGTATTATTTGAACAGGCGCTCATTGGGGCAGTTGGGTGCTGAGTTTGGATGAGGTCGGCGCAACGGATGTTGGATGGCCGTGGTTCCGATTTTTCTGAGCCGCTCCGGACAAGGGTGTCACCGTCATTGCTTCGATCGCGGCATCAAGGTCACGCAGCCGGTAGCGGATTGAGCGGCCGATGCGGATGAACGGAATGACACCCAGCATGCGCCATGAATAGAGCTGGCGCTGGCGGATGCGGAGGTATTGGCAGGCTTCCTCGTCTGTGAGGAGTGGGCAGCCGGTTTCGATGGGGCGTGTTTGCGTATCCATGCCGCAGTGGCAGGTGTCAACCGGTGACGGGCAGCATAACGCGCCGAATGGAGTCAGACCGGAATGGCGCTAACTTAACGTGCTTTTGGGATTTCCGAGAGCGGCTTGCGCCTGCGGACGCCGGGGACGGTTTCCAGGATTAGAGTTTGGGTGATTTCCCGCATTTCACGGACGGTTTCCTCCAGGCTTTTGTGATTGTCGATCGCTTGA
>CAMDLP010000106.1 GCA_945901795.1 Akkermansia muciniphila | reverse complement strand
CGATCGACAATCACAAAAGCCTGGAGGAAACCGTCCGTGAAATGCGGGAAATCACCCAAACTCTAATCCTGGAAACCGTCCCCGGCGTCCGCAGGCGCAAGCCGCTCTCGGAAATCCCAAAAGCACGTTAAGTTAGCGCCATTCGGGACTGACCCCATATAATGACTCCTTCATCTCTTCTCTAGCGGCGCAATCTTCACATTCTTCAGCTCTACGCCCTCCGCCCTGATGACCATTTTCTTCACGGTTAGATTCGCGCGATACGTAATCATTGTGCGCTGCCCGGCAATCTCCGCATCAATCAGACTCCCCCCAAGTTTGTCATCGCCCTTCACAATCAAGCGAACGGTGAAGGGCTGGTCAGCACCTATGAGGTTCTCGATCGCATAGTCGCCGGCAAGGTGAGGCGCAGCGCCCTCTCGCAGAGTCTTTTGACTGCCCGCAAAGTTCGTCAGCGAACCATGCGCAAACTGCGCACGCATATCATCGAGGCGAAGCTGGAACTCGCAAGCCGCCTGATCTCCATTCTCAGGCAGGAACGAAATGCCGAACTTGCCCTTCCTGGCCTCAGCAGGCTGCACATCAAAGACCAGCATGTACGACTTGCTGTCCGCCGGGAGGTTGGTCACACCTGTAACGCTCGCCGCCACGGTCTTCAGGCTCCCCATCTCAGGCATGACCTCCGGCATCCACTTTGAGCCGATCCTGCCGTCAGGAAACTGGATCAGCTCGCGAATAACCAGCGGACCGCCCCAGCCGCGGATCGGAATCCACGCCGCCATCAGAAACCGGCCATCGGCGATTTCCGAGATCGCCGGCACGGCCGAGCCGTCGTAGAAATCAAGCCCCTTCGCGACCAGACTCGCATAGGCCGAGTCCGGCGCATCGGCAGGTTTAGACCAGAGGTCCTTGAAACCACCAATGATGTAATCGAACTTCCCCCAGCGGAAGAAGATGGTGCAGTCGCCTCCGGGTGGAAATTCCGAACTGACACAGCGCCAGCCGCCGTCGATGGACTCCGACTCCCAAATGCCCTTGGAGCGATAGTTGGCCAGCATTCGCAGCTTGCCGCTGGGATCGGTATAGACGCTGGGGTTCTCGCAGGGGTGGAACATGATCGAGGTCTTCTTGAATTTCGCGACCCCATCCTCGCTGATGGAATAGGTCGCACCGGCAGGCACACCAGGCGTTGCGGCACGTTTGAATTCGCCCGAGTGCCCGTTCTTTTTCAGGTATTCATATTGCGCTGGAAGTGTTGTCTTCTCATCCGGGTAAACGCGGGTGGTGTGCAAGCCGTAGCTGAGACAGAATTTGCCATTGAAAACGAACGGCGTGCCCGTGCCGATGCACTCCCATTGTTCGTCCAAAGGCGTCGCCGCCTCGTGTTCGGTCCATGTCTTGAAGTCGGTCGTGGAAAGGTGCTCGAAGTAGTGTGCACCCTGCCCGAATTTGCTCTGGTGATGGCGCCGATCATACAAATAGAAGACGTGGTAGCGCCCCTGGTGATAGAACGTCGCGACATCACCCACCCAGTTGTTGTGTCCGGCTGGCGTCCAATACTGAACCGGCGCAAGATCGGGCTTTTTCGCCAGCTGCTGTTCGGGCGTGATTGCAGGGAGATGGAGTGCCGCTTTGTTCACATACCCGGCATCCAGCTTCCACGCATTCTTCTCCGGCCATTGTGGGTAACCGAACGGGAAGTCGTTATCGAGCAATTCGCCGTCCACGTACATTGTCCAGCGCGCACCTGAGAAGTTGAGGACGACCTCGTGCTGGCCTGCCGGCTTCTTGAGCATCGCGAGCGGAATGCCGATCGTCATATTCTTCCAGTCGGGATGCTCGACCGAATGGAGCACGACCGTCGCTTCCAGCACCGGCACCGAGCCGTCAGGCATTTTGAACGCCGGGTAATTCTGGCGGTTGCGATCGGATGGATTGTGCTGACGAAGGCGGACGCTGAGTACGCCCGGGATTTCGAGAATGTTTTTCTCGCCGTCGATCTTCTTCAAGTCCACCGTGAACTTGACGGTAAAGCCGTTGGTTGTATTCGCCGGCGCAGCGAATTCGCCCTGAGGCGCCTGTGCGGTGAGGGCGCTCTGCGCGGGTTGCGTGGTGTTGAACAGATACAGCTGGGTTAAGAGTTCGATCCTGGCTGCGGGCTGCGGCGAGTCGGCGGCGTGCAGCGCAGCCAGCGGCGCGAGCAGCAGGGCTGTGACGAGAGCCGACCGAAGAGGGACAGCCGGCCAAATGGTTTTGTTAGACATGCGGGCGGTGAGGGTGCGTTTGATGGACATTGGTTTGGTTTATTGGATCAGGAGGGTTCGATGAGCATTTGCTCGGTGGGCACTTCGAGCCGGATCTCCGCGCCATAGCTCAGGCCGTTGACGAACGGCAGCAGCAGCTCCAGCACATCCAGTTTCTGAAAATGCGTGGGTTTGGTGTCGGGATGCGGATAGTAAATCAGTCCTTCCGCCGCCGTCGCGCCGTCGCGAAGCAGGCGCACGTCGAAGAACGAGAAATCCTCCGCCGGTTCCGTGGGATGCCATCTTACACCGCGCAACGTCAGGCGCGGCGCGAGGACGCGATGCCGCAGCGGCGCGATGCCCACGTTCAGCGTGCCGCGGTGGTAGGGGCTCAGATCGAGGCCGAGCGCTTGGAAAAACGGCCTCTGCATCTTCAGCGTGCCGCCGGGAAAGAGCGGGTTGCCGTTCTGGCCGGAGGCCACCCGGTGGCCCGGAACGATGCGGGCGGGAAAGGTTTGGCAGGAACGGTTCATGTTGGATAACGGCGTGCTCATTTTGACTTCAGCGTGCGCTCCATGTCTTCCAGCGCGACTTGCTTGGTTTCCGGGAACCACAGCCCGACCACAAACAACTGCACGACCATCATCGCGGCGAAGAAGGCGAAGGGCAGGCCGGCACCGGGCTGGCCGAGTTCACGCGCCACGAGGGGGAATATCCAGGAAACGAGCATCGCCATGAACCAGTGCGTGAAGCTGCCCAGCGTCTGCCCTTTGCTGCGCACCGCGGTGGGAAATATCTCGCTGATAAACACCCAGATGACCGCGCCCTGCCCAAAGGCATGGCACACGACCATGCCGCCGAGCAGCCACACCAGCCAGTCGGCGTGAACGTTGGCATTGAAGATCCACGTCACCAGGCCCAGGCTGATGCCACCGCCGACCGTCCCCCAGATGAGCAGCGCTTTCCGCCCCACTTTGTCAATGACCGCCATGCCAACCAGTGTCGCAACGATATTGACCGTGCCGAGGATGACCGTCTGTAAGGAGCTGGAGTTCTTGTCGAAACCGGCCATGGCGAAAATCTGGTCGGCGTAATACCAGAGCGCGTTGATGCCGCCGAGCTGGTTGAACATCGCCACCGTGATCGCGAGGAAAATGGGCCGGGCGTGCGATTTGACGAACAACGGCGCTTGCCCCGCGTAGATGTCCTCGCGCAACGACGTTTCAATCGCCGCAAGCTGGCGATCCACATCCGCCACGCCGGTAAGCCGCAACACCGTCGCCGCCTCGTCCCGGCGGCCCACCATCATCAGCCAGCGCGGACTGCGCGGGATGAAAAAGAGCAGGGTCAAAAAGCCAACGGCCGGCACCGCCTGTATGCCGAGCTTCCAGCGCCACTCCGCCGCGCCGAGATCCATCGAGCCGAGCAAATAGTTTGACCCGTAGGCGATCAGCACGCCAATCACGATGTTCACTTGAAAGCAGGCCACCAACCGTCCACGCCACGAGGCCGGCGCAATTTCCGCCAGATAGATTGGCCCCAGCACCGACGACGCGCCCACCGCCAAGCCGCCGAGAATGCGCGCTGCCACGATCATCCACAGCGACGAGGCAAACGCGCAACCGAGGGCGCAGAGCACATAGAACATAGCGACAATCTTCAGGCAGTCACGGCGGCCATACAGGTCGCCGGGTTTTGCCGCGGCCAGCGCGCCAATCGCCGCACCGAGCATCGCCGAGGCCGTCATGAATCCCTGCTCGCCCTTCGTGAGCGAAAAGAGCCGCACCAGACTCTCCTGGCATCCGGAAATGACCGCCGTGTCGAAACCAAAGAGCAGACCGCCGAGCGCGCCGACCAATGTTGCCCCGAGCAGCGCGGGGGTAATCTTGACCGTTGGATCACGGAGTGCGGTGGAGCCGCTTGCGCGCATTTGCATGAGGTGACCCTAGCTACGGCAGGCACCCGGCGCCAGCAAATGACATGTCAGGTTAAAAAAAGCTGTCCTATCTGCTTTGAATCTGCTATTAGCAGATCCGTCATGACCGACAGCCTCAAACATCGCGCCGTTTCACGCCAGCTCGCCGCGGAGATCAACTCCGGCAAACACCGCCCCGGCGACCGTCTGCCCAGCGAAGCCCAGCTTGTGAAGCGCTTCCACGTTTCGCGCCCCACCGTCAGCCGCGCCCTGCGCGACCTCCAAGCCCAGGGCCTCATTGCGCGCCGCGCCGGCTCCGGCACTTACGTCCGCAACCCGCGCGAGGCCGCCGCCGCTTCACCCGCGTTCGCCCAACTCGGCCTCATCGTGCCGAGCCTCCGACACACCGAGATTTTTGAGTCCATCTGCGGCGAACTCGCCAGTCTCGCCCGCGTCCACGACTACGGCTTGCTTTGGGGCGGCACCGCGCACCCGCTCAGCCCGGAAACCGACCTGAGCATCCAGGCCGCCGAGACCCTTTGCGACCAATTCATCGAACGCCGCACGGTGGGCGTTTTCTTTATCCCCTTCGAGCACTGCTCCGATTGTGAAGCCGCCAACGAGCGCATCACGACCAAACTTCACAAAGCCGGCGTTCCCGTCGTGCTCATTGATCGCGACATCCTTCCCTTTCCCGAACGCAGCGGTTTCGACCTCGTGGGTATCGACAACTTCACGGGCGGCTACACGCTCGCCACGCACCTCCTCAAGCTGGGCGCGCGCCGCCTCGCCTACCTCACCCTCCCGAGCACCGCGCCCACGGTGAACGCGCGCATCGCGGGCGCGCGAGTCGCCATGCTCGACCGGGGCATTCCCATCGCCCCCGACTTCGTGCTCACCGGCGATCCCGCGGATGAGAAGTTCGTGCGCTCCTTTGCCGTGGCCCGCCAGCTCGACGCCATTCTCTGCACCAGTGACCACATCGCCGCGCAACTGCTGCAGACACTGACCCGCTTGTGCATTAGAGTGCCGGACCAAATCCGCCTCGTTGGTTTCGACGATATGCGTATTGCCAGCCTGCTGACCGTGCCGTTGACAACGATGGAGCAACCCTGCCTTAACATCGCAATTGTTGCTTTTCAAGCCATGCGCGATCGGCTCGCGGACCCCACTCTCCCCGCGCGCAGCCTGATGCTCACCCCTCGCCTCGTCGTCCGCGAAAGCTGCGGCGCCTACGGGGCCAAGTGAGATGGGATGCAGTTCGGGTCCGCACCTACGGGGATGCCCGGAGTCCCGACGGCAAGGTGCTGGCGCGCGCACGGTGCGAGGCCACCGTCCGGCGCGCCAGGGATTTCGTCGATCCTGCGGATCAGCCGGATATCACCACCCAGCCCGTCAGCCAGACGAATCTTACCCACGGGCGCAAGTTCGAGATCATTTCCTTCCGCTGGTTGAACGCCAGTGAGGTGTAATTTCCGGAGGAGCGCATCGGTAAAGAAATACGCCCTGGCAAAAACATGAGAATCATCACGCTGCTCCTTTTCCTCACCGCCCTTCTCACCGCCCAAGAAGGCGAACACACCTGCCGGACACTTTTTCTCAACGGTCCACAGCAAGCTCCGGGCAAGTATTACCTTTTCGACGGCCGGAGTTCCCAGGAAGTCGCCTTGCTGCGGCTCAGCTTCTCACCCGTTTACAAGCTCGCGCCCAACAGCTCGGCCCTGGTGAATGAGCCCGCCGGCAAACTTGAGAATTACCCGGTGGAAGTCAACTTCCGCGTCCCCGGTGACGAACGCACCCACCCCCTGATCGAAAGCCAGTGGCGCCACGATCCGCGCTCCCGCAGCATTGTATTTGTCTTCGACGAGGGAAAGCGCCGCGCCCCCAAGATCAGGTCATTCTCCGACTTCCGCATGCCGGAGAAGAAAGAGGAGGAGTAACTATGAGAGAAGGAATTTCGTTCTTTTACTTCTTGAGTCGTTGGCTTGGTGACGTTGGGCCGTCAGCGGCGCGCCACCCTCCCATGCCCGGAAAACCATCGGAAATCAGGACAAGTGGCCATGAAATGAATGTTTGCGGGTTTCGGGGGGGGGCGGATAGATTGCCGCCAATCGACTCAAGATACCCTATTTCAAACACGATTTTCTCACATGGTTACACACGGAACCGATACCCCATGACTGATACCGCTGTCGCCCTTGAACGTAGTGGCTTGGATGGCTTGGATAAAACCATCGTCCTGACGGGAGCCATGGTCCCCTACAAATTCGGCAGCTCGGACGGGCTCTTCAATCTTGGTGCCGCACTCGCGTTCGTGCAGTCTCTACCGTCAGGTGTCTACGTTGCCATGAACGGCCTCGTGTTCCCGTGGGACAACGTTCAAATAAACAAGGCAGCTGGTATTTTCGAGCCTTTACATCCCAACGTAGATTCACCATAATTCGCATTCCCCAAAAAACTGTATACCAACGAATCAAATGACAATGAAACCAACTGTAATCCTAACCGCAGCGCTGCTGTGTGTCCTCTCGCCGATCTCCTTCGCCAAGCCGATCAAGGTCTTCATTCTCGCCGGGCAGTCCAACATGGAAGGGCAGGGATCGGTGGATCATGATTACAACGGCGGCAAGGGCAACCTAGTCTGGTCGATGGCGAATTCGAAGAGCGCCGACAAGATGAAAAAGCTCAAGAATGAAAAAGGGGAATGGGTCGTCCGGGATGATGTGCAGATCTCATTCAAGGTTGGCGGCGACAAGCTCCTGAAGGGTGGCCTCACGGTGGGCTACAC
>CAMDLP010000105.1 GCA_945901795.1 Akkermansia muciniphila | reverse complement strand
AGCGGTCAACGGACTACTGCAGCTCGCACGCCGCCGCGCACGGGGATACCGGAATTTCGCCAACTTCCAAGCGATCGCATACTGGATTGCGGGCGGCTTGGAAATCCCTGCACCTGTGAACACCACCCACTGAAAAATCAGTAAAGCCTTTTTTATTACCTCTCGTCCCGGGCCTACCGATCAGAGGCGGAACACAACATGACTGGCGCTGTCGGCCAGAGGCGCGTTCCGATCGATTTCATCGCTCAAACCAAAATTCCCCTCCCGCCCCTCGCCGAGCAGCGGCGGATCGTCGCGAAGATCGAGGAGCTGTTCAGCGAGCTGGACGCCGGGGAGGAGAGCCTGCGCCGGGCGCGGCGGCAACTCGGCGTCTATCGCCAGTCCCTCCTCAAACAAGCCTTCGAGGGCAAGCTCACCGCCCCATGGCGCAAACAAAATCCCCACCTCCTCGAATCCCCCGGCCAATTCCTCAACCGCATCCAAGAGGAACGGCAGAAGCGATATGAGGAACAGTTGAAGGAGTGGAAAAGCACGATCAGGAAATCGGTTGATACCGCCGACAAAAAGCCCCCGAAGCCCTCGATTCTCAGAGCTGTTAGCGGACGTATCGAAATCTTCGCGTCTTCATTTCCGCCAGAGTGGCACTCGATGAACCTATCTCAGATTGCCCTCGAACTGGGACAAGGTTGGAGCCCCAAGTGCGAGAGTCATGCAGCAAGTGCCGATGAATGGGGCGTCATGAAAACAACCGCCATCCAGCCGGGCCGCTTTCAGCCAGAAGCGAGCAAGGTATTACCACCCAGATTCTCACCGCGTCCTTGGCTGGGACTCAGAAACAATGACATTCTAATCACCCGCGCCGGACCACGATCGCGATGTGGTGTCGTGTGTCGGGTAGTTGGCGACCACCCTAAGCTTCTTCTATGCGACAAGGCATATCGCTTGGCATTCGCTGAGGGGGCAACCTCCGCCAGTTTCATCGAGCTTCTCCTATGTTCACCAGTTGCCGCTGATGCCATTGAAAATTTGAAAACCGGGATCAACGACAGTGGCGTCAACATCACACAAACCAGCTTCCTCCAACTGGTCGTCCCGATTCCCTCCCTCCCTGAGCAACAAGAGATCGTTCGTCTCCTCGACGAGCAGTTCACGGTCATCGAGCAGAACGAGCGTGAGATCGACGCCGCCTTGAAGCGCAGCGCCGCCCTGCGCCAGTCCATCCTGAAAAAGGCCTTCACCGGCCAGATCGTCCCCCAAGACCCCACCGACGAACCCGCCTCCGCCCTGCTGGAAAGGATTCGTGAAGAGCGCACAACCCACTCAACGTCAAAGAAAATCGCCAAAAAGTCCACAGTCGGTCGTAAGTCCCTCAAGGGATAAATTTCAAAAATTTCACGTGCAGGTGAAAAAATCTCTGGAAATCACCCTGACCACCATCCACCTTGGCTCCGTCAAGCGGGTCGTCACGCTTGGTATCGATGGAAAGGATCTCGCTCATGAATACCTGCTCAAACTGGGAAAAAGTAACCAACAAGGGCTGCAAAGCATCCTCAAACGGCTCAAGGCAATCGCCGAGCATGAGAGCATCGAAAACCAAATCACTTACCGCCATGTGGGCGAACAGGTCTTCGAAGTGAAAACCAAGAGCGGCCTCCGTTTCTATACGTTCTGGGATGAAATCAAGGGCATTGGCCATCAACTCATCATCGCCACCAGTGGCGGGAAGAAAGGAAACAAAAAAGAACAGAACGCCGATATTGCAAACGCCAAGGCGCTCCGAAAATCCTACCTCGCCGCCAAATCCCAAGCCACCACCACTCTCAACCTGATTCCTTTACCCAATGAAGATCAAGATCACCAAGCCTGACAAACCGACTGAGCTCCAGAAGCTCATCGCCGAGCTTCCCTTCGACGCGGCAAGCGAGGCGGAGTTCAAAGGCCTCATGCTCGTCGAGGAACTTCTCACCCTGATGAAAGAGCAGGGCATCAATCGCACCGAGCTTGCAGAGCGTATGGGTGTCGGCTCCCCCCGCGTCACCGCCATGCTCAACGGCAGCAGCAACTTCAAACTCGAAACCCTCATTCGCGCGGGCCATGCCGTCGGCGCTACCCTCGAACAAACCCTCGTGCCAGAAGGCATGAAGGGCCGCTGGGTGAACTATCGCGAGGATGAGATTCACTCCGCATTCCGCTCCAGCAAAGGTAAGGTCTTTGTGAACCCGCCGTTCCAACTCGAAACCGATGAAATTGCCACCGAAGACGATGCAGATGCAGCTTAAAGCCTCGCCGCTCACCATTGAGCATCACGTATTCCTTTCGATCCAAGTCGATGCGGCCGAAGTGGAGAACCCGCAGGGGCGTCAGACTCTCAGGACCCGCAGGCGGACCGAGCAAAATCATGAAGATCCCCGCAAGTGGGTGGTGTTTTTGACCGTGGAATTCGGCTCCGCCAAAGACGGTGAGCCCACTCCGTATTCAGGAAAAATTTCCGTTCAGGGATGGTTCGTCGTCGCTGAGGGCTATCCCGAGGAAAAGCGGTCCGCGCTCATTGAAGTTACCGCCGCCTCGATTCTTTACGGTGCTTGCCGTGAAATGTTGGCCAGCTTCACCGCTCGCTCGGTGCATGGCATTCTATCCATTCCTTCGGTGTCCTTCGAACCGATCACCGGCCCGGAAGTGAAGGATCCCACTGCCCAGGAGAAGCCACCCAAGAAACAGGCGAAAACAGCGGCCAAGCCCAAAAAGAAGTGATCTTTCAGGCGTCCGGTCCGAGCGCAAAAAAGCACTCCTTCGAACCTACCTTTATACCCGACGCGGGGCGTTGGGCTTCGGCTCGTCAGAGTGCGCGGATTGAATCACCGAAATCCGTTCCCACGTCAATTCATCTCCCATGACCACCGACACCATTATCTCCAAAGTCTGGAGTTTCTGCACCACTCTCCGCGACGATGGCGTCGGCTACGGCGACTACCTGGAGCAACTCACCTACCTGATCTTCCTCAAGATGGCAGACGAATATGGCCGCCCGCCCTACAAGCGCGATGTCGGCGTGCCGAAGAAATACGCTTGGGCCACACTCCGGCCCCTCAAGGGCGCGGAGCTGGAAGTCCACTACGTCGAGACCCTGCGGGCGCTCGGCACGGAGAAGGGCATGCTCGGCCAAATTTTCACCAAGGCGCAGAACAAGATCACCGACCCCGCCAAGCTCGCCCGCCTCATCGAAATGGTGGACGCCACCGAATGGGTGATTCTCGACTCGGACGTGAAGGGCGACATTTACGAGGGCATCCTTGAAAAGAACGCCGAGGACACCAAGTCCGGGGCCGGCCAGTATTTCACGCCACGTGCGCTAATTGCCGCGATGGTCGAGTGTGTGGCGCCCGAGCCGAGCACAACCATCGGCGACCCCGCCTGCGGCACCGCGGGATTCTTCCTCGCCGCTTATGACTACCTGATCAAAAACTACAAACTCGACAGGACCCAAAAGGCCTTCCTTAAGAACCACACGTTCCACGGTAACGAGATCGTCGCGGGCACCCGCCGCTTGTGCCTGATGAATCTCTTCCTCCACAACATCGGCGAGATCGATGGCGAGAGCTGCGTTTCCGCAGCCGACGCCCTGATCGCCCAGCCGTCGAAAACACTCGATATAGTCCTGGCGAATCCGCCTTTTGGCAAAAAGAGCAGCATGACCTTCACCAATGACGAAGGTGAACAGGAGAAGGACGACCTCACTTACAACCGCCAGGATTTCTGGGCCACCACCGCGAACAAGCAGCTCAACTTCCTCCAGCACATCCGCTCCATGCTCAAGACCACCGGCCGCGCCGCCGTGGTCCTGCCGGACAATGTGCTCTTCGAAGGCGGAGCCGGCGAAATCGTCCGCAAGAAGCTCCTCGAAACCACCGAACTCCACACCATCCTCCGCCTGCCCACCGGCATCTTCTACGCCCAAGGTGTGAAGGCCAACGTGCTGTTTTTCGACAACCGCCCCGCGAGCAAGTCGGCCGCCACCAAGGAGGTCTGGTATTACGACTACCGCACCAACATCCACCACACCCTCAAGCGCAAGCCGCTGCGGTTGGAAGACCTCCGCGAGTTCATCGACTGTTACAACCCCGCTAACCGCCACAAGCGCAAGGCCACGTGGCACGCCGACAAGAACCCCGAGGGCCGCTGGCGGAAGTTCACCTACGACGAACTCGTTTCCCGCGACAAAACCAGCCTCGACCTCTGCTGGCTCAAAGACGACAGCCTCGCCGACCTCGACAACCTCCCGGAGCCCGCGGACCTCGCCGATGAGATCATCGACAACATCGAGGCCGGCTTGCTCAGCTTCCGCGCGGTTGCGGCGGCCCTGCAACCGGCGCTTTGATGAAATGAAAGCCCGAGGTTGACGGCCCGGGGCGGCGCCCATGATGTTGGTGGCGCTGACATGAATTCCTCATCCCACGACTGGCTCGCCCACCTCGCCGCTCTCATCGGCGCGGAAAAAATCTCCGCCACCGCCGAGATCCTCACCGCGAACTCCGGTGACAAATGGTCCGCCAGCCACCCGCCGGACCTCGTCGTTTTCGCCGAGTCCACCTCCGATGTCGCAGCGGTTCTAAAATTCGCCAGCGAGCGGAAAATTCCCGTCACTACCCGCGGCGCGGGCTTCGGCTACGTGGGCGGCTGCGTGCCCATCCACGGCGGCATCGTTCTATCCACCGCCAGGATGAACAAGATCCTCGGCATACACCCGGAGGATGGCGTGGCTATCGTCCAGCCCGGCGTCATCACCGGAGACCTGCAGGACGCCGCCCACGCCGTCGGCTGGGAATACCCGCCCGACCCCGCCTCGCTCAAGGACTGCTCGATCGGCGGCAACATCGCCACCAACGCCGGCGGTCCGCGCTGTTTGAAATACGGCGTCACCCGCAGCTACGTGTTAGGCCTCGAGATCGTGCTCGCCAGCGGCGAAATCCTCCGCACCGGCGGCCGCCTGCATAAGAACAAAACCGGCTTCGACCTCGTCGGGCTTTTCACCGGCTCGGAGGGAATGTTAGGCATCGTCACCGAAGCCACCGTCCGCCTGATTCCCAAACCCGCGAGCCGCGCGATGCTCGCCGCGATTTTCCCCGAGTTCGAGATGGCCGCCGCCGCCGTGCAGGCCATTCTCAACGCCGGCCATCTTCCCTCCGCCCTCGAAATCACCGACACCTTCACCCTCGCCGCTGCTAGGAAGAAACTCGGTGCCGAAACCTTCCCGCCCGGCAAGGCCCACCTCATCGTCGAGATCGACGGCCGCCCCGCCGCCACCGCCGCCGAGATCGAGGAACTCCATCAGCTACTAACCGGACTCGGTGCCAGCTTCATCGAGCGCGCCCCGGACGAAGCGTCCTGCGAACGCATCTGGAAACTCCGCCGCGAGTTCTCCTTCTCCCTCCGCGACACCGGCCTCACCAAGCTCAACGAGGACATCGTCGTCCCCCGCTCCAAGCTCGTCGAGCTCGTCACCTTCGCGCGCAAGTTAGAAAAGGATACCGGCATCCCCATCGCCTGCTTCGGCCACGCGGGAGACGGCAACATCCACACCAACCTCATGGTGAAAAACTACGAGGACCCGGAAATCCGCGCCCGCGCCGATGCCGCGCTCGACCAGCTTTTCACCTGGGTTCTCGCTAACCACGGAGCCATCACCGGCGAGCACGGCGTGGGCCTCGCCAAAAAGCCCTGGATCCGCCAGGCCCTCGGCGAGGTTTCCTTCGCCACCCACCGCGCCCTCAAAACCGCGCTCGACCCGCACGCCATTCTCAATCCCGGCAAGTTCCTCGATTGAACGACACCACGACCTGAATGAATTCCGGGGCCCTCCCGTCCTTGGTTCTTGGAATCGGCCGGCGCTGGCTTGCTGCGCGGGCCGCCCGTTCACTCACCGTAGTGGTATCTCAACTGGGCGATCTCCAGAGTCCTGCCGTCGATTCGATAGATCATGCGATGTTCCGAGTTGATCCGGCGCGACCAAAAGCCCGCAAAGGCATGTTTGAGAGGTTCCGGTTTGCCGATTCCTTCGTGAGGGTTTCGCAGCGTGTCCTTGATGAGATCGTGGATTTTTTTAACGACTTTCTTGTCCACTTGCTGCCAGTGCAGGTAGTCGTCCCAAGCCTGCGGGGAGAAGAGCAGGTTCACGCGCGTCTAAGTTGCGAGACGGTTTTCCGGATTCCTTTGCCCTGGTTCAGACACTCCATGGATTCGATCAAACGCTTCGCGTTGGCGGGAGAGCGCAGCAGGTAAGCGGTTTCCTGAAGAGCCTCGTAGTCCTCCAATGAAAGCATCACGACGGCCTGCTCCCGGTTGCGGGTGATGATCACCGGATCATGGTCGTTGCAAACCCGGTCCATCGTAGAGGCCAAATTCTCCCTGGCGGCGGTGTAAGAAATCGCGGTCATCTGGACAGCATCCTGCACAGGGCTGACTGCTCGTCAAGGGGCGACATGCGCAGCCTCGCTCTAAAGCGCATTCAGCCGATTATTTATCGCGGGCGCGTCATTTTCTCCGGCGTCAGCAAGTCGTCGAGCTGCTCCTTGCTGAGCCAACCTTTTTCGAGCACCAAGCTGTAAACACTGGCCCCGGTGGCGAGCGCTTCCTTGGCGATGGCGGTGCTGCGCTCGTAGCCGAGCACCGGATTGAGCGCAGTGACGAGGCCAATGGAATTCTGCACATACGCGAGGCAGCGCTCGCGGTTCGCCTCGATGCCGGAAATGCAGCGGGTGTGCAGCGCGATGGCGGCGTTGCGCAGCAGCGTAAGACCGAAGAACAGATTGAAGGCGATGATCGGCTCGGCCATGTTGAGCTCCAGTTCGCTCGCCTCGCAGGCCATGGAAATGGTCACGTCCGCGCCGATGATCTGGTAACAGACCTGGCTCACCATCTCCGGGATCACCGGATTCACCTTGCCGGGCATGATCGA
>CAMDLP010000104.1 GCA_945901795.1 Akkermansia muciniphila | reverse complement strand
AACCTATGACGAGCGGGCGGTCGCGGCGATCGCGCCTTATCTTGCACATGCGGATTTAGAGATTCGCAAGATGGCGCTTGATGGGCTGCTGCGGGCAGGTGAAGTCTCGGCGGCGCCGGTCTTGCGCGCGGCGGGTGCCAAGCTCGCCGATCCTCGCGAGGCGACTACGTATCTGGATGCGGCCGATTACTTGGAACTGCCTGCTAGGAAGAGATCCAAGAAGAGTGCAGCGCCATCGCCGAGGTTGCGGTGAAATCGGGTTGCGGAGGCGGCGGGCATGGGTGAAGAATCGGGCATGCAGTTGCCGCACCGGTATCCGGTTATTTTCAACCCCAAGGCTCGTAGCCAAAAGGGCGGGCGGGTGCTGCGCTTTATCGAGAGCCATGCGGACCGGCTCGCGCTGCACACGACGCATCATGCTGGGGAGGCGCGCGAAATTGCGGCCCGCTTCGCGGCGGCGGGTGAGCCGGTGGTCATCGCCGCCGGCGGGGATGGCACGCTGAACGAGGTGGTTAACGGGCTGGCGGGATCGCGGACGGTGTTGGGGGTTTTGCCCGCAGGCACGATGAATGTCTTCGCCCGGGAGATGGGGATTCCGTTCGATTCGCTGGAGCGGGCGTTCCAGGTGATCGAGCGCGGGTTCATCCAGGAGGTGGATTTGTTCGAGGCGAATGGAGCGCCGTTCGTGCAGATGGCGGGCGTGGGATTCGACGCGATGGTGATCGAGGAAACGACGTGGGAGTCGAAGAAAAAGTTAGGTCCGCTGGCCTATTTACTCGCGGCGGTGAAGGTGCTCGGCGAGACCCCGCCGGCGCTGGAGGTGATTTTGCCGGATGGGCGGCGCGAGGAAGGTGTGGCGGTGCTTGCCGGAAACGGCGCGCTGTATGGCGGGCCGTTCAAGTTTTTCCGCAATGCGAACAACCACGACTCGAAGCTCGACGTGCTCGTTTACAAGGAGGCGGGCTATCGGATCGTGCTCGACTCGCTGCGCGGGCTGGCCTTCGGAGGGATCGATCTGATGGACTCGACAAGTTATTTTCAGGCGGAGGAATTCGTCGTCAAGGCGGAGCGCGAGGTGCCGGTGGAGGTGGACGGCGAGTGGCTCGGCCGGTTTTCCGAGATCCGGTTCGCGGAGTCGGCCAACCGGCTGCGGGTGATCGCGCCGGAAGCGCCGCTCGCGGGCGGCTTCGCGGATTCGGTGAAATCCCTGTTGCAATGGCCGCGCAAGCCGGTGGAACTTCAAACCATGCACAGCCGGTGAAGCCTGCAAAAAATGGATTTTTTCGGCGATGGTTGCGGCGCTTGGCCTTGTTGCTGCTGGCGCTCGCGCTGCTGATAGGAGGGGTGGTGGCTTATGCGAACTTCACGGCGGTGTGGGCGTCGCGCGGTCGGCTTTTCACCGAGGTCTCGAAACTTCCCGCTGCCAAGGTGGGCTTGGTATTCGGCACGACCGACCGGGTGAACGGCCGGGAGAATTTGTATTTCCGCTACCGGATCGACGCGGCGGTGCGGGTTTGGAAATCCGGCAAGCTGGAGACGTTGATCGTCTCAGGCGACAACCGGTCCCGCTATTACAACGAGCCGGAGAAGATGAAGCAGGCGCTGATCGAGCGCGGGATTCCCGGGGCTCGGATCGTGTGTGACTTCGCGGGCTTGCGGACCTTGGACTCGGTGGTGCGGGCGAAGGAGATTTTCGGCGCGGATTCGATCTTGTTCATCAGCCAGCGCTTTCAAAACGAGCGGGCGATCTATCTGGCGAAAGCGAATGGCATCGAGGCCTACGGATTCAACGCCCGCGATGTGGAAACCCAGGCGGGCTGGAAAACCAAGATCCGCGAGGTCGGCGCGCGGGTGAAAATGTGGCTCGACGTGAATTTCCTCAACACCCGGCCGATTCATCTCGGGGAAAAGGTCGAGCTACCGGAGTAGGGGATGCGGAGGCGTAATCCGACTTTCGCTGTTAGATTGTAAAATCGCCAAATTCCGCCGTTTGATGCGCTGCAGCCCTTGATTTTACAAGGGTCGCCTTTCCAAAATACCTGTGGTGGAGCCCCCCCATGGACACCCCGCCAGATTCATCTTTTCCCAGAGGATCGCACGCCTGACCCTCTACTCAAACATCCCACACTCAATTATCCCGGCCCCATTCTTCACCAAGCGCGGTGAGCATGCGGCTGATGTCTCTCAGGTGTTTTTGGGAACCGCCCTCGCGGAAGAACTGGAGTTTTCTGACGATGACGTATTCCGGCGGTGCGAGGATGAGGAACGGCTCAGGTGGTGGCATGGAGGGAGATTTCTTTCACTTTTTGCTGCACCTGCTCCTCGCTCCAGTCCGGGAAGCGGCTGCGGAGACCGGCGGCTTTGAGGGCGCGGGCGCTCCAATACATCCCGAAGGCGGTGCGGAGTTTCTACCGTCCACTGAGCCGACGGAGCATGGCGACATACTCCGGTGTGAGGTCGTTTGCCATGGCTGGAGCCTGGCAGTTGCCGGAGGAGCTGACAAGGACACTTGATACCAAAAACGGCCGGGAGTGAGCCCGGTCGTTTGTCGAAGGGGCAGGCAGGAATGCCTACATCACTCAGCCGATGACATCCGGCCAGTCGGTATGGAACATCTCGCCGCGCGGCTTGTCGGTGCGCTCGTAGGTGTGGGCGCCGAAGAAGTCGCGCTGGGCTTGCAGCAGGTTCGCCGGAAGCACCGCGCTACGGTAGCTGTCGTAGTAACCGAGCGACGCGCTGAACGCCGGCACCGGGATGCCGGCGAGGGTCGCGATGGAAATCACTTCGCGCCAGTTTTCCTGGAACCCGTTGAGGAGGTCCGTGAAGAAGGGGGCGAGCATGAGGTTTTCCAGCTTCGGGTTCGTGCGGTAGGCCTCGGTGATGTCGTTGAGGAAACGGGCGCGGATGATGCAGCCGCCACGCCAGATGGCGGCGATTTTCGCAAGGTTGAGGTCCCAGCCTTTTTCCGCGCCCATCGAGGCGATGAGGTCGAGGCCTTGGGCGTAGGAAATGATCTTGGAGGCGAAGAGCGCGTCGTGGACTTTCTTCACGAGCTTCTTCTTTTTCACGTCGATCTCGGGCTTCGGTCCTTGGAGGATCTTGCTGGCGGCGACGCGCTTGTCCTTCATCGAGGAAAGGATGCGGGCCTCGACGGCGGCGTTGATGGTGGAGATGACGACGGCGTTTTCCACCGCGTTGATGAGCGTCCACTTGCCGGTGCCCTTCTGGCCGGCGGTGTCGAGGATGAGATCGACGAGGGGCTTCTTTTTGTCCTTCTGTTTGAAGATCTCGGCGGTGATCTGGATGAGGTAGCTTTCGAGGTCGCCATCGTTCCAGTCGGTGAAGACTTCGGCGAGTTCGTCCGGGGTGAAGCCGGCGGCTTTAAAAATGTTATAAGCCTCGCAGATGAGCTGCATGTCGCCGTATTCGATGCCGTTGTGGATCATCTTCACGTAGTGACCGGCACCGCCGGGTCCGATGTGGAAGACGCAGGGCTCGCCCTCGGCCTTGGCGGCGATGGATTCGAAGATCGGCTTCATCACCTCCCAGGTGGAGGCCGGGCCGCCGGGCATGATGGACGGACCTTTGCGGGCACCTTCCTCACCTCCGGAAACGCCGGCGCCGATGAAGCGGAAGCCGAGATCGCTGAGCCACTTGTCGCGGCGCTCGGTGTCGGTGTAGAGGGAATTTCCGCCGTCGATGATGATGTCGCCCTTGTCGAGCAGTGGGATGAGCGACTCGATGACAGCGTCCACCGGGCCACCGGCTTTCACCATGATCATCACCTTGCGCGGGGAGGCGAGCGACTGGACGAACTCTTCGAGCGACTTCGCGCCGACGAGTTTTTTGTCGGGATGCTTGGCGACGAATTCGTCGGTCACGGTGGTGGTGCGGTTGTAAACCGAGACCTGGAAGCCGCGGGATTCCACGTTGAGAACGAGATTCTGACCCATGACGGCCAGACCGATAAGTCCGAAATCGCTATTGCTCATAAAATAAGACGCCGTTGAAACAGGCGGACGAGGATGTAGGGGGAATGGTGGTTTGGTGCAACCCCTTGTTGCCATCCAGCTATTCATTTCACACATTGCGCGCGTGAACTTACCGAATGCGATCACGTTTTCGCGCCTTGTGATGACCGCAGCCTTCGTGGTGGCGGTGTCGCAAAGCTCGCTGACCGGTTACGGCACGGGCTTGGTGCTCTTCATCGTGGCGGCGGTGAGCGACTTCGTGGACGGTTACCTGGCGCGGAAAATGGGCCTGGTGACGCCGCTCGGAAAACTGATGGACCCGCTGGCGGACAAGATTCTGGTGAGCGCGGCGTTTGTGTTTTTCACGGAAAAAGGCCTCTGCCCGGTGTGGGTGACCGCGCTGATCATCGGCCGCGAGTTTCTCGTCACCGGCCTGCGGCAGATCGCCATTGAAGCCGGCCAGGTGCTGGCGGCCGACGGTTTGGGGAAATGGAAAACCACCTTCCAGCTCGCCTATCTGATCACCGGCCTGATCTGGCTCACCGGCGAAAAGGCCAAGGAATTTTTCCCCGTGGTCGAACCGTTGAAGTGCCTCGCCCGCCCGTCATGGGAAGGCGGCTGGGTGCAGCCGGTCTTCCTGTGGGCGGCCGTCGCACTCACCGTGATTTCCGGCTGGAACTACGTCTGGAGCGGGCGTGGCTTGCTGAAAACAAAATCTAGCTGATCTGCGCCGCGTAGGCTGCGGCGTCCATCAGTTTGGATACGTGGGCGGCGTCTTTCACCTTGAGCTTGAAGATCCAGCCCTTGCCGTAGGGATCGGTGTTGACGAGCGAGGGATCGGCCTCGACGTCGGGATTCACCTCCACGACCTCGCCGCTGATAGGCGCGTAAATGTCGCTGGCGGCTTTTACGGATTCCACCACGGCGGTCGGGTCACCCGCGTCCACGGCGCGGCCCACGGCGGGCAGCTCGACGAAGACGACGTCGGTGAGTTCTTCCTGGGCGTGGTCGGAAATGCCCACGGTGGCGATGTCGCCATCAAGGCGGACCCATTCGTGGGAGGTGGCGTAGCGGAGGTCGGCGGGGTTGTTCATGGGGTAAAAGCTGAAATGTGAAATGCTGAAACGGTGTTAGGCGGATGGCGCGGGTTTGTAAAACGGCTTTTTGACGACTTCCGCCGGGAACAGCCGTCCGCGGACTTCGATTTGCAGCGGCGTCCCGAGTTTCGAAAACTCCGCCGGCAAGTAGGCCATCCCGATGCCGGTCATCAGCGAGGGCGAAAGTACGCCGCTCGCGAGTTCGCCGAGCACCGCGCCGTCGGTGGAAACGACCGGATAGTGCGCGCGCGGCGGCGGGCCTTTTTCCAGGTAACGCAGCGCCGTCAGCTTCACCGCCGGGCCGTCGACCTTCTGGCGGGCGAGCGTGTCGCGGCCGATGAAGTCGCCTTTTTCCAGCGCGCAGAAGAAACCAAGCCCCGCCTCGACCGGCGTGCGCTCGGGCGAGAGATCATTGCCGTTGAGCGGGTAGCCCATTTCCAGACGCAGCGAATCGCGCGCCCCGAGGCCGCAGGGTTTCGCTCCGGCGGCGAGAAACTTGTCCCACCACGCGATGCCCTCGGCGGCCGGGCTGAAGAATTCGAAGCCGTCCTCGCCGGTGTAGCCGGTCCGGCAAACTACCGCGCCCGCAGCCGTGGTCATGATGCCATTGCGCGGCGGCAGTGATTCAGCCGGGAAAACCTTGGCGAAAACCTCCACGGCGGTCGGGCCCTGGATGGCCATGCCTGCCCATTGCTCGCTCTCGTTGCGCAGCGTCACGTTGGCGTCCCGCCGCGCGTGCATCCAGGCAAAATCCTCGTCGATCATCGACGCGTTCACCACCAGGAAAAACTCCGTTTCACCCGTCCGGTAGGCGATCAAATCGTCGATTACGCCGCCCGCTTCGTTGAGCATCAGAGTGTATTGCCCTTGGCCGATGCCGAGCTTGGCGATGTCGTTCGTCAGCAAGCCGTTCAGCCACGCCGCCGCCGTCGGGCCGCTGACGATGAACTGCCCCATGTGGGAAATGTCGAAAATCCCGCAGGCCGTGCGGACAGCCGTGTGCTCGTTGATGATCGACGTGTATTGCACCGGCATGTTCCAACCGGCGAAGGGGACGAGTTTGGCGCCGAGCGCCACGTGGGCGGCTTCGAGCGGCGAGCTTTTGATTTCGAAAATCACGCCGCGGACATTGAAACTGCAGCCTATGCTTGTCAACCAGCGCCCGAATTTCGTTGCCGTGAAAATAAATTAATTAATCCGCTCAATTGTTTTTTTGGCAAATAACTGATCCAATCTTCAGGTGGGCAACGGATCAGCGGTGTCTTCGTTAAGCTACTCAACCCCATGCAAACTCATCTCTTGCCTAAATTTAGGATCGGTTCACGTCTCTTGCTGCTGTTGCTGGCGGGAATTTTTTTTGGAACGGCCAGTTCGCTGTCTGCGGCAAAGGGCAGTTGGAGATCTTTAAATCTTAAAATTGCGGCAGATCGCCAGACGGCAACCGTCATGGTCCCGGAAGGGATGGCGAGCGTATCCCTGCAAAGATACCAAGGCCCGGGCGGTTGGAAGACCGTGAATTCTCAGGGCGGAGTTGTCGGCTCATTCACATTCGACCTCACATCGGATAGCAAAAAAATCCAATGGCGGGCGCTTGGTTGGTATGTAGGGGGCACGGTGTCTCGCGATAAATTTCCAGCGAAGTTTTATAAGGGGAAAAAGAGCTTCGGCCCGATCAAGTCGGCAGCCGCGTCCCGTCCCGCCTCCTTGAGGCTCGATTACATGCGGGCGCTGCCATTGATGGTGCAGGACACCGAAGTCAAAGAGCAAGTGCCCACTGCAACTCCAGGGTTCCTCCATTAGGGAAATACCAAGGGAGGCTTTCCTAACAGGCTTGTACACCGTATTTTGTGCCTTCAGTCTTCCTGAATGCCAAGAAATCCCAACAAAACCGACTATTCCCAAGGCTTTCCCGAAGGCTTCGATGTCTTCGCGTCCATCAAG
>CAMDLP010000103.1 GCA_945901795.1 Akkermansia muciniphila | reverse complement strand
AGCGAAGTCACCACGGTCGGCTCCGGAAATTACTACGGACTCGTCGAAAACGGCAGGACGTGGCAGGCGCTCAACGACGGCACCGACGGCTGGATCGTCACGGTCAGTTACAAGGGCTACACCGAGGACGAGGAACCCGCTCCCGAGGACACCGAGCAGTGGAACCTCGGCTTCGACTTTTCCGAAGAACCCATCGAATCCCACCCAAAGCTCAAGGAGATCAAGGCGGCGTTTGGCGGCTATTACGAGGAACCGGGTGGCCCGCTCAAGTTCCCTGAATTCATGCCAAAGGACAGCAAGGGCAAAGGCGGACTCGGCGGCAAAGGCAAGGCGAAGGCAGGTGAAAAGAACCCGTTGTTTGGCACCTCCACCTACGCGGTGATGACCGCCCGAGTCACCCGCACATGGTCTTCGAAGATCATTCCAAAAAATACTATCAACGACATCGGTAAGGTCTATTCAAGCATCCCGGATGCACCCGACGCGATTGCGGAAGTCGATTTCGGCAGTCGCACCTGGATGGCGATGCCGCCGAAAATCTCACAGAACGGCGACGTGTGGCGCATCGAAAACGAATGGCTTCTCTCACCGCCGAGCGGTTGGGTTGAGGAGATTTATGAGAAAGCCAGCAAGCAATGACGACGCGGGAACTCAAAGTGCGCAAGGGCGAGAAGGTGCGCGATGCGTGGGAACGACTCGTGCGCTGGGTGGATTCGCTTAAAATCGTTCCAGACGACGGCATCGACGTGCGCATCACGCCCCACGGAACCATCGTAAGAGTCCGCGACCATCAGATGTTCCGCCATCCATTTCGCGTCATGGTGAGTGGATCATTGGTGCGAGTTTCACCAGGAACCGTGAATGACCTGATTCCTGTCATCACCGAGAGCGGGCAGAAACGCCGCATCGACAACCGCGACAAGGATGGCAGCCGCGAAACCGGCAAGGACTATCCGGCGCTGAAGCTGGATCCGAAGAAGGCATCCAAGGACGGGCGGATTTACATCTCCCTCAAAGTGAAGCAATCGGTGAGCGGCGGGATTTCCGGCGTGGAGGAAAACAAGGCGGGCGAGCAGGTGAGTGAGAACGTCGAAATCGTTCAGACTGACTCGGCCAAGGGACCGCTCGATGGTTTCGGCTACTATCCGTTCGCGTTCCTCCGGGCATCCAGCGACGGCGGTTCCATCGAGGAGGTGTTCCAGATCGTCCATCACAACATCCGCTACGAGTTCCAAGAGCGCCGTCCAACCGCGGAGGATCTCAAGAAGAACCCGGACGCAAAAGCAGCAGGCCGCCACCTGTTCATCCCGACATGAAGCGCAAGGTCCCCATCATCAATCACAAGACTTGGAACGCCATGATCGACGAGGTGTCGCGGCGACTACCGCTGCGGTTTGTCAGAACGTCGCGGCGTTGGGTGCATCCGTGGACCATCGTGCCGGAATGGAGCGACATCGCGGAGAAGTGGGTGTTCCGCATCCGCCCCGGCTTCGTCAACGGGGTGGAACCGGAAATCTCCACGCCGGCCATGCTCGCCTCTGAGCGCACCCTCGACCGGATCGAGGAGGAAACCGGATCGCGCCCCGAGAAGGATCAATCGGTGGAGGCGCTCATCACCGAGTCGCCACAAATCGTCGTCTCTGGGACCCGCATCATCGGCAAGGGAGCCAATCCCGAAGCGGTTTCAGTTTCGACGTCGGGGAACATCGCCGTGGAGTTCGAGTCAGTGCCCGAGTTCTTCATTCAGTTCGGCGTGAGCGATGAAAAGGTCGTGTTCCAAGGCAACCTCAATTCCGGCATCCAAGAGGTCCAATACGAATCGGCCGGCGAGTCACCACTGCTGAGTGCATGCGACGTGGTCCTCTACGTGGACCGTCCCGCAGCCAAGCTCGATGTCATCCAGGGAAATCCCTTCCTCGACGGTTACAGTGCGCTGCTCGTCATCAACTACGGAAGATCCACACCGGCGCGGGACCGTCCGTGGCTGACCGTGACCGCCAAATACAAGCCGATCGTAGAGGCGGACATGGGCAATCTGCTGGAAGGAACCCCCGATCCCGAGTTCGACGCGATCAAGATCGCTACCATCTATTTCCTTTCGCCGCCAGGGTTCTCGCCAGAGCTGCCGATGGATGAGACCTGGACCGCGTTCGTGAAGCACGAGCAGTTCTGGAATCTCTGCCACGCGCCACAAAAAATCCCCGACCCGACACCCATCGAGCCGATCCGCCTGCAGACCGGCCTGGCTGGTGGCATTGCCGATTCAATTTTCAGCAGTCTTCTCGCCCCTGGAAACGATGCCTTCAATTCCGCGCTCCAGGTGCTCCGCAACCGCAATCTAGCTGGGAGGTTCTGGTCGCTATGAGTGAGGAAACCAAAGACGGCTTCGGCCTCGACAAGGAACAGCGACTTCTCGCAAAGCGCCTTGGCAAGGAAGAGGAGGAAGCTGAGCAGGCCGCCGGGCTTGAGCCACCGTTTCCGTATGCCATGGAGGAGTTCTACGCGGAGTTTTTCGAGCTGTGAGTTGGCATCACGAGCTGCCAGTCGCGACCAAGGAGTGGATTCCCGTCGACGAACCTGACCTCTACTGGTTCAGCCGTTCCCGGAATCCATCCAATCCCGACCCAGATTGTTCGACCCGACACCGATATGGAAAGCACCTGAAATCCATTTGGACGACGGCCGCATCTTGGTTCTCTAATCCACCTGACAAGCAGGAGGCTCAAACACCAAAAACCGTAGCCAATAAAATTCTTGCCCAAGCGGTCTGGAGAGCTACTTTCTCCGCGCAGGCGTTCCGCCATAAATATTCTAAGTCAACCGTTTGCCAACGCGGACTGGGGATTTTTTTACCGAAGCACCGCAACATTTCTTCCGTCCCCTTTTTCCCTGCAACCCCCTTTTCGCCGCCCTCCGGTCCGACTCAATGGCTCTTTCAGGGGCCTCCCGCAGAAAGCGAATTCCTTGCAGAAATTGATTCACCATTTTCCCATCATGAAATCAAAAATTTTCCCACCACTCTGCCTATCATTTCTAACCATCACGGTTTCCGCGCGGGAAACCACCACCTCCAAGCCCGACGACCTGACGCCCAACCAACTCCCGACGCTGGTCGTTACCGGCAAGGCAGAGGACCTCATCGGCGTCGCCAATACCGCTTCAGAGGGCGAAGCGAATTCCGAGGAGCTGTCCGACCGCCCCTACCTGCGGCGCGGCGAGCTGTTGGAGGTCGTCCCCGGCGTGGTCATCACCCAGCACTCGGGTGACGGCAAGGCCAACCAGTATTTCGTGCGCGGCTTCAACCTCGACCACGGGACGGATTTCAACATCACCATGGACGGCCAGCCGGTCAACTTCGTGACCCACGCCCACGGCCAGGGCTACGCGGATCTCAACCCCATCATCCCGGAACTGGTAGAGAGCCTCGACTACTGGAAAGGCCCGTTCTTCGGCCAACTTGGCGACCTCAGTACGGCGGGCGCTGCGAAGTTCAACTTCTTCGACGAGCTGCCGCAGGGCATCGCGACTCTCGGCATCGGCCAGCACAACTATTTCCACGCCCTGCTCGCGGATTCCATCGATCTGCAAGCACCTCCGGAGGCGGGCAGTTCGAAATCCGCCAAGCTCGCGCAGCCATCGACCGAGCGCTCGATTCTAACTTATGCCGCGGAATACAACTACTACGACGGCCCATGGGACAAGGAGGGCAACGCCCAACGGATCAATGGTTTCCTGAAATATTTCAAGGAAGCCGGGGAGGACACCTACAGCCTGACCGCCATGGCCTATGACGCGGATTGGGATTCCACCGACCAGATCCCAAAGCGCCTGATCGGCAACGGCATCGACCGGTTAGGCTACGTGGATGACAGCGCGGGCGGAAATTCCAGCCGCTACAGCCTGATGGGGGAATGGAACCACGGCCTGCCGGATGGCAGCACCCACGTGGATTTCTACGTCGGGAAATACGACATGGATCTGTTTTCCAACTTCACCTACTTCCTCAACGACCCGGTCAATGGCGACCAGTTCGAGCAGCAGGACGACCGCTGGTTCTTCGGTGGCGAGGTGAATCGTGAGTGGAACCTCGGTGCCAAGGACTCTATCAAGGTCGGTTTGCAGACCCAGAACAACGTCATCAACGGCATCGGGCTCTATAACACGCGGGATACAAAGCGGATCAGCACCGTCCGTGTTGACGATGTGTTCGAAGGTTCGCTCGGCCTCTACGGCACGGCGAAGTATCATGTGAACGACTGGTTCCGCATCGAGCCCGGCCTGCGGGCGGATGGATTCTACTTCGACGTGGACAGTGACAACCCCGCCAACTCCGGCAGCGACAGCGACGGCATCGTCAGTCCGAAACTCAATTTTGTCTTCGGACCGTGGGCGGATACCGAATATTACGCCAGCGCCGGCATGGGCTTCCACAGCAACGACGCCCGCGGCGTGACGATCACGCAGGATCCCGTCACCGGCGCGGCGGTGGATTCCGTCGATCCGCTCGTTAGAACCTATGGTTTCGAGCTCGGCGCGCGGACCAGTGCCGTGCGCAACGTGACCAGCACGCTGGCGTTGTTCTATCTGCACAGCGACTCGGAACTGCTCTACGTCGGCGACGCGGGAACCTCCGAGGCCGGCCCGGCGACTGAACGCTACGGCGTGGAATGGTCCACCTACTGGATTCCGTGCGAGTGGCTGACGCTCGACAATGAAGCGACCTGGAGCCAGGGAAAATTGTTAGGTGTGGGGAATGACGACGAAATCCCCGGCTCGGTGCCTTTCACTCTGACCACCGGCATCACGATCGGAAAACAGGAAGGTTTTTATGGAACCTTGCGTTCGCGTTATTTCAGCGAGCGTCCGCTGATCGAGGACGGCAGCGAGAACTCCCGCCCTAGCTGGCAGGTGAATGCCCGCGTCGGCTACCGCAAGAACGACTGGGAAGTCGCCCTCGATTGTTTGAATCTGCTAGGCCGGGATGACAACGACATCGAGTATTACTACGCCTCGCGCCTTCCAGGTGAAGCGGCTGCCGGAATCGAGGATGTCCACCTCCACCCTGCGGAGCCGCGGACGTTCCGGATTTCACTGACACGCCGGTTTTGAGAAACTTGGGGATGTTGCGACAGGAATGTCGCAATTACTTAACTCCGTCACATCGGCGGGATTTCGGCGAGCGCCTTTTGCAGGCGTTTCGTCGTGCCGTGGATCGCGCACCAGTTTCAATGTAGGGCATGTCGAGAAAATCGGTGCCCTGCACGGCGAGAACGTCACGAGCGTCGTCGAGATCCTTGTTGCGTCCCCAGCGGAGTTTCTGCACGACGATATCCTCAGCCGTGGGAATCCATACCTCTGTCCCGATAGATGGAGAGACCACACGCCGCCTTCGGTCAAACTGGGATTTCACGAACGGATCGTCGAACAGCTCGAAAAGTTCCACGCTCAAGCCGGAGTCTTCGGGTGGGCGGCCGATGTGCCGACGGCCCCAAGTGATGGTGTCGAACTGGACCTGTGTGCTGAAGACGATATCGGGCTCAAGACTGCTGATGATTCGTCCGATAGAACCCGGGTCCGGGAAGGCGACCACGAAGTCCACGTCAACCCCCATTTCCCCGCCCTCCGGTCCGATGCATTGGCTCTTTCAGGGGCCTCCCGCAGAAAGCAAATAGGCGGCTTGAGTGGGTCGCGGCTTTTAGGTCCGTTGCATGAGCAAATTGACCGGGGCGGGACTGGCGGGCCCTGGTAAAGCGACTCATTGCGGTGAAGTTTTTTGAGCTGTGAGTTGACGCGGAGGGCATGGGCAGGACATGCAGGCCACCGTTTACGCCAATCTCACCACCCGCAGGCTGACCACGACGCTTGGCGGCAGCGCGATTTCATTCCCGGCATTCGTGCAGGGCGACAAGGTGCGTATTGGGATGCGCTTCGCGGAGTCACTCGAAGGTTCGCCCATCGAGGTTCAGAGAATTGTGACACACATCCGCGCCTCCATTGGATTTGTGGATGCCCGCCCGACGTCGGGGTTTTTCGTCTTGAACGTGGACGGTCAAAACACTGCGCCGATTCCCCACGATGCCACGGCGGGTGCTGTGCAAACCGCTCTTGCCGCCATCGGATTAGATGAAGCGGTGGTGAGCAAGCAGGATGGCTCTTGGATTATTTCCACCGGCGCGCAGGAAATCTCGCTATCCGGACACTCTGCCGTTGGTTTGTTATCAGAGCTTCGACCTGTGTCGTTCGTGCGGGTGCGTTCAACGGAGATCGCGGGGCAGTATCGCCACGAGGTTCGGCTCGTCCAGGCACCGCTGGCATCGACCGCGAGCTTTGAATTGATCGTGCCGCCCGCCCCAACCGTGAGCGAGGTGCAAGCAGGCGGGATATCTGCCACCACAATCTGGCCCGAAATCCAGGCGCTCAAGATTCAGCCAACGTTCAAAGGAACCTACCAGTTGCGCCGTGGATACAAGAAAACCCGCGAGCTATCGGCGGATGATGGACCGGATGAAATACAGGACGCACTTTCCTCGCTGGCAGACGATGGAGGATCGTTCTCTGTCACCAACCCAGCGACCAACATCGCCCACATCACCTTCAACGGCTCGATGGCCGGCATTGATCAGGAGTTGATCGAAGTCGCAGTGTTTTCCGCGCCGCCCGGTGATCCGACCATCATCCTTGATCTCAACACCGCCGAGATCGCCGCCGCACTGCGCGGTGCCGCAGAGTTAAAGCCAGAGTTGGAAATTGAAGTCGCAATTCAAGATGAGAATGACCCGACGAAGACTTACACGCTCACTCCGTTCCGCGCACCGATCTCGCTGATCCGCGAACTCAACTGGGAGGGACTCGAAACCGCCGCCAACATCGACTGGCTGCGCCCGCCCTACGGCAGGACTTACATCCCGTTCACGCCCGACCAGATCATCACCGGATCGCAACACTACGTCGCGCCCATCGGAGACGGTGTGAACTCGGACTTCACCATCAGCCACAACCTCGGCACCCGTGACCTGCATGTCACCGTCCGTCAGAACGGCGGCAACCGCGCCATCGTCGAGCCGCTGGCCGTCACGCTCGATGGCGAGGACGATCTGAGCATCACG
>CAMDLP010000102.1 GCA_945901795.1 Akkermansia muciniphila | reverse complement strand
GGCAGCCAGCGCGAGGAACGGCTCGACGTCCTGTTGGAGAATTTCGCCAAGCACGGCCTCGATCCGGAGGCCTACGATTGGTACATCGACCTCCGCAAATACGGCAGCGTGCCTCACGCCGGCTTCGGTCTCGGGTTTGAGCGGATGCTGATGTTCGTCACCGGCATGGCGAACATCCGCGACGTGATCCCGTTCGCTAGAACGCCGGGGCACTGCGAATTTTAACAGAACATGATTCTCATCGAACAAAAGCCGCTGATCTCCCGCTACCGCCTCAAGGCGCGCGGCTTTCTGAATTCCATTTCCAAGCGCAGCAGTTTCGAAGGCGCGCTGATCCAGATCGACGGCGGTTACGGCTGCATCCACCCGTGGCCGGAGCTCGGCGATCCAACGCTCGAGAAATGTCTCGCCGACCTGGCAGGAGCGCGCCGCTGGCCGATCGTCCGCCGGGCGATCCGTTGCGCCGAATACGACCGGGAGGCACGCTCGTTCGAGAACTCGTTGTTCGAGGAAATGGAAGTGCCCGCAAGCCACGCCACGCTGCCCAAGGCTGACGCCGCGGAAGTGGCGCTGGCCGTGGAAGCGGGGTTCACCACGGTGAAACTCAAGGCCGGACGGGATCTATCCGCCGAGAAGAAATTTCTCGAAGCGATGGCCACCGAGTTCCCCGCGTTGATCTGGAGACTGGATTTCAACGAATCACTCACTCCGGAGGAGGCGACGGAATTCTTGCTGACGCTCACTGACAAGACCCGCGCCGCCATTGATTTCGTGGAAGACCCCTGTCCGTTTTCCGAAACTTCCTGGGCCGAGCTGCGCCGCAAGACCCGCGCCAAGCTCGCGGTGGACCGCGAGGCCACGCCGCTGTCCACCGCCGCGCAGGTGATGGTGATCAAGCCGGCGGTGGACGAGCCGTTCCTGCTAGGCGAGGCCGCCGTCGCCCACAACCAGCGCGTCGTGATGACCAGCTACATGGACCACCCGGTCGGCCAGGCCTTCGCGGCCTGGGAAGCCGCGCGGCTGGAACTGCAATTCCCCGGACTCGTCGGCATCTGCGGTTTGCAGACGCATCATTTGTTCGAGCCTAACGAATTCACCGAAGCCCTCGGCCCGTGGTCGCCGGAATTCAAGGTGCCCGACGGCCTGGGTCTCGGCTTCGACGATCTTCTCGCCGCCCAGCCATGGACGCGTCTTTACTAACCAACGCCGCGTTCTGGAGCGACCCGACGCCCGCGGTGCCGGGGATTCCGGAGCTGGCAGGTCACGTACTTTTTGAAACGTCAGGCAGTTCCGGCAGGCCGAAGCCGGTCGCGATTTCGAAACAAGCATTGCTCATCTCGGCGGCGGCGGTGAACCGGCATCTGGATGTCACCGGAAAATCCCGCTGGGGACTCGCCTTGCCGCTGACCCACGTCGGCGGCTTCGGCGTGGCAGCCCGCGCCTATGAAGCCGGCTGCGGATTCCAAGACTTCAATCAGAGATGGGAAGCCGGTGCATTCCGCGAATGGCTTGCGCTCCATAAAATCACCCACACCTCGCTGGTGCCGCCGCAGGTCCACGACTTGGTCAAAGCCAACCTAACCGCCCCCGCGTCGCTCACCTCAGTCGTCGTTGGCGGCGGACATCTCGCTGCCTCCACCGGACAAGCCGCGCGCGACCTCGGCTGGCCGGTGCTCGCAAGCTACGGCATGACCGAAGCCGCATCGCAGATCGCCACCCAAGGACTCGACCAACTACAAGGTCTCTATCAGTCTTCGCCGATCCCCCTGCTGCCGATCTGGGATGCCGGAGTATCCTCTGATGGCATTCTCTCCATTGCCGGGTCCGCGCTGTTTTCCGGCTATGTTTCCGGCGGGGTGTTCATCCCCCGCGAGACGGAATGGCACACGACCTCGGACCGGGTGATTCTTGAGAACAAGACGATCACTCCGCTTGGCCGGGCCGATAACCTAGTCAAAATTCTCGGCGAGCTCGTCGATCCCGAGGCGATCGAGCGCGAGTTGACTTCGCTTTCCCAAGGAACGCTAAGCCCCGGCACCTTCGCCATCATCGCGATTCCGGATGAACGGGCCGGCAGCGCGTTGGTTCCTGTTTTTGAATCCTCGGTAAATCCCGAATTCGTCGGAGCCGTTCTATCAATCTACCAAAACCAAGCGCCGGGCTTCCGGAGATTGAGGCCTTCGCTGGTGGTGGAGAAGCTTCCCCGCAGCGAGCTCGGCAAGCTGCGCAGGAGCCAGCTGGTGGAAATCTACTTGAACCAAATCACCCGCTGATCACAGCGCGCTCCGCTCGGCACGCTTGAGCAGGACTTGATAGCGTTTCTCCAACAGCACGGCACGTTCCTCATCCCCTGCGGCCCGGTAGTAGCCGCAGATCATCTTGCAAATCAAAGACTCCGTTTTAGCGCGGAACCAATCCTTCGTTTCGGTTTCTACGACGCACTTGAAGGCCAGCTCGATGTCGCGCGCCGCCTTGCGGGCGAGTTCGGGGTCATCCTTGAGATAGCCGAAGTAGTCATCGGCCATCATCTTGAATCCGGTGATGCTGCCGCCGTATTTCCGCAGGGCGCTGTCATAAAGGTTGCTGATATCCTTCTTGGCAGTCGCGTCGCCCCGCTTGCGGATGAGCTCGGCCTCGCGCTTGAGCGACTCGGCGATGAGATCCTTTTGTTCGCCGGAATCCCGCTCGATCCTGCGGCGCTCACGCCCGAGCGCCCTTGAAGCGTCGCCCTCGTCACCGTATGGAAAGATATATTCATCCTCCGCATCCGCGGCCAGCGCGGCCATCCGGGGGTTGTCCTTGAATTCCTGACGCATCGCCTTGGCGAACGACTTCCATTCCTCCAAATTACCCGGCTTGACGGGATCGCCGGTGAGTTTTGTTTGTTTCTTCAGCAACGCATACAAGGCCGTCCACGTTTCGGTGAACGAGGGTCCTAGTTGGTTCGCAAGCCGCACGGTTTCGGCGTGTTGATCATCCTTGCCGGTGGTGTTCGGCCAAGCGTCGATGAGGAACTTCAACACCTTGCCGCCGTCATCCTCGGGTTTGATGGTCAGCAAGAACTCCTCCATCGCCCGGGTGTTATAACAAAGCCAGGTGAGCATCTCGCCGGAATAGCTGTCGGTGACATGCTCTGAAATTTCCTGTTCCGACAGGCGGCCAAGCAGTTGCCAGCGCAGGAAGGCTTGATAGAAAACCGGCTCTTTCCAGACCGCATCGAAGCGGTTCACCCCTTGGTCTTTTGCCAGTCTCACTATCCCGGCATCCATCGATTTCGCGAGCAGCCCGCGATACGCGTTCCACGCCTTGCCCTCGATGGCCCGCTCGAACAGCTTCTTGTCCCGCAGGACCGCGTTCTCCCGCCGCGAATCCAGATCGGTGAGAACGAGCGCGGCCTCCTTTCCTAGCAGCTCGGCCTCGCCCGCTTGCGGATTGGCGGCGTCCTGCGGGACCGGGGTCTCAGCCGGCAACGGGATCGCGACTTTCGGCTCCACGTTTGCGGTCTCGGCGATCACCGGTTCATCCGCGTCTGGAGCGGTTGACGTCTCGACTTTGGCAGCGGGTTCCGGCGTCGTTTCCCGGACCGCCGCCACAGGCGCTTCCGGTGCTTGTCGCGATACCTCCAGACCCACAAAAACGGCCCCGATCACCAACCCGCCGATGACCAACGATTGCCACTCGCCCGTTTTTTTATTCCTGCGCCGCGCCTGAATCGCCGCACACCGACTGCGGGCCGCCGAGCCCGGTGAAGGGGGCTTTGCCGGAACGGAGGGCTTTTTGATAGGATTGAAGTCGTGCTTCATGACCAGTTGGAATTCATATCGATGTCCGGGAAACCACTTTGGATCAACGCTGAACATGGAGCAATCCATTCCAGCGCGCAATTCGCATTGTTACCGGCCCGGCGTGTTGGATGTTTCATCCTCCGTAAAATCCCAATTTCAGGGTTGTCATCCCGCCGGGCGTGAAGATAGTAAGCGCATCTTGATTAAAGCGATCAAAGTTTCGAGGCCACGATTTGGCACTGCGGATGCCGGCGACGGGCCGGGGTCACGCTCCCCGTCACCCGTCAAAACACCCCGCAAAATCACCCACACCGATGATTCATCGCACCGAGGAAGGTCAGTCCGCATTGTTTGAAGAAATTCCAGAAAAAGGAGGCGGCACCCGAAAGAGGCGAGCGGGCAGCGGTTCTCCAATCGCCAGCGATTTCGGCCTCACGGCGCCTTCGCAGCTTGTGAAAAACTACGTGCTCGACACCAATGTCCTCCTGCACGACCCGGCGTCCCTCGAGCGCTTCAAGGAAAACCACCTCTGCATCCTCGTCGATGTGCTCGCCGAGCTCGACAAGTTCAAGTCCGAGCAAACCGAGCGCGGAGCCAATGCCCGCCGGGTTCACCGTCGCCTAACGGAAATGTTTTCCTCCGCGGAACAAGTCACCCACGGCGTCACCACCGAAGGCGGCGGCACCGTAAGGCTCGTCATTTACGATCCTGCTAGCTGCCCGAAAAACTCGGACCAGCTCAACCGCTTCCACCGGGTTTTCCCGGATCGCGAGCGTGTCGATCACCGGATTCTCGCCGCCTGCCTGCTGCTAATGCAGTATAATCAGGCCCCGGTCGTCCTCGTCACCAAGGACATCAACATGCAGCTCAAGGCCCGCGCTGTCGGGATCGAGTGCCAGGACTATCTCAACGACAAGGTCGATGCCCGCGAGGTTTCAAACTACGAGGTGTGTCGTGTCGAGGTCGATCCGAGCGAGCTCCATCGCTTTGCCAGCACCGGTGACCTGCCGATCTCGGAGGACCGCATCCAAGGCGTGGCGGTAAACGAATATGTTTTGTTAGGCGCGGGTGAGAAGCAAACGATCCCCGCCCGGCTCTCGGCGGACGGCCGCTTCGTCCGCCTCAACATCCCCGAAGTTCTGAAAATCCCCGACGGCCAGTCGCTCAAGCCGCTCAACCTCGGGCAGCGCTGCCTCATCGACGCGCTTCTCAACCCGGACATTTCGCTCGTTACCTGCTACGGCCATGCCGGCACCGGCAAGACGCTGGTGGCCGTGGCCGCGGGTCTGCACGAGATGTTCAACCGCAAATACAACGGCATCACCGTTAGCCGGCCGGTCGTCTCGATGGGCGATCAGCTTGGTTTCCTTCCCGGCTCGCTGGATGAAAAAATGCGGCCGTGGCTCCAACCGATCCATGACGCGCTCGACCTGCTCATGCGCCCCACCACTCCGCTCGGTCCGCGCCGCAAGCAGCAAAAGGCCACCGGTGCCGCCCCCGCCACGGTGAAGAAGCCTTACGAAATCCTGATGGAACAGGGCATCCTTGAAATCGAAGCGCTCTGCTACATCCGCGGTCGCTCGATTCCTAACCGCTTTTTCATCCTCGACGAAGCCCAGCAACTTACGCCGCAGGAAGCGAAGACCATCGTCACCCGCATGTCGCGCGACTCCAAGCTCGTTCTCGTTGGCGACCCGGCGCAGATCGACAATCCCTACGTGGATAGCCGCAGCAACGGCCTCGTCTATACGCGAAACCGCCTCAAGGGCCAGCCCTTCGTCGCGCACGTCGCGCTGAACCGCGGCGAGCGCTCCGAGCTGGCGGAAGCCGGCGCGCAGTTGATGTGACCGGAGCGACTAAGCGCTGCGAGAGGCGATGTGGGCGAACTTGTCGTCAATGAATTTGAGGATGAGTTCCTCGACTTCATCGTTCTTCAGGCGCTCGACGACATCCACCGAGAAGCCGCGGGCGATGAGCTGGCGGGCGTTCACCGGATCGATGCCGCGGGCGCGGAGGTAGAAGATCTCCTCGTCGCTGATTTGGGAGGAAGTACTGCCGTGCGAGCACTTCACCTGGTCGGCGTTGATTTCCAGGCCGGGCATGGAATTCGCCTCGCAGGTGTCGCTCATCAGGAGATTGCGGCAGGTCTGATAGGCGTCGGTGTGGTGTGCGCCTTCACCCACGAAGATGAGCCCGGAGAAAATCGTGCGGGAGTTGTCGTAGAGCGAGTTCTTGTAAAGCAAGTCCGAGTAAGCGCCTTCCGAAACGTGGTGCTGGAAGGTGCGCTGGTCGTATTCCTGCTCATGCGCCGGGATAGAAACCGAGAGCATGTCCGAGCGCGAGCCCGGGCCTTCGAGGCGGGAGAGCGTTTCATTGCGCGCCCAGGATGCGCCGGTGTTGAGGATGAATCCGGTAGCCGAGGCATCGCGGAATGCGGACGTCTCGTTGATCTGGATGACTCGCGTCACTTCGTTGAAAGCCTGGATCGCGACGTAATCGAGCTTCGAATTCTGACCGGCGGATAGATCGTTGACCGCGATGACGAGGCCGGGCTGGGTATCGTCCGCCGAGCGGAAAATGTCCACGACGCGGACCTTCGAGCTCTTGCCGGTGATGATCAGCGTGTGCGGGAAAATGACGGTGTTTTCTCCGGCGATCCAGTGATGGACCTCGATGGTGCCTTCGACTTCCACCTTGTCGGAGACGTAGACGAACAAACCGTTAGTCAGCGAGGCCTCGTGCAGCGCTGCGAACTTGGCGGAGCCGAGGCGAGTTTCCTGCTTCATGAAATGCGCCTGCACCAGATCGCTGTGGGAGACGAGCGCCTCGGCGAGCGGAAGACAGATCACGCCTTCCGGCAGGTGGGATTCCACGTGAACGAGCTCGTCGTTGACGAACACCAGCTTCGCGGCAGGAGACTTAAGGCCGGTGGAACGGGCGATCAAATCGTTCGCGCCGCTCACGGGATTCTTCTGGAACGCGGAGAAATCGAGCTGCTTGATGCTGGAGAAGCGCCACGTTTCGTCGCCGCGCTTTGGCGCGGGAGTGGATAGAAAGCGCTGCCACGCGGACTGCTGGCGGGTGGCAAACCAGGCGGGTAGATAGGCCGGAGTTTCCGGAGCGAAGTCGAGGAAGGATGGCATTTCGAGAGTGGTCATTAGGGCGGGGAAAGTTTCTTGTTAGCCGACGCTGCCTTCCATTTCCAGATCGATGAGGCGCTTGAGCTCGACGGAGTACTCCATCGGGAACTCGCGGACGAGGTCGTTGATGAAGCCATTGACGGCGAGCGACATCGCTTGGCCTTCGTTGAGTCCGCGTTGCTGCATGTAGAACAACATGTCTTCGGAGACCTGGCTAACCGACGCCTCGTGCTGGGTGGCGTGCTGGTTGCCCTTGACCGTGATGGCCGGATAGGTGTCGGTGCGGCTGTGGCTGTTGATCAGCAGGGCGTCGCATTCGGTGTTGTTTTTGCAACCCTTGAGGTGCTTCGGAATAAAGACCTGGCCTCGATAGGTCGAGCGGCCTTGTCCGACGGAGATCGACTTGGAAACGACGTTGGAGGTCGTGTCATCGGCGGCGTGGATCATTTTCGCGCCGGTGTCCTGGTGCTGACCGGTGTTGGCGAGGGCGATGGAAATGACCTCGCCGCGGGCGCG
>CAMDLP010000101.1 GCA_945901795.1 Akkermansia muciniphila | reverse complement strand
GTGGTCGTCAACGCCGGCGTGCATTGCACCAACGGCCATGGCGGCTGCCTCGAAACCGGCTTCGCGGAATGGACTCGCACCATCGGCGTGAATCTAACAGGTGCATGGCTCACCGCGCGCGAGGGCGCCCTGCGGCTGCTTGCGGCGGGTGGAACCGGCGATATTCTTTTTATCGGTAGTTGGGTAGGTCAGCATCCGACCGCGAATCTTACCGCATACTGCGCCTCGAAGGCCGGCGTGCATTCGTTGGTGAAGTCGATGGCGCTCGAACTTGCGCCCCTCGGCATCCGCGTCAACGAGATCGCGCCGGGTTATGTGGACGCGGGGTTGAGCGGAAAGATTTTCGAGGAGAACGGCGATTTAGCCGTGCGGGTGCGCCAAGCTGTGCCCTGCCGCAAGCTGGTCACTGTCACCGAGGCCGCACGGGCGGCGGTTTTCCTAACAGACTCTTCGAATCCGAACCTGATCGGCACAACTCTCATTCTCGACGGCGGCATCTCGCTCATACGCGGCCCGCAAGACCTCAAATAATCCAACCCGACCCATACCCATGAAATTGATACGCTTCGGAAACCCAGGACAGGAAAAACCCGGCATTATCGCTGATGACGGAACGCGGCGCGACGTCTCGGCTTTCACCCCCGACTACACGGGGGATTTCTTCGAGAGCGATGGTATTGCCCGCCTTATTGATTGGCTCGCCTTGCAGAAAACCGCACCGCCGGAAGTGCCCCAGACGGCACGGCTCGGGCCGCCCGTCGCGCGCATCGGCAAGATCATCTGTATCGGCCTGAACTATATCGATCACGCCGCCGAGGCGGGCATGGATCTACCGGTCGAGCCAGTGCTTTTTTTTAAGGCGACCTCCGCCCTCTGCGGCCCCAACGATGGCCTACTCCTACCGCGCGGCGGTGAGAAAACCGATTGGGAGGTCGAGCTGGCTTTCCTGATCGGGCGCACCGCGAGATACGTCGATGAGGCAGACGCGATGGATTACGTCGCGGGTTTTTGTTTGCATAACGATTACTCCGAGCGCGCGTTCCAGCTGGAGCGCTGCGGACAATGGGTGAAGGGTAAAAGCTGCGACACTTTCGCCCCACTCGGGCCGTGGCTGGCCACACGCGACGAGATCGCTGACCACGATCGGCTTGGTATGTGGCTCACCGTGAACGGCGTGAAAAAACAGGATAGCTCGACGGCGAACATGGCCTTCAAGGTCCCGTTTCTCGTTAGCTACATCAGCCGCTTCATGACGCTCATGCCCGGCGATGTGATCACCACGGGCACGCCGCCCGGGGTCGGCATGGGTTTCAAGCCGCCACAGTTCCTGCAGGCCGGCGATGTGGTCGAGCTGGGCATTGACGGCCTCGGCTCGCAGCGTCAGGTTGTGCGCGCCGCTGATCAGATCTAACAGAAAAACTGATATGACCAACGAACGCTTCAAGGATCAGACAGCTATCATCACGGGCGGAGCCGATGGGCTCGGCTTGCATATCGCGACACGCCTATCCAAGGAGGGCGCGCGAGTTTGGATCGTGGATCGCGATGAGGAACTCGGCGTCGCTGCCGCGAAACGGATCGGCTGCGAATTCGAACCAATTGACGTGGCGGACGAATCCTCGGTGACCACAGCCTTCGGAAAAATCATCGCGGCGGCCGGACGCCTCGACGTGATGGTGAACTGCGCGGGAATCGTCGGCCCGAACGGGATCAAGATCACGGATGTGCCCTTGGCGGGCTTCGAGCAGGTGCAGGCGGTGAACGTGCGCGGATCGTTCCTGACCTGCCGCGAGGCCGTGCGGCACATGCTGCCGCGCGACTACGGGCGGGTGCTGCTTATCGCCTCGATCGCGGGCAAGGACGGCAATGCGGGAATGACCTGTTACTCCACCAGCAAGGCCGGTGTGATCGGGATGGTGAAATCCGTGGGCAAGGAATACGCGGAGACCGGCATCACCGTAAATGGCCTCGCCCCCGCCGTGATTCGCACTGCCCTCGTGGACAAGATGGATCCGGAACAGGTGAAATATATGACCGACAAGATCCCGATGAAGCGCTGCGGAACGCTCGACGAGCTGGCCGCGTTGGCCTGTTGGATCGTATCGCCCGAAGCGAGTTTTAACACCGGCTTCACCTTCGATCTCTCGGGCGGTCGCGCCGTGTACTGAACCCCCAATATCCCGACACTCCGTGATCCGCAAAACTCGTTTCCCAGGTCTTCGCGCGCGGTTCGGTGTATCACGCTGGGACATCACACCCGGTTTGGATGTCTGCGCGAAAAACTGGGGGGCGAGCGACCGCTGGTTCGCGCGCGGCATCCACCGCCCGCTCACCGGCACCGCGCTGGCCATCGCCGACGGCTCCGCTCCGCCGCTTCTCCTCCTTTCCCTCGATCTAGGTTGGTGGCGTGCCCGCGCCGACGCCGACCGTCTGCGGCTCGCACTTTGCGATGCTCTCTCGCTGCTGGAGGAAAACCTGATCGTCCACCTCACCCACACGCACGCCGGGCCATTGTTAGATTCCGCCGCGCCGCCGGAGGGGAATCCGCAGGCATGCACCGCCTATCTGGATGAGTTGCGCACGGCCTGCATCGCGGGTGCAAAGGCCGCGCTCGATGACCTGCGGGAGTCCACCCTGCTGTTTCACACCGGCGCGTGCGGGCTGGCGACGCCACGCGATTTTCTCGACCCCGGCGATCCGCAGCGGTTCCTAACAGGCTTCCATCCTGACGCCGCAGCCGACGACAGGCTGGTCGTGGCCCGCGTCTTCGATGATGCCAACCGCACCCGCGCGACCCTCGTCAACTACGCCTGCCATCCCACGACGCTGGCCTGGGACAACGACCTTGTTTCACCCGATTTCCCCGGCGCGATGCGGGAAGTGGTCGAGGGATGCACCGAAGCTCCGTGCCTGTTCCTGCAAGGCGCTTCCGGCGAGCTCGCGCCCTGCGAGCAATACGTCGGCGATACGGCCACGGCGGATCGCCATGGGCGCGCGCTCGGCCACGCGGCGATGGGGCTGCTGGAAATGCTCGCACCCGGAAACGCGGAAACGGTTTACGCGGGCGCGCTGGAATCCGGAGCGCCCCTCGCCTTGTGGAACCCCGCCGCCGGTGAGCTGCCGCAAACGCTTTCCGCCCATGCGCCCGCCGTGGAGCTACCTTTGAAACCGGATCTCCCCGGCCTCGACGAAATCCGCGCGCGGATGGCGGAGTCGTCCTCCGGGTTCGGCTACGAGCGTCTCGTCCGCCAGCTCCGCGTCCGCGAATCGGTCGGCGACGGCACGACCTCCGCCGAGCGCATCTGGGTTTGGAAACTGGGCGCGGGCGGGTTGGTCGGCGTGCCCTTCGAGGCATACTCGATCTTCCAACGCGAACTCCGCGCCGAGTGCCCGCACCTCCTCGTGCTCAACATCGCCAACGGCCACCTCGGCTACCTGCCGCCCGCCCCGCTCTATCGCGGCCCCTCGCTCTACACCGTCTGGCAAACACCCTACGCCGAGGGTTCGCTGGAGGCCGTCACGGATCTTGCGAAGAAATCTCTAATCTCTAATCTCTAATCTCTAATCTCTAATCCTGCCATCATGCAACTCGCGCCTCTCGATATCATCATCTTTCTGAGCTACTTTTTCGGCGTCGTCGCCTTCGCGGTGATCGTGGCGATGCGGAGCAAGACGCGAGGCAGCTCGTCCGATTACTTCCTGGCCTCGAAAAAACTGCCTTGGTATGCGGTCGGAGCCTCGTTCATCGCGTCGAACATATCGACCGAGCATTTCATCGGCACGGTCGGCTGGGGCTTCCTCTATGGCATGGCGGTGGCGAACTGGGACTGGGCGAACGCGCTCACCTTCACCGCGCTGATCTGGATTTTCCTGCCCTTCTACATGCGCGGAAATGTCTCCACGATGCCGGAGTTCCTCGCGCGCCGCTTCAATTCCGCGTGCCGGACGATCTACGCTTCGGTGATGCTCGTAGGCCTCGTGATCGCGATGCTGGGCGGCGTGATGTTCGCGGGAGCCAAGGCGCTGAACATTTTCTTCCCGGAAATTCCCATGGAGGTCGGCATCCTGCTGCTCGCCCTGACGGCGGGGATTTACACCGTCTATGGCGGCCTGCTCTCGGCGGTGTGGGCGGATGTGCTGCAATACGCCCTGCTCATGGTCGGCGGCCTCGCGGTGACCGTCATCGGCCTCCATTACTGCGGCGGCCTCGGCGAGCTGATGCGCGCCCTGCCGGAAAAGTTCATCGTCTTCTATCCGTCCACCCATGAGGCCATTCCGTGGAGCGGCCTCGCCACCGGGTTGCTGTCGGTGGGCATCTGGTACAATTGCGCGAACCAGTTCATGATCCAGCGCTGCCTCGGCGCGCGCAGCGAGTGGGACGCGCGGATGGGGATCGTGATGGCGGGGTTCAGCAAGGCGATCCTGCCTTTCATCATCGTGGTTCCCGGCATCATCGCCTTCCATCTATTCAGTGATCGCCTCAGCGACGGCGACCAGGCCTGGCCCTTCATGGTGAAGGAGTATTTGCCGGCGGGTATCACCGGCCTCGTCCTCGCCGGCCTGGCCAGCGCGATCCTTTCGACGCTCAGCGCGATCACCACCTCCTCCTCGACGATTTTCACACTCGACCTTTACCGCCCCTTGCTGCGGCCCTCTGCATCCGATCACGAGCTGCACCGTGTTGGACGCCTGAGCGCGGTGGCGGTCCTTCTGATAGGCGTGGGCGTGGGCCTGCT
Source organism: Akkermansia muciniphila (assembly GCA_945901795.1). Classification (GTDB taxonomy): domain Bacteria; phylum Verrucomicrobiota; class Verrucomicrobiia; order Verrucomicrobiales; family Akkermansiaceae; genus Luteolibacter; species Luteolibacter muciniphilus_B. Next base: position 3,013 of record CAMDLP010000101.1, on the reverse strand, counting down.
GATCGCCGCGCTGCCGGGTATCACGGTCTTCGGCTTGATCCAGCAAACCTTCTTTTACATGGCCGCGCCGATCGCCGCGTGTTTCCTCGTCGGCATCCTTTGGCGCGGGGCCACTGCCGCCGCCGCAGTCACCACCATGGTCGCGGGCTTCGCGGTTTTCACTCCGCTTTCCCGCTTCATCCTGTTTCCGAAAATCCCGTGGCTCGTGCCTTATGATAACTTCATGCACCACACCTTCGCGGTGATGCTGCTCTCGGTCTTCACGCTGGTGGCCGTATCGTTTTTCACGAAACGCAAATCCGCCGACGAACTGCGCGGCGTGGTGTGGACGCGCGACGCCCTGCGCGGTTCGGAGGTGGGCGGCGTGAAACGTCCCGCGTGGCAGAGCCTCACGCTTTGGTGGGGGCTGATGTTCGCCACCATCGTCGGCCTCTGCACCGCCACCGCGATTTTCGGCAGCCGCAGCGAGATCATCGAGGCCGAGCGCGCGGCGTTCAAGGTCGAGGGCGGCACCACCGAGATCCGCCCGCGCGGCACGTTGAAGAATTTCAATCTCTGGACCGGCACCGGAGAACTGCTGTTCCGCCCCGAACAGGCGGGCGACCGCATCACCTTCTCACTGCCCACCGAAAAGCCGGGAAGCTACGACATCGCGCTCGTCGTCACGCGCGGCGCGGACTACGGCGCTTTCCGCGCGGAGGTCGATGGCAAGCCGGTCAACATCGGATGGCGCGAACCTTCCGGCGAAGGCTTCCGCGTCGCGCGCCGGGAAAACGGGATTTTCCCTCCGGAACAACGTGCCGCCGACGCAGGCCATGTCGTCGCCCGCGTGGAGATCGGCGGTGAGATCGGCGGTGAGATCCCCAGCGAAGGCAAGATCCTCGTCACGCTCATCGCGGAAACCGCGGCCCCCATCGGCATCGATTCCGTGATAATCACCCGCCGGTGAAGCACATTACATGATTCCCTTCGGACAACTATCCTCCCGCATCTCCGGCCAGCTCGACACCGGCGGGACCCTGCGCCGCCTTTACGCCACCGACGCCTCGGAATACCAGGAGATGCCGGTGGGCGTGGCGTTCCCCGAAAACGACAGCGACCTGCGCGAGATCATTCGCTTCGCGCGGCGCAACCGGCTCGGCCTGATCCCGCGCGCGGCGGGCACCTCCCTCGCCGGGCAGTGCGTCGGCAACGGGCTGGTCGTCGATGTCTCGAAGCATTTCACCCGCATCCTCGCCATCGATGCGGAAACGCGCCGCGTGCGCGTGGAGCCGGGCGTGGTGCGCAACGAGCTGAACCACGCGCTCGCCCCGCACGGCATGTTTTTCGGCCCGGAAACCTCCACCGCGAACCGCGCGATGATCGGCGGCATGGTCGGCAACAACTCCTGCGGCTCGAACTCCATCGCCTACGGCAGCACCCGCGACCACCTCGCCTCCGTGAAAGGTTTCCTCGCCGATGGCAGCGAGGTCACCTTCGCCGCGCTCAGCCGTGAGGAGTTCGATGCGAAATGCGCCGACTCCAACACGCTCGAAACGCGGATCTACCAAGGGGTGAGGGCGATGCTTTCCGATCCGGAAAATCGCCGCGCGATCACGGAAAATTTCCCACTCGCCTCCATCCCGCGCCGCAACACCGGCTACGCGCTCGACCTGCTGATGGACGCCGATGTTTTCGATCCGGCGTCCAACAAGCCCTTCAACCTTTGCAAGCTCATTGCGGGATCGGAAGGCACCCTGTTTTTCTCCACCGAGATCGAGCTCGCTTGCTCGCCGCTGCCTGCGCCGCACGCCGCGCTCGTCTGCGGGCATTTCGAGAGCGTCGATGAATCGCTGCGCGCGAACCTGCTCGCGCTGCCGCACGGGCCGAGCGCCTGCGAGCTGATCGACCGCCACATCCTCGAATGCACGAAGTCGAACCTCGCCCAATCCCGCAACCGCGATTTCGTCGTCGGCGATCCCGGCGCGGTGCTGGTGGTGGAGATCCGCCGCGACACGCGCGCGGAGGTGGAGGCTGAAGTCGGGGCGCTGATCGCGGAGTGGAAAAGCGCGGGCCGCGGATACGCCTATCCCGTGCTGTGGGACGGGGAGGGCGACAAGGTTTGGGAACTGCGCCGCGCCGGGCAAGGCCTGATGAGCAACGTGGTCGGCGACACGAAGCCGCGCGAGAACGTCGAGGACACCGCCGTCGATGTCCGCGACCTGCCGGAATACATCGCCGAATTCGATGCGATCATGCGCGGGAAACACGGCATCGACTGCGTGTATTACGCCCACGCCGGTTCGGGCGAGCTGCACACGCGCCCCCTGTTCAACCTCAAGACGCCGGAGGGGCTGAAGATGTTCCGCGACGTGGCCACCGACATCGCGCATCTCGTGAAAAAATACCGCGGCTCGCTCAGCGGCGAGCACGGCGATGGAAGGCTGCGCGGCGAGTTCATCCCGCTGATGGTGGGCGACCACTGCTACCGGCTCATGCGCGAGGTGAAGGCGCTGTTCGATCCAGACCACCTTTTCAATCCGGGGAAGATCGTCGATACCCCGCCGATGGACACCTCGTTGCGGCACGCGCCGGGGCACCCGACCCCCGAATACGCAACCGTGTTCGATTTCAGCGAAACCCTCGGCGTGGTGCGCGCCGCCGAGAAATGCAACGGCTCGGGCGATTGCCGCAAGGGGCCGCTGGCGGGCGGCACGATGTGCCCGAGCTACATGGCCACCCGCGAGGAAAAGCACACGACCCGCGCCCGCGCCAACATCCTGCGCCAGATCCTCACCGACCCGCAGAACCCCGAAAACCCGTTCGACAGCGAGGAGATCAAGGAGGTCATGGATCTCTGCCTCTCCTGCAAGGCCTGCAAGTCCGAGTGCCCTTCAAGCGTCGACATCACCAAACTCAAGGCCGAGTTCCTCCAGCATTACCACGACGCCCACGGCGTGCCGCTGCGCTCACGCCTGATCGCGGGCTTCGCCGCAAGCGCGCGTCTCGCCTCGTTCGCGCCGTGGCTCTACAA
>CAMDLP010000100.1 GCA_945901795.1 Akkermansia muciniphila | reverse complement strand
TGCGTCGCCACGCACCCATGCTACACCCGGAGCGTCACCGCTCCCAGCGTAGGGCTTGTGGCCAGAGCTACTGGCTAGGTTTTCTCTGTAAGACTCTTTCATTCTCTATTCCAAGCCGGTTTATCCCGGCGCTTTCACTGACCCCGGAGGATTGCGGAAACGGGGTGCGTCGTGAGGCGATGGCCGGGGACGAATTCACCATCGACAACTCCCCCTCCCCCGCGCCAGATTCCCGCCCCATGGCAGGTATTATCATCGCACCCCGCGCACGCATTTTTCACGGTCACGAGTGGATTTACGCGACTGAAATCAAGAAATCCTTCGGCAATCCGCAACCCGGAGACGTGATCACGCTCAAGGATTTCCGCGACCGCCCGCTCGGCACCGCCATCTATAATCCGCAGTCGCAAATCGTCGCCCGCCGCTTTTCCCGCCGCAAGCAGGACCTCGACCTCGACTTCTTCACCCGCCGCATCGGCCAAGCCATCGAGCACCGCAAGCAGCGCGGCATTGATGAAACGCTCGCCCGCCTCGTCTGGTCCGAGTCCGACGGCCTCCCCGGCCTGATCGTCGATCGCTACGGCGACCATCTTTCCGTCCAGACGCTCACGCTCGCCATGGACCTGCGGAAGGAAATCATCCGCGACGCGCTCATCGGCCTGCTCAACCCCGCCTCCATCGTCCTCCGCAACGATTCGCCCTACCGCAAGGCCGAGGGCATGGAACCCGGCATCGAGATGCTCCACGGCGAAAATCCCGGCCCGTTCCAAGTCACCGCCAACGGACTGCTCTTCGAGGTCGATCTCTTCGACGGCCAGAAAACCGGTCTCTACCTCGACCAACTCCAGGCCCACGCCGAAGTCGCCGCCCTCGCCAAAGGCAAGCGCGTGCTCGACTGCTTCACCAACCAAGGCGGATTCGCCCTCGCCTGCGCCAAAGCCGGTGCCGCCCACGTCACAGCAGTCGATGTCTCCGCCAGCGCCTGCGCGGCCGCTAGAAAAAACGCCGAGCTCAATAACGTCGAAATCGAAGTGCTCGAACACAACGTCTTCGATTTCCTCAAGCACGCGAAGCCGGACTACGACATGATCATCCTCGATCCGCCGAGTTTCACCCGCAACAAGGCCACGCTCATGGACGCCATGCGCGGCTACAAGGAAATCCATCTACGCTCGCTCAAGCTGTTGGACAAGGGCGGGCTTCTATCCACTTTCTGCTGCTCCTACCACGCCTCCCGCGAGCTGTTCATGGACAACCTCGTGGACGCCTCCGTGGATGCGAAGAAGTCCGCCCGGCTCGTGATGAACCACGCCCAGCGCGCCGACCACCCGATCCTCATCGCCATCCCTGAGACCGGCTATCTGAAAGGCTTCACCGTCGAGGTCATCGCCTCGCGGTGAGCGAAACAATGATCCCCTTTGACCGCGCCGCCGCTGAACACTACGCGGAAATCCGCACCCACCTGGAGCGGGAAGACGCACCCGTCAGCCCGAACGACCTGATCATCGCGGCCACCGTCCGCGCCGCGAACGCCACTCTGGTCACCGCCAACCTCCGGGAATTTCCCAGAATCCCCGGCTTGCTTTGCGAAGACTGGACAGTGGACTGACGGAATCAAAATCCCGCGCCGCCTCGCGGGGAACCAACTTCAGCGGCAGCAGGATTACACCCCCCGCCGGAGTGCGGCATGCTCTGCTGCCGCCAGCGGTGGATGGAAGCTCTGCTCCATGCGGTGCGGAGCTCTTCGTGGGAGGAGAAGAGCTCCGCACCGCATCCGGCAGAGCCGGAGCTGCCGGGGGCGCGAGCAGAGCGTCGCGCACTCCGGAGTGCTGCACGCTCTGCTGCCGCCTTTGGCGGAATGAAGACTACTATCTTCAGTGCGCGGCACTTGCGACCGGCGGCGGGCCGATGAAATGGATGGGAAGCGTGATCTTCGGATAGGCCGGGTGATTGGTGCGGAAACTGACCGAAGCAGATCTCTCCCCTTCCCTCCAAGTAAAGTCCGTGGGAAAGGTGATGACCACCCGCCCCCACTGGCTGTTTCCTTGGCTCTCGAACGCCAGACCGACATTTCCGCTTCCGTCGTAAACCAGATCCGTCACCTCCAGCGCCTTCACCGCCGGATCGTAACAAAACACTGTGACCGATGTGCTCGGCCCTGCCTTCAAAGTCGCGAACGAAACGTTGAGCTGTTGAGGCTGCACCACCAGCGGATCGACCGGACTGATCGATGTTTGAAGTTTCAACTCCTTGAGCTTTGGGTGACCGAGCGGCAGAATGATTTCACCACTCTGAGGACTCTGGCCCATCTCCGGCACCGCGACGCTCAGTTGATACCGGCGCCCTTCCTCCAAGACTTTCATTTCGGTTTTGAAATACGGATTGCTGCAGGTGAACCCCGAGATTTTCAGCGGCTCCGGTTCAGTGACGACAATTTCAATGACACGCGGTTCAAGCTTGGTCCCTTTGACGACCGGTCCGAACGAAATCGTCGGCGAACTCACGCTCACCGGACTCCAGATATTGGCAGTTAGAGTCAGGCGAATCATGCCGTTGGTGGCGTTTGACTCGACATCGATGCTTTTGGAAACCAAGCCGCTGAATTGCGTGGTGTTCAGCTTGATTTCAAAGGAGCCCTTTTGGCCCGGAGGCACCGTTTGCTCCCAACCTTCAATGGTCGTACACCCGCAACCCGCCTTGATATGAACAATGGTAAGTGGAGCCGTGCCGGTGTTGGTAAAAGTGATCTTTTTCGTGGCGACGTCGCCTTTGGTCACCGTCCCAAGATCAATCGTGGTGGATTCAAACGCAATCACCGCCGTCGTCCCGGCAGCGGACACGGCGGCTGGAGCCGGATCCGGCTTTGGGGGCACTGCCGCTGCCGGTGCCGCGTCGAGCAAAGCAGTCAGCGTTTCCAAATGCGGCGCGCCCGTTAGCACCCGGTCGCGGATCATGATCTGCGGAAGGATGGAGGCCCCGGCTTCCTTACGGTTCAGCGCGAAAAGCTCCTCGCCTTGACGCAAGGTGGCCTGCACCCAGTCGCCATGGGCCCAGGCCAGTTCGTAGAATTTTCCATCCAGACGCTGCTGAATCCAGCTCGTGACCTCGCCGACCTTGGGGTTTACCGATCCGCCGATGAGTTCATCCGCCAGCGTTTTGTAGCGATCCTGATCGATGCGCCACAAGGTGAGCATGATCCGGTGCAGTTCGCGCGCTTCGGGCTCGTTTGCGCCGGGCAACAGGACGACGTTGAATTGGCCGGGACGCTCGATCGTCAGCCGGGTCAAGGTCTGATGGAGTTGGCGGCAATGCGGGCAGGTAAAGTCCGTTAGTACGACAGCGGTTAGGGAAGCGCCAGGCAGGCCGATGCTCGGAAGACTGGCGGCATCCAGCGTGATCTGGCCGTCATACAGCGAGACTTTGCCGGAGTCTGAGGCAACGGACTGGGTCAGCGTCCGTTCCTGAATCCGCTCCGGCTCGGCGAGTTGGCTCTGCAGAATCGCCATGCCCGCCACGGCGGCCACCGGGAGCGCGATGCTGGCAAAGCCAAGGCGGTCCGTCACCGCGAACCCAGGTGCTTTCCGACGGGCGCTCCAGAGCATCACCACGCCGACGGTCGCCAGAAAATGCGCGGTGCAACACCACGGGCAAAATGCCTTGAGGATGACCGCTTGCACGATCGTGAACCACACCGCGCCGCCAAGCACCAGCATCGACGCGCCGCACTCGATCCGGCGGCTCCAAAGCGACTTCGCCTCGCCGCGCAGAGCGGAAACGAGCAGCACGATATAGATCACGGCACCCAGCAGACTGACCGGCACACCTGCCACGACACTCCAGCGGCTTGTGAGGATTTTACTGCAGCCACTCTCCGGACCACAGCCAGCGATCGCCTTCCCGGCCAACGACTGCCACGCGAGATACACTGAGATTGCTAGGGCCATGGAGAACAGGATGGCCGCCACTTTCCGCAGGGAGATGCCAGCGGTGGCTTGCGACTCGGATTCTATTTCGTGGTTCATCATTCAGTGAGTATTTGAAACCGGATTGTTCAAGCCATGGCCATCAGCATGGTCCAGACGACCATCGATGTCATTTTGATGGCGGATTCGCAACTGCGGATTGAGCGGACTGCTGGTCGATCAGAGCCCGCACCTGCTCCAAGACTCGCTGACCATCGGGATCCTTGGTGATCAACGCCAACTCATCGACCAGTGAACGCTGCCGTTGAATCTCCGCCGGAGAAATTTCTCCTTCGGAGCGTCCCCAAACAAGATTCTGGTTGCCGCTGACGATATGCACGGTGCCGGTGCGCTTGTCTTCGGGCATGACGGGCCGGGTATCGAGCATTGTGTTTTCAAGGCGTGCATGTTCGCCGGCCAAAGGCCCTGCGAGATAAGGCCAGATATGGGCGGGAAGCTTGTCAGCACGAGCCAAGGCCAGCAGCGAGGTCCGCGCCTCGTCGTTCGATGACGCGAGCTGGGCAATCATTTGCAGCGACTCGAATCTCGCGGCATTGGGGCCGCCATTTGGATTCACGTCCGCAATGCGCAGCAGCGCTGGAACCCCTGCCCCATCGGGCAACTCGCCAAGAGCCAGGGTGGCATACTGCCCCCAGTGGCTTGCCGCGCGCTCAAGGTCTGCCATCACCTCGACTCCGCCGAACAACTGCAGCACCTCGAACAAGGGCGCGACATCGAAACTTTCCAAATGCCCCTCCACCGCCATAGCCAGCGACTCACGCGCGGCGGAAACCGCTTGCTCGCGATACCGCCCCGGTGCGGCGCTTTCCAGAATGCTTGCGAGCATAGCCACCTCGCGCGGCGAGGCCGTGGTCGCCAACACCTCCGCCATGACGGTGACCGCCTGCTCGCCGCCCACCCGCGCAAGCGCGTCGAGCAAGGCCTCGCGCGCACAGCCAAAGCCTAAAAGCTGCTGGTTCTCCGGACTGAAAAACGGGGTGTCCTCCACTTTGAGAAACTCGGCGATGGCCGGGATCGAGCCGGCTCCGGCCTTGATGACGTTATCGAGATTGGTTAGCCAGGCTGCCGCCTGCGCCGGTGTCAGCGGCTCGGTTCCTTGCCCGAGATCCCATACCGACCGGATCATCCGCCGCGATGCTTCGCTGGCCGGCGGCAGCGGAACGGGATCGACGCGCTCGACGGTCACCACCGGACTCGCCAGGGGCGCGGGATCAACCTTGCCTGCATGGAGCTTGTTGTCTCCCTGTTTGACTGGACTCCGTTTCACACCCGGCTCCGCGGAGTTCTTCGCCATAGGCGGACCCGCCGACCTCCAGACCATCCAACCGATCGCCGCTATTAGCAGCAACGATACGATGATCATCTGCCCGAAGGCCACGCGCCCCTTTGCGCGCCAAGCCGCTTTCTGTTTTGAATGGATCATGACTGTTGATTTTTCCGAAAAAGGAGCCGGCGGTTTCCCGCCGACTCCCATGATTTCTGGTTTCTTAAACGTTGTGTCTTTTAGATCGCGTCCGCTTAAGGGACTTCAAACTCCCCGTAACCAAGGCCGTTGGCTTTCACCGATACCTTGATCGCCTTTTGGTAGGCTGGAACCTTGATCCAGTAATCCTCGGCCTTCGCCTTCTGCCTGTAGGGGATCAGGCCGGAGCCGTCCACACCGGTGAAGCCTTGGCCGATTTTCGTGGTTCCTGTGGAGTTCCATGCTTCGAACTTCACTCCTTGAAGCGGATTGCTTCCGAGTTCCGGACTCGTGACAATGCTCGCTGCGAAGCCTGTGTTCTTCTTGAACCCATTCACGCTATGGACGATCTGCTCGTCATTGACCACTCCATCGGTGAAGGAGAACGCATACTCCTGGCAAGGATTGAGGGTCACACCCGTCAGCGATCCAGTGCCCACGGCAGCACCCAAGGACTGGGTCCATTGGTTGGTTTTCTTCAGCGCGTAATCCAAGTGAATGGTCACACAGATGGTTCCCGATGCAGGAATCTTTCCTCCACTCACGTTTACCGTCGTCGTCGTCGTCAGAGCCGCGGGTGTGTAGTCACCCAAGACGATGATCGCGCCGCCGCTGGTTGACTTTTGGCCGCCTGCGGTGGTGATGGTAAATCCACCCAGTCCCGTGCCGGGGATCAGGCAGTAACCTGCTTCATCCGATCCGGTGATGGTGTAATCGCTATAGACGTGGACCGGTTGGGAACCGTGAGTCACGAACGGATACGGGATGGTGGCAGTGGCATTGACATCATCACCCGGGTTTCCATAGACAAAGAAGTTGTAATAGAATTGTCCGGGGTTGCTGCTGACGATCCTCTGGAGGCTTGGCACATCCGTCCGTTGCTGGAAGTTCAGGCGGAACGCGTCATCACAATTGCTGTCCACATCGAAGGTGCACAGCGATGAACTGGTCACCAAGCTCGGGCAGAACTGGTTGATTTTTTGTTCACAGGTCGCGGGATTGCCGCATTCATCAATCGCGGTATAGGTCCGCGTGATGACCGCTGGGCAAGCACCCGTTGGCTCCGAATCGCGCGACGAGATCGTGACCGCACCGCAGGTATCGCTGGCACTGCCACCGAGTCCCACGAGTTCCGCGACCGTGGTCGCAGGCGCCGGAACCGATGGATAAGGCACCGAAGCGGACGGCGGGCAGATGATGACCGGTGGCGTGATGTCCTCGGTCCACGTGAACACCTGAGTGCAGGTGGCCGTGTTGGTGCAACCGTCCGTCGCCGTGTAGGTCCGGGTTTGTGAGCGCTGGCAGCCGGTGGAAGTGACCGTTCCTAGAGCCGAAGTGATCACCGGGGTGCCGCAAGCGTCGGTCGCCGTCGCCGCCCCGGGGGCGGGAACACCTGCCGGATTGCAGCCAAGGTTACTGCCGGGAGGGCAGAACGTGAACACCGGTGGCGTGATGTCCACCGTCCACGTGAAGACCTGAGTGCAGGTGGCCGTGTTGGTGCAACCGTCCGTCGCCGTGTAGGTCCGGGTTTGTGAGCGCAGGCAGCCGTCCGTGGTGATGGCACCGAGCGCCGAGGTGATCGCCGGGGCACCGCAGGCGTCCGTCGCCGTAGCAGTGCCGGGTGCGGGAACGCCTGCCGGATTGCAGCCGAGGTTACTGCCGGGAGGGCAGAACGTGAACACCGGAGGCGCGGTGTCTTCGACAGTCACCGTCTTCGTGCAGGTGCTTGTGCAGCCGCTGGCATTGGTGACGGTGAGGGTCAGGGTGAAGGTGCTTGCGCAGCCGGCACCGGCGGTGACGCTGACGGTTTGGGTGTTAGCCACACCGACGATCGAGCCATTGCCGGTGATGGACCAAGCGTATGAGCTCAGGCCGGCGACGCCGCTGTATTGGTTGCCGCTCAAGTTCGGGCAGAGCGGGCCGTTAGCACCGCTGATGGTGCAATCCGGGAGTGGAGCCACGGTGACTTCGTCGAAGCAAGTGGTGGTCAAGTTATTCGCGGTGATGGCGACGCTGATCGTGTAAGAGCCGCCGGAACCGGCAAGCACTTGCACCGTGGATCCTGTAAGTGAACCCACAATGGTGGCACCTGAAGTATTTAGGCCGGTGATTGACCAAAGGTAAGTTGGACTGGCTGCACCGGTGACGGCCGTGTGAGTGTTGGTCGAAGCGGCGCAGACGGCGAGTAGTCCAGTGACATCGCAGTCTGGTGGATCGATGATGGAGGCGGCGCTGAGGGAGCGGTCTTGGTTTCCGCCGGAGCCGTCTAGGGAGATCAGACGGGTGTGGTAGGGGGAGCCATTGACACCACCGGCCGAATTACCAACACCCCAGTCAAGCCGCCTGCCAATGT
>CAMDLP010000099.1 GCA_945901795.1 Akkermansia muciniphila | reverse complement strand
CGAGGAATTCCCCGATGACGTCTGCCTCGTCGGCATGGAAATCGTGCGGTTAGACATCCACACCGGAAAACCCTCCGGCGCGGGCGAAAACGGATTCCAAACCGCCGCGAACGGGTCGTCCCGCATGGCCCTCGCCGGCAACCGCTGAGGAGGTCTGCGAAGATCGCCGCAATAAGGGGGGCGGACATCTTGTCCGCCCGGACGATGGGAAGAGAAAGAGACGGGCTTCGCGCGCGTCCCTTGCGCCGCGCATCGGCAAGTGGACAAGATGTCCACTCCCCTTATTGGCCCATTCTTGGCCTAAAACCACTCTTTTTCGGATGGACCTTGACGCAGCCGTTATAAACTAGCAGTTACCTTAGTTGTTATGTCACAAAATCTAGCAAGCATTGAACTCACCGCCGCCGAGATCACCATTCTGTCCGGCGCCCTGCAAACCATCCGCACCACTCTTGGCGACCGCGCCATGAGTCTCACGCAGGATCAACGGAAAACCCTCGTCAAAATGGGCGACAACACCCGCGTCTTCTGCCAGCAGGCCGTCGCCGGCCTCCAGCAGAACGCTGGCAGCATGCCTCCCGATCTCGATGTCCCCGGTCTCGTCCAGGATTTCACGGACTACACCGCCCTCGAAATTTTCGTCGCCGAATACGAAGCTGTTGGAGAACTCCTCGATGACACCCTCAAGGCGCTCTCCAGCGATGTCATGACCAACAGCATCGTCGGCGTCACCTTCCTCAAGGCCCTCAACAAGATCAATCCTGCGCTGGATACCCTGCTGGATTCGCTCAAACTCGTCCGCCGCCGGAAATCCACCAAAGCCGCCATCCCGGCCGTCGCCTGATCCCCCCTTCACCTCCGGGGGGCGGATTCAGCGCGCCAATGCTCAAACCGTTCCCCGGAACCCTCCTCCACCCACGCCTGAGCGTGCAAACCGTTGCCGCGTAAGCCCCCCAACTCTCGCACCACCGTGCAAACCCTCCGCACGAATGCTGCAAGGCATCTGCACGAACGCTCAGACCGTTCCCGCGAACGCTCCCCCTCATTCCGGGCAACGCTCAAACCGTTCCCGCGAATGCCCAAGAGCATTCCCACGAACGCTCAAACCGTTCCCAAGGCCGCCCTGAAATTTCCACAACTCGCCAATTTATAATGAGTTCGAGATTCTTGTCGCGACTTTCCCCTCCAAAGTGGCTGGCGCGTCTCGCGCCAGACCGTTGTCGGAGCGTCTCGCTCCGACTCGATCTGAAATTTCCCTCGCCCCGCCTCCCCCTCATTTCCTAGCTTCCAGCCACCTCATGCTCTCCTGGAACGAAATCCGTCACCGCTCCATCGCCTTCTCACGCGAGAACCGGGACACCATCTCCGAGAAATCCGAGAGCCAGACATTTTGGAACGAGTTCTTCCACATCTTCGGCATCAAGCGCCGCACCGTCGCCTCCTTCGAAGAGCCCGTGCGGAAACTCTCGGGAACTTGGGGCAAGATCGATCTTTTCTGGCCGTCCCGCGTCCTCATCGAGCACAAATCCGCCGGACAGGATCTCGATAAAGCCCACGCCCAAGGCATGGAATACATCCGCGGTCTCGTCGATTCCGGCCGGGAAAAGGAAGTGCCGCGCTGGCTCATCGTTTCCGATTTCAAGCGCATCGCCCTCCACGATCTGGAGCCGGAGCAAGACCCGGACCTACCGCTCTTCAAACGCATTCCGCCCTCCATCGAGTTCCCGCTGCAAGACCTCCACAAGCACATCCGCCGCTTCGCGTTCATCCCCGGCTACAAGCAGCACAAGCTCAACCCGGAAGACCCCGCCAATATCGAGGCCGCCGAGCTCATGGCGCATCTGCATGACGCCCTGCTCGCTGGTGGCTTCTCCGGTCACGATCTGCGCGTCCTCCTCGTCCGCCTGCTGTTCTGCCTCTTCTCCGACGATACCGGCATCTTCAACCAGAAGGATTTCCAGCTTCTCATCGACAACCGGACCAAGCCCGACGGCGGGGACACCGGCCCGCTGCTCGCCCGGCTCTTCGACGTTCTCAACACGCCGGAAGACCAGCGCCAGGCCAATCTGGATGAAGACCTCGCCGCATTTCCCTACATCAATGGAGCCCTGTTCGAGGAGCGCATCTCCTTCGCGGACTTCAACGCCCAGATGCGCGGCCAACTTCTCAAAGCCTGCGCCTTCAAATGGGAACGCATCTCACCCGCCGTCTTCGGCTCGCTCTTCCAAGGCGTCATGGACCCCACCGCGCGCCGCCAAGTGGGGGCGCACTACACGGCCGAGAAAAACATTCTCAAGCTCATCCGCCCGCTGTTTCTGGATGAACTCCGCGCCGAGTTCAACGCCGCGAAGGCAGACAAATCCACCCGCCGCACCGCCCGCCTCGACGCCCTCCATCAGAAACTCGGCACCCTCAAATTCTTCGACCCCGCCTGCGGCTGCGGCAACTTCCTTGTCATCACCTATCGCGAACTCCGCGCCCTCGAACTCGAAATCCTGCTCGAACTCCACCGCGACGAACTCGGCCAGACCCAGCACGAATTTTCCTTCGATGTCACCAAACTCTCCAAAGTGGACGTCGATCAAATGTATGGCATCGAGATCGAGGAATTCCCCGCTCGCATCGCCGAAGTCGCCCTCTGGCTCGCCGACCATCAGGCGAACATCGCCCTATCCGAAGCCTTCGGGCAGCTCTACCGGCGGATTCCGCTGCGGAAGTCCCCGCATATTGTTTGTGGAAATGCGCTGCGGACGGATTGGAAAACCGTCCTATTACCGGAGCAGTGCAGCTACATTTTGGGAAACCCTCCGTTCATCGGCAAACAATTCATGACGCCGGAGCAAAAGGCGGACATGCAAGCCATCTGCGGCCATGTGAAAGGGAGCGGTGTCCTGGATTTCGTGACCGGCTGGTATTTCAAAGCTGCGGAATACATGCGTAATGGCGAGACGCGTTGCGCCTTTGTTTCTACCAACTCAATCGCCCAGGGAGAACAACCCGGAGTCCTATGGCATGAACTATTCTCGCGCCACCGGATGAAGATCCATTTTGCCCATCGCACGTTTCCTTGGGAAAGTGAAGCTCGCGGCAAGGCGCACGTCCACTGTGTCATCATCGGCTTCGGTTCAGGAGAAATTCCGAACAAACGCATCTTCGATTACGAGTCGAACCCGGAAAATCCTAGCGAGGTCGCTGTATCCAACATCAATCCCTATCTTGTGCAGGGTGGCGACGTTGTCCTGACCAAACGCTCTTCGCCGATCTGCGCCGTTCCGGAAATTGTCTTCGGCTCAATGCCTAACGATGGTGGAAATCTGCTGCTTTCCCCGGCGGACAAACACGAACTTCTCCTCATGGAGCCGGACGCCGCGGAATTCATCCGCCCCTTCCTTGGCTCCGAGGAATTCATCAACGGCATCGAGCGCTGGTGCCTTTGGCTGGAAGGCGTCAGCGCCGCAAAACTCCGGAGCATGCCCATGATTTTCAAACGCGTTGCCGCTGTTAAACAACACCGCCTCAACAGCACCCGCGCCGCAACCCGGCAACTCGCCAACAAACCGACGGAATTCGCCGAAAACCGGCAGCCCCACGCCAGCTACCTGCTCATTCCCGGAGTATCGAGCGAAAACCGGCCCTATGTCCCGATAGGTTTCATCCGACCGCATGTTGTTGCTAGCAATCTGGTGAACATCGTTCCGGGTGCCGCGCTCTATCATTTCGGCGTGCTCACCTCCACCATGCACATGGCTTGGCTGAAACACGTCTGCGGGCGATTGAAAAGCGACTTCCGATACTCCAACCAGATCGTCTATAACAACTTCCCCTGGCCGGAAGACATTTCGGAAAGCAATCTCACCAAGGTTACATCCCTCGCCCAGCAGATTCTCGACACCAGAATCGAATGCGGCGACGGACGCCATGGTTACTTACCCGTCCGTAAAAAAAGCGCCGCATGCACGCTGGCGGACCTCTACGATCCCGTCTCGATGCCGCCGAAGCTGGCGAAGGCCCACGAGCAGCTCGACCGAGCCGTGGACCGCTGCTACCGCAAGGAGCCCTTCCTCACCGACCGCCAGCGCGTGGAATACCTCTTCGCCCTCTACGAGCAACTCGCCGCCCCGCTCGTCGCCAAGCCCGCGAAGCGGAAGAAATGAGGCGGGCTCCGCGCGCGTCCCTTGCGCGGCGCATCGGCTAGTGGACAAGATGTCCACTCATCCCCCCGGACTGCGGCCCGTGATTAGTCAGGCCGCGCGCAAAATGACGCGGAAGATTCTTGCCATCATCCGCTCCTCATGGCAGATGGTGATGATCCGTCAAACGGATGAATTTCCGACGCCTTGCGGGATAGTCCCGCCCTATCACTTGCCGACCGGTTGAAACGAATCATGAACGCCCCACCTGCTCCCGTCCGCCATCCGGCAGGCCGCGCCACGCCGACGTTGGTCGCCGGGCTGGCGGCGATTTTGGGCGCGATCCTGTTCGTCACGATGTTCGGCGATCCGGCCGGACCGGGTGGCGGCCGGGATCTTTCCGGCGCGTCGATTTCCACGGCCTCGCTGTTCTTCGTGATCGGTTTGGCAATGCTCCGCGCCGGGTGGCGGGACGCCGGGATGCGCTGGTTGATCAGCCCGTGGCGCACCGCCGGCGTCGCCACCGGACTGGCCCTGCTGCTGGTCATCGCGGCGTTTGCGCAGCGGAGTTCGAGAGATCTGGCGGATGCCGCCGCGCGGGAGAAGCACGCCTATCAAGTCATCGCCACGATTCGCGAGCTGCGCAGCCAGATCGATGAATCGCGGGACGCGGTGCGCGGATACGTGATCACGGGGCGGGAGGAATTTCTAATGATTTTCAACAAGGGGTTTTCAAAGTGGGAGGACAACATCCGGGAGTTGCGTGAAATGACCTCGGGCCATGCAAGGCGGCAGGCGCAACTCAGCGAGCTCGACGAGCGGATCGCCGCGGAGATCGGAGTCATGCGGCGGATGGCGGACACTCGCCGGGACGCGGGGCTTGAAGCGGCGGCGCAGCTGATGAGCGCCGACGGCGCAGCCAAGTCCGAGGAGATCCGCAAGGGCCTCGACGCGATGTCGGTGGAGGAAAAGCAAGAACTCGCCGTGGGCGAGGCGGAGCGGGACGCGCTCGACGGCCGCGCGGTCGCCATCCTGCCGGCCGGCGTGCTGGTGAGCGTGCTGCTCCTCAGCTCCAGCCTGCTGCGGCTCAACAGCGAGATGGCCACCCGCCAGCGCGGGACCCGGGTGTTGGCCTGGGAGAAAGGCGCGCTGGAACTCATCGGCAGCCCCGCCACGCTCCGCGAGGTGCTGGACGGACTACTGCTAGGCATTGAAAAGCACCTGCCGGGCGCGCTCGGTGGCATCCGCCTGCTCGAAGGCGGGCAGCTGAAATCCGCGGCGGCACCGAGCTTGCCGGAGTCCTTCAACCGCGCGTTCGACGGCTTGATCCCCGGCCCCACCGCCGCCTCGTGCGGCCCGGCGGCTCATTTTGACCGGCAGGTCATCGTCCCGGACATCCTAACCGACCCGCTGTGGGCGGACTACCGCGAACTGGCAGCGGAGCACGGCTTGCGCGCCGCCTGGTCCACGCCGATTCATGATCACGGCGGCGAGCTGCTGGGGATCTTTTGCATTTACCATCGGCAACCCGGCCGCCCCGGCTCCGGCGAGCTGGATCTGATCGCGCGGGCGGCGCATGTGATGCGCATCGCCATCGAGCGGAAGCGGGCGGAGGAGAAAATCCGCAATTTCACCGCAGGGCTGGAGCAGCGGGTGGCGGAGCGCACCGCCGAACTGCAAGCAGCCAACGCCACCCTCGGCGATTTCAAAGCTGCGCTTGATCGACACGCCATCGTCGCCATCACCGACGCGCGCGGAGTGATCACTTACGCCAACGACAAGTTCAGCACGATTTCCAAATATCCGTGCGAGGAGTTGCTCGGGCAGGATCACCGCCTTGTGAATTCGGGCCATCACCCCAAAGCCTTCATGCGCGACCTCTGGCAGACGATCGCCAGCGGCCGGGTGTGGAAGGGCGAAATTAAAAACCGCGCCAAGGACGGCTCGGACTACTGGGTGGACAGCACCATCGTCCCCTTCCTCGGTCCGGACGGAAAGCCGGCCCAGTTCATCACGATCCGCTCCGACATCACCGAGCGCAAACGCGCGGAGGAGGCGCTGCGGGAGAGCGAGGAGCGCGTGCGGCTCGCTACCGACGCGGCCCGCATCGGCGTGTGGGAGCGGGACCCGAAAAGCAACCTGCTGCGCTGGGACGCCCGGATGTTCGCCATCTATGGCATACCCACGACGCCGGAAGGATTGGTCTCCTACCGGGATTGGCGGGCGCGGGTGTTGCCCGCCGATCTTCCCGAGCAGGAAGAGCGGCTGCAGCGCACCATCGGAGCCTGTGGCCAGGACCAGCGCGAGTTCCACATCGTGCGCGCTTCCGACCACGCCGTGCGCGTCATCCAGGCCGCGGAGAGAGTCATCCCCGGAGTCAATGGCGAGGCGGCGCGCATCGTCGGCGTCAACCTCGACATCACCGAGCGCAAGCGGTCCGAGGAGGAAATCAACGAGCTCAACGCCGACCTCCAGCGCCACGCCGCGGAGCTGGTAGAGTCCAATAAAGAGCTGGAGGCGTTCAGCTATTCCGTCTCCCACGACCTGCGCGCGCCGCTGCGGGCAGTGGATGGATTCTCGCGCATGGTGCTCGCCGACTACGCCCCCAAGCTCGACGAGGAAGGCCGCCGGATGCTCGGCGTGATCCGTGGCGAGGCGCAGCGGATGGGGCGGCTCATCGACGACCTGTTGGCGTTTTCCCGGCTCGGCCGGCAGTCGATCGAGGCGACGGGGATCGAGATGGAGGCGCTGGCGCGATCAGTGTTCGACGAACTGGCCGCGCAGGAGCCTAACGATCGGGTGCGGCTCGATCTGCGCCCGCTGCCGCCCGCCCGCGGATCGGAGGCGATGATCCGGCAGGTGTGGGTGAACCTGATCGGCAATGCCATCAAGTTCACCAAAGAGCGCGAGCTCGCCGAGATCGAGATCGGCACGTGGGATGGCGGCAACAGCGGGCGGATTTACTATATCAAAGACAACGGCATCGGCTTCGACATGCGTTATGCGGACAAGCTTTTCGGAGTCTTCCAGCGCCTGCACAGCCAGGAGGAATTCCCGGGGACCGGCGTCGGCCTCGCGCTCGTCCAGCGCATCGTGAAGCGCCACGGCGGCCGCGTCTGGGCGGAGGGCCAAGTGGGTCAAGGCGCGACTTTCTATTTCACACTCCCGAGTCAAACCTGATGAAAACTAACGAAATAACCGTGCTCCGC
Source organism: Akkermansia muciniphila (assembly GCA_945901795.1). Taxonomy (GTDB): domain Bacteria; phylum Verrucomicrobiota; class Verrucomicrobiia; order Verrucomicrobiales; family Akkermansiaceae; genus Luteolibacter; species Luteolibacter muciniphilus_B. The sequence continues at coordinate 1,056 of CAMDLP010000099.1, read as the reverse complement.
ATTCTTTCGCTGGAGGACTCCGAGCTGGATGCGGAATTGATCCTGCGCGAGCTCAAGCAGGGAGGACTCGATTTCGTCTCGACCCGCGTGCAGAACGGCGACGACTTCGCGCGCGCGCTCGCGGAATTCCAACCCGGCCTGATCTTGGCGGATTACAAGCTGCCGACTTTCAACGGCGCGCAGGCGCTCGCGATGGCCAGGGAGCGCTGCCCGAATGTCCCGGTCATCATCATTTCAGGAGCCGTGGGCGAGGAAACCGCGGTGGAGCTGCTCAAGAACGGCGCGACGGATTTCGTGCTCAAAGACCGGATCCACGGCCGCCTCGTGCCGGCGGTGGAGCGCGCGCTGCGGGAGGTCGCGGAGCGCGACGCCCGCCGCCAGGCCGAGGCCGACCTGCGCGCGCTCAATGAACAACTGGAACAACGGGTCACCGACCGCACCCGCGAGCTGTGGGCGAAAAACGCCATCATGGAGGAGGACCTCGACATGGCGCGCGAACTCCAGATGGCGTTCCTTCCTCATCATTTCCCGACGCTCCCGCGCGGCGCGGAGCAGGCGGCCAGCGCCGTGAAATTCTGCAGCATCTTCCACCCGACCAGCTCGGTGAGCGGGGACTTTTTCAACGTCGTCCGCGTCTCGGACACCGCCGTCGGCGTTTTCATCTGCGACGTGATGGGCCACGGCGTGCGCGCCGCGCTGGTCACCGCGATGATGCGTGCGCTCGAGGAACAACTCGGCGAGCTGGCGGGCAACCCCGGCGCGCTGCTCACCAAGATGAATCAATCCCTGCGCGGCATCCTCGGCCAGCTCGGTGCCACCCTTTTCACCACCGCCTGTTATGTCGTGGTGGACGTCTCAACCGCGCGACTGACTTTCGCCAACGCCGGCCACCCGAGTCCGCTGCTGGTGCGCGATGCGACTGATGAAGTCGTTCCGATCACCACTCCAAACGCCTCCGGTCCCGCGCTCGGCCTGTTCGATGACGTGAAATACCACACGCAGGAACTTCCGGTGCAGGTGGGCGACTCCGTGCTCATCTTCACCGACGGGCTTTAC
>CAMDLP010000098.1 GCA_945901795.1 Akkermansia muciniphila | reverse complement strand
GAATTGGTTGATCGCGTGAAACGTGTTTCGCTCCGGTTGCTGGAAATCGATCAATCGCACCACCGGGTCCGCCTCGCCGGTTTCCTCGTTCACATCCACCTGGGCTTTGAAAATCAGCTTCTGAATCTCCTCGTTGGACTCCAGCAAGGCGCGGTTCGGTTGACGGAGGATCTGGCTGCGCAGGTCTTCAAGCTGCCGGTCGGTCAGCCACGGATTGATCGCCCGCACCGCCTCCCGGAAAACCGATGGCAAGAGCCACTCGCGGAAGTTCTCCCGCAAGCTCAGCGCCGGGTCAGAAGGAATCATCCCGCACCCCTGATCGACGATTTTCCACCCCAGCGCGGAAAGCTGGTCGAGGAAGGGTTTCTCGACGTGGAGGTATTCGGACATGAGTTATGCCAAGAGTTCTTGCGCCAGCGTCACGCATTGCTGTCGGATCAGGATCGACTCTCCTTCAAATTCGCGTTCCTCATGCCGGTTGTTCAAGCGGAATGCAGCGCAGGCCATTGGGCCTTCCGCGTCTTCATTTCCGAAGTATCGCTCCAGAGCCGAAATTGCATGTGGCACGGCTCGATTCCCCGCTTTTCGCTCTGTATGAAATGCCTGAATCGCGGCCTCAGAACCACCAATGTATTCGGTCGCCAGGTAAAGGATGTCATGCGCGTCCTTGGGAGTCTTCCTTCCGGCTGGACCTCCGAATGCATTCAGCTTGAGCGCCAGCATCGGCCCGACCTCTGCAACGGCAACAGTCTGGGTTGCATCCGCACTTACCAAGGTTTTACCGCTGATCTTGACGAGACGATTCACCTCTAGCGCCCGGTCAATTCCGGGCAATGTTCCAACGGCAAGTCCATCATCAACGATCGCAGTTCCCATGTCCGACTTCCCGTCATCCGTCAGCAGATCAATGTAGAGATCCAAGTCCGGGAATTTCCGGAGAAATCGTTTCTCCGCACCCATCCATTCAAAGCCATGAGCCGATAGACTCTCGCGAATGGAGCCATACATACCTGAGGAAGCGCCAATTCGGATCCCGAAATCCACATCCAGAGTTACCGGTCCGACCATGCCAATTTGCGGCGGATGGGTGAGGTGATGGATCGCCATGCCACCGGCAAGCACCAGATCATTTCGATAGGCTGCAAGACAATCCCACGCAGTCAACAACGCGCGCTGCGGAAGATCCAGGTTGGACGCCTCATATTTCTCAAACGTATCGTGCTTCATCGGGCGAATCCCTCCCATTTCCGCAGTTCATCCGCCGCTTCCGGCCCCCGCTGGGAAACCTGCAAGAGGTCGAGATAAATTTGCACATCGCTCACCAGAGGGAAGCCATTCACCTCTTGTCCCTCCTGCCATACGCCTTCATCTTCCGGAACGATGAGCCACAGATTCCCTCCGGACTTCACGCTCCGGGCTGGCACAATTTCAAGAATAGCGCGTTTTTTCACGTAGCACGAAACCACTGGAGAAACCGTATGTGGCCGCCTTTGCCATGCGGCGAACCATTGGGTGAATGCCAGAGACTCACTCCCCACGCTCTCCAGCAACTTCGCCGCGATTTCCTCCGGCTTGTTGCTCAACACCGAATATTGATGCACGGTCGTCCGGGCGGGCCAGCGGTCCGCGCTTACCCATGCATTGAGAAGCCCGTCAAAATTCGCGAGCTGATAATGGGCCGGGTGCCCCGGAGCTGATGCGCTCAATTGTCGGACCAGATCATCGTCCGCCAATTGCTTGAGCACTTGGGAAACAAGCGCCCTTGATGCACCTGTGCGATTCACAAGCTTCTCTTGGGTTGTTACCGAATCGCGCAGACAAAGCAGGCTTCGGACGATCCTTGTCGCCTTTGGCGAAAAAGGATCGGGGCCCTTCTTCGGGCTGCGGTAACGGACTTCTACCGGCCGGAGATCAATGACGCTTCCCGCCGTTCTGAGAAAAAGACGACCGTTCAAGTCCGCGTGGGCAACGCCCGCCCGCCGGAGATCCAGAGCAAGAGGCTCTGCGATATGCGGACAAACCAGCAGCTCATCCGGCCGAATTCCCTCTCCTTTGAGAACACGTCGCGTCGCCTGAAGGGCAGGCTTCAGCTTCAAGTGGAGCTTGTCCTGACCGATCTGGGCCCGAAGCTCTGCATTTTCCTGAGATAAAATCCTGAAATAGACAGAAAATCCGGGGTAACTTTCAAAAAGTTCCTTAGAATGAACGACTTCAAGCAAATCAGCCAAGCTCTCAATTTCTTTAATTTTACTCAAAATGGTTTTTTTGGTAGCCCAGTAAAAAATAGATTTTAAATAAAATCAAGCTTTTGAAATTCTCTTCAGATTCGCACTCGTTAAGCAGCTTAACCACCCTCGGGCTGTTTTCGCGTTGAAATAGTCTGGGGCAATCATTGGCAGAGACCTTTTGGACAGAAGGCGAGGGCAGAGACTTTCTGGATCTGTGACTCAGCGGCAATCGATGTTGAACTTGGCGGCATTCAGCAGCTCGCGGATGGTTCGGGAATTGGCGTTGATGCGTCTCATGGGGTGTGGGGCGAGGAAAAGAACCGGCAGGTGTATGCGAATCGACTACAATTGACTACAAAACGACTACATTTGCGGCGGTTTAGTTTGGTCGGTGAGTTCTTAAAATGCAGAAAATCAATGGATTGAGTCATTCCAAAGGACCTGAATCACCTCCCGGCCCAGCTAAACCGCGAGATTCCTCACCGGGTTTAGCCAATTCGAAAGACCCCGATTAGCCAGCTGTCGCTTGCTCGTTCTCCGGCCATTCGGGAAGGTTCTTGAGCAGGTAACGCGGTCTCCCGGAACCTACCTTGGTCCGCACCAACTGAATCTCGATTCTCTGATGAAGATGATCATTAATCTGTTCAGGATTTCGGATGCCGGGCGCGATCTTGCCTACTAGAACTTCACCATCGTCCGTTCGGACAAACTCGAAGGTTCGGCGTTTGGGTAGAGCTCCTTGGAATTCTCCCGTAACGGCAATTTCTTCCTCTACCAGATTCTCGACCGCGAGGCGTGACGCGGAAGTGCGGACCTGACCTACATCGCTGAAGGCGAAGCGTCCTTCGTTTGTTTCCACCGCGCAGACGGCTTCGCTGGTTGCAAGTTTTTCGAGAAATGCCCGGATCGCGCCTACAGCACGTGGATCAATCTCGGAAGCGGCGTCCGCGAGTTCATCATCACTGCCCACGCTTCCTTCCAGCAGTTGGCGGGTTTGCTCGATAGCGATCCCAAGAACCGAGTCGTCTTCCAAGGTCATTTGCTCGGCACCATGCTCTTCCAACTCGAAGCCGAAGGAGCCGGTGGCCGTGCTTGTGATCAAAAGCTGATTCTGTGCCCGGTTCGGGATCGGTCCCATGGCCTGCAATGGCGCGGATAGCGATGCCGCTACTGCTGCCACCGCGTCGGTGAACGCCTTCGTGGCCTCCATCCCGAACTCGGCAAAGATCCCGAAACTGCCGACAACGGGCCTGCCGCGGAAAGTCAACTTCGCACGGGCGGGTTGGCGAGTGTCTTCCGGCGCTGCGGCGAGCTGAAGATTGACGATCTCCAAGCGGGTGTTGAGGCTTCGCAAATCGATCAACTCCTCCGGCGGAGTCGCCTCGATCATCCGTTGCAAAGCGGTGCGCTCCGAGAGCAGGTGCATGCGTTCTTGGCGGTTCATGGGGTTGCTCCGGTTGGGGTTGGATTCAGCAAAAGGCGGGCGGCCGCATCATCGGCCGGATCGAGAGCGACCTCAAGAAAGCCTTTCCAGAGACGGGTGTCGCGTTGATGCGCCCACATACCATACCAATAGGCGCTTTGACTGACCAGATCGTCACTCTTGGCTCCCAAGTGAACGAGATAACCGTCCACTTTGTAGGTGGCCTTCAGCGCGTCTTGTTCGGCTGGCCCTGCCGGAAACAAGGCGGGGTTGGCGTTGATCACATCAGCCTGGGTCATCCCTGCGGGGATTCGGAAAAACGTCACGAGATCCACGTCGTTCGGCGGCCGCCGCCGATGCCCGGTTTCGATGCATTCGGTGAAGCTGCCGTCGATCCATTGAAACCCGTCGATCAAGCCGATGGCATGCATGGCCGCCCGGAAGTTGAGAAACCCATCGAGAATTGCGATCCGCTCCGGGCTGGTGGAAAAACGAAGGATGAGGTCCGGAAGCGCAACCCGATAAGGAGAACGGTTCGGCGAGGCTGGATTGGCGGGATCCACCGGTGGGATGAGTCCTTCGGCAGTCCAGTGAGGGATGGGAACAGTGACGGCCATGGTTTTGATTGAATCCTCGTTTTTCAGGCATCGCAAGCCGCATCCACCCGCACCCGGCCGGTCAGGAGGTCGTGCATCGGGGGAGCACACGCGCCCTCGCGTGTGGGATGGGGCGCCCTCGCCGCATCCACGGCGGCGCTGTCCTTGCGGGTTGCTTTCGGTCTCGGGCGCGTGCCATGTGGGGTGTTCCGGTGGGTGGGATTGGTTGGCGAAAGTGGGTCATCCGGCCTGCCAGCCGTGACTTCGGCGAGGGCGCCAAAGTCAACACGCGAGGGCGCGTGTTCTCCCCTTGGGATATTCGCGATGGCAGTCGCGGAATTCATCGGCGAAACTTGAAATCAGGATTCCGCGGGCACCGTGGCGGATGAAGGAACATCCACCCGCACCCGGCCGGTCAGGAGGTCGTGCATCAGGCCCTGCTTTTGTTGGCGGAGTTTGGCGAGGTGGGTGTTTTGGGTATTGATGTCGCTCAACAACGAGTCCATACGCTCAGTGATTTTCTCTTGTTCGTCCAAACCGGGTCGCACGCAAGCAATGCCGCGAATGCCGTTTTGACTGATGTTTTTCATGCTGCCGCTGGTTCCGCTCGCCGAATTTTCAATCTGCCGACGGGACTTGTTTGTTTGGAGAGTCCAAAACATAAAACGGGTAGTCATTCTCGTCGTGCTGGGACGGAGACGCAGGGTTTTGTCGGAGAGCATCAAATTTCCGGTTTCGGTGGTCACATGACAAGAGAGTCCGACCAATTCGAATGTATTGGCACGCGAGATTAGCAAGTCGCCTGTCGCCACCAAAAATGCCGGATTCCTGAGTGCAGCATTCAGCACGACTTTGTTTTCAATTGCTCGAAATCCATCGGGATGAACGGCACCAACTTTCAGTACACCCCACTGATCGCTGGTGGCGGGAATTTCCGGGCATTCGGGGCTTTTGCCCGAATCAATGCCTTGCAGGCATGCGCCGATTGTAGTCGTTTCCCATGCTATCGGAATCAGTCCGAGCGGCGAGTCTTGATAGAGCCCCGGCGCTTCTTCGGGGGGGGGGCGGAGTTGGCCTTCTTGAGCGGTGGCTTCGGCGGGGGTGCCTTTGTGGTCGCCGCGGGCGAGTTCGGGGCGGGTCCAGAGGCCGCGGGTGAAGAGGTCGTGCATCAGGCCCGCCTTGATCTGCTGATGCTTCTCCACCAGCTTCTCCGTCGCCTCGATCACCTCGTCCAAGGTCGTGAGGATGGTGGCGATGCGGCGTTGTTGGGGTGGTAGAGGTGCAGGAACCTCAAAGCGATCCACAATCTGTTTGTTAAGATTGGGTTGCCCTGATCCCTGGGCAAGGAACAGCAAGCGGTGTTTGGCCGACGTAAGAGCGTAATACAGGAAGAGTGAATCAAGTTGCTCTCGGGGGCAAATCGCTAACACCGCCTGATTAGCTGTCGCTTCAATCTCAAGATAGGCAATCTGGGCGGCGGTGGCACCATACATTGCAACCAACACGGAATTTGCAGGAATCCACTTTGCGGCGCTTGTTTGCAGGCCCTTTTCAGAAAGAAATTCTTCAGTTTCTTTGATGCGGCCTAGATTCACTTCCGTGGATTTGATCCATGGGATCGAGCCACCGAAAAGCGACTCGTCGCCCCTGTCGGGAGTTCCTCCCGCAAAAGTGTCAGCATAATCGCCGATCCGCATTTCACCCCACTCACTCATACCCCAGCTCCTTCAAGAAGGTTTTCAGTTTGGCGGCTTCGTCGTCGCGTTTGGCTTCGATGGCTTGGGCGGTGACGGCGTATTTGGCATGCAGGTTTTCGAGGGCGGCGAGGCAGGCGCGGGAGTCGGCGCGGAGGTAGGCGTCGTAGGTTTCCGTGAGGATGCGGCGGAGGCGTTCGAGGATGACGGTTTTGGCGGCGTCGGCATCGATCTTGGCGCGGGCGGCGGTGACGAGGTCGTCGCGGCGTTTCTCGGTGGCGCGGATCTCTGACTTGAGCTGCTTGGCCTCGTCTTCGAGGGCCTTGTGGCGGTCGAGCTTTTGCTCGATGGCGGTGGCCTCGGCGTTGAAGGATTTGAAGTCGTGGCTGCGCTTTTCCTTGGTGGCGAGTTTGGCCTGGGCGCGGAGTTCCTTGAGCTTGGCCTTGAGGTCCTTCACCTCGCTGCCGGGGAGGATGCCGGTATCGTCGCTATCCTCGTAGTCCTCCTCATCGGCGGCGGCGAGCAGAGCGGCGAGTTCGGCGATACGGAGGCGCTTGGTTTCGAGATCTGCTAGGACTTCGGGGAACTGGCTTTGGAGGATGTCGTCGTCCGGGATAAGTTCCGCGCCCCAGCCGGAGAAGGCGATGGATTTGAGGTCGGCCTTGAAGAACTCGAAGTAGCGGGCGAGCGCGCCGCGGATCTGGTGGGGTGTCAGGAGGACGGCAGCGGGTTGGAGCGCCCCTTCAGGGCTTGGATTATGTTTGGACTTGGGACCCAGGGCGTTGCCCTGGGCTGGCATGGGATGCCCCGTTGGGGCGGAAGAATTGGACTCGGCAAAAGTTTGTTCGATGGAGGCGAGCAGCAGGCGGCGGAGTTCATAGACGTTGCCCTTTTTCCCGCCCTCCGGGGCGAGGGCGATGACGTGCGGAAGGTTTTTCTGCCACCACTTGGCCAGGGTCTTGTGAAAGCCGGCATGGGCGGAGGCGAGCGCGGGATCCGACTGGACGATGGCGGCGAGGTCGCGGCGGTGGGTGATGGAGGGAGAAAAATCAGAATAATTTTCAACCGCAGATGAACGTGGATTCACGCAGATGGAAGAAGGGGATGAAGAGTCTTTGGATTGGGATTTCTGCTTCTTTGATCCGTGTCCATCCGTGTCCATCCGTGGTTCAAAAACACTCTCCCTCAGACCGGGGTAGTTGTTCCAGAAGCGGGAGAGTCCGTCGATTTCCGCGAGCGGCACGCCGCCGTGGAGATGGGCGCGCACGTCGTGGGGTTCCGGCGGTGGGGCGTTGTCCACGTAGCGGCGGATGTTGCAGTTCCATTCCTCGGACTCGATCTCGCCGTGCGGGACGAGGCGGGCATAGGCCGGCGCGGTTTTTCGTTCGCGGTGGACGTGGACGATTTTCGAGATGTCCTCGGGGCGGAGAAAGTTCTGGGCCTTGCCTTCGCGGAATTCGCGGTCGGCATTGATGAAGAGCACGTCCTTACGGGTGGCGGCTCCGGCTTTGTCGAAGACGAGCACGCATGCGGGGATGCCGGTGCCATAGAAGAGCCCGGCGGGCAGGCCGATGACGGCTTCCAGCCAACCGCGCTGGATGAAGTGCTTGCGGGCTTCCTTTTCCTCGCCGCCGCGGAAGAGCACGCCGTGGGGCATGACTACTGCCATTTTTCCGTCAGACTTGAGCACGGCAAGCATGTGTTGGACGAACATGAGATCGGCCTTTTTCCCCTTTTCCGGCAGCCAGACCTGGAAGCGGCCGGGGTATTCCATGTCCTTGCGGATGTAGTTCTGGGAAAATGGCGGATTGGCGAGAATGCGGTCGAAGCGTTTCAGCTCGTTGTTTTCATCCTTGTGCTGGGGTTTCCGAAGGGTGTCCTCCTGGCGGATGTCGGCGTCCGGGATGTCGTGCAGCAGCATGTTCATCTTGCAGATGGACCAGGTGGTGCCGATGGACTCCTGGCCATAAAACGAGAGGTCCTTGGGATTGCCGCCGCACTCGGCGACGTAGTTGCGCGTCTGGATGTGCATGCCGCCGGAGCCGCAAGTGGGGTCATACATGGACATGCCGGGCCGGGGATCAACGATTTCGACGAGCACTCGGACGACATCGGACGGTGTGTAGAACTCGCCGGCCTTCTTGCCCGCGGAGTCGGCGAAGAACTTGATCAGATATTCGTAGGCAGCGCCGAGCAGGTCGGGGAACTCGAAGTTCTCGTCGCGGAGGGGGATTTTTTCGAAATTCTGGACGAAGTTTGAGAGGATGTCGTCGTCGAGCGTGCGCTGGCCGATCTTGCGGTTGAAATTGATGTGCGCGAGAACGTCCTGGAGCGCATCAATATTCGCATCTTCCAGCGCCTGAAGCGCCTTGTTGAGCTGAGTGCCGACGTTGGTCTTGAGATGGCGGAGCTTTTCCCAGCGGGCTTCCGGCGGGACGAAGAAGGTGAACTTGTC
>CAMDLP010000097.1 GCA_945901795.1 Akkermansia muciniphila | reverse complement strand
CCGCCTTCATCGCCGCGATTTGCGGGCGCTCGCTCACGCCGCCGTACACGTTCGCGATGGAGATGGGCACCTGCTTCGAGTAGGCGAGCACGTTCTCGTGAATCTGCACGACCAGCTCCCGAGTCGGGGCGAGCACGAGCACGCGAGTGCCGGGGCGATTTTCCCCGCCGAAAGCCTGCGCCAGCTTCGCGAGACTGGGCAGCGTGAAAGCCGCCGTCTTCCCGGTCCCCGTCTGCGCGATCCCGATCAGATCGTGCCCCGCAAGAATTTGCGGGATGGCGGCAGCCTGAATCGGAGTCGGCTCGGTGTAACCCGCCTCCTGAATGGCTTTTTCAATACTGTCCCCGAGTCCTAGTTCACGAAATGGCATAAGCTCCGCACTATGGGGCGGAATGTGGAATCCGTCACGAAGCATCTCACTTGGTCCACGGGGGGGTGATTAAATGTGGAAGAGTGCGAGTGGCTTGGGCGTCTCGCCCATGAAGGAGCGATACTCATGGGCGAGACGCCCAAGCCACTTTTAATCCCGCCCCACGTTGGGGGACAAAACAAAACCGCTGGCACCTCGTTTCCGAGATGCCAGCGGCTTGTGATTAGTTTGCTAAAGCGCGGGTGCTATTGGCCGGGACGGTAGTCCTCGAATGCACTTGCGAACGCTTGGTCGAGGCCGACGAGGTCTTCGCCGGGCTTGATTGCGGTGTCGAAGGCTGCGGCTTCTTTGCGCATGTCTTCTTCGCTGTAGTTCGCTGCTTTGATGGAGAGGCCGATGCGGCGCTCGCCTTTGTCCACTTTGATGACGCGGGCTTCGATTTCGTCGCCGGCTTTGAGCACGTCTTTGACTTTCTCCACCCGCTCTTCGCGGAGCTGGGAGATGTGGACGAGGCCGTCGATGTCGCCGTCGAGCTGCACAAACGCGCCGAAGGTGGCGAGTTTGGTGACGGTGCCTTTGACTTTGTCGCCGATCTTGTAGCGCGTCTCGATTCCCTTCCAAGGGTCTTCGTCGATTTGCTTCATGCCGAGGCTGATGCGCTGGGCGTTTTTGTCGATGTCGATAACGACTGCTTCGACTTCGTCGCCCTTTTTCACCTGCTCGGATGGGTGGTTGATCTTGCGGGTCCAGCTCATGTCGGAGACGTGAACCATGCCGTCGATGCCTTCTTCGAGTTCCACGAACGCACCGTATGCGGTGAGGTTGCGGACCGGGCCCTTGATGGTGGCACCGACCGGGTAGCGAAGTTCGATTTCATCCCATGGGTTGGAATCGAGCTGACGCACGCCGAGCGAGATTTTCTGCTCTTCGATGCTGATGCCGAGGACGATGGCCGAGATTTCCTGGCCGATTTCGAGGACATCGCTCGGACGAGTGATGCGCTTGACCCAGCTGAGCTCGGAAACGTGGACGAGTCCTTCGACGCCTTTTTCGATTTCGATAAACGCGCCGTAGGGCAGAAGCTTGGTGACGCGACCCTTGACGTTATGACCGATCGGGTATTTCCGCTCGATGTCTTCCCATGGGTTCTCGGACATTTGCTTGAGGCCGAGCGAAACACGCTCTTTCTCGCGGTCCACGTCGAGGATGATGACATCCACGGACTGTCCGATGTGGAGCAGTTCCGAAGGATGGTTGATGCGGCCCCACGACATGTCGGTGATGTGGAGGAGTCCGTCCATGCCTGCGAGATCGACGAAGGCACCGAAGTCGGTGATGTTCTTGATCGCGCCGGTGACCTTGTCGCCGATTTTGACGGACTGGAGGAAGGTCTGGCGTTGCTCGGAGCGCTCGGCTTCGATGACTTCGCGGCGGGAAATGACGATATTTTTCCGCTCGTCGTTGATTTTGACGATTTTGAACTCGTAAACGTTGCCGACGTATTCGTTGAGATCCTTCGGTGGAATGATGTCCACTTGCGAGCCGGGAAGGAAGGCTTCGACGCCGACGTTGACGGTGAGTCCGCCTTTGACGACCGACTTGACCTTGCCGCGGACGAGACCGCCGTCTTGGAAGACTTTGACGATTTTCTCCCAGTTTTGTTTGTGGGCGGCCTTTTCCTTGGAGAGGACGACCATGCCCTCGTCGTTTTCAAGGCGCTCGAGGAGCACTTCGATTTCGTCGCCGATTTCGATTTCCTCATCCTCGAACTCGTTCGATGGGATGGCTCCTTCGGATTTGTAGCCGATATCGACTAGGACGACTTGGGGGCGGATTTCGAGAATCGTGCCTTTGACGATCGATCCTTCGCGAAATTCGCGGAATTTGGAGTCGATGAGGTCGTTGAGTTCAGTGTTGGTGGGTTCCGCACATGCGTAAGCCATAATAGTATCTGGTTTGAGGTTGTGTTGTTGGTTCGTTTTCTTCCTAGAATTGCCCCGGAGGATAAAACTGACAGACACCGGGGCGCCAACCGTCGGTCAGTAGAAAGAAAAGCGAACGCCGAGGCTAGTGCCCGAAACGGGCATGGCAAGGCCAAATGAAAGGAAAATCAGGGCATTTTCCGCTCAGGTACTTTGGGCTTTCATGGCCGCAAGGCCTCCGAAGGCGACCAAGGCGATGACGATCACGAAATAAAGGACGAAGATCGCGATGACCATGATTCCGAGAAATTTCCAGAACGATCGCTGTTGGCCCAGCGCCGCCTCCAGATCCAACACGGTGCCGGAAATCAGCAGGGTGCCGATGTTGCTCGCGTATTTCCAGAGCTTGAGGGCGGGGTAAATGTAAAGGCCCGCCAGCAACGCGTAGAGAATGGCGATTCCGCTCATCATCCCTGCGGGAAGCGCCCCGGTCTTGGAGCTTGCCGCGATGGAGCCTCCCGCCACCAACATGACCAGGGCGACGAGCAACATGAATCCGGCACCGATGAACATCAGCACCGACATGAACCGCACCCACGGCTTGGTCCCGGCAAGTTGCGCGAGGACTCCCTGGGAGACTGCGGAACTGTTGGAAAAGCTTGGCGGTTCCACATGGTTGGCGGGCGAGGAATAGGGATCGATTGACATAGCCCCGAAACCTCACAGGTCCGTCCCGAGACGACAAGCAGTTTTCCTGACCAGCCAAACGATGGAAAACAGGACGGGGGTCGAGAGAGGCTGGAAAATCCTTCCTGAGTTTGCCGTCAAAACTCCTCTGAGCGCAAGAGGCCGGTGGCGGGAGCCAATTGGGATTTGTCGAGTTCGGGCGCACCGACGCGGGCGAAAAGGAGGCCGATGAAATTCAGAACCGGAGCCGCCATGAGCAGATACAAGCCCCAGTCGATCGGATGTAAGGAATGCGGTGAACGCGGCAATGGCAGCAACCATGAATGCCTTTGAAAGGAGTTGCCAGAGGGAGATTCGCACGGCAGGAGATTCCCCGTTTTGCACCGGACAGCAAGCTCTGACGCGCATGGATCGGAATCATGCGCCAAACTCCGCACTTCTCAGGGACGCAACGGTGGGGTTGAATGCGCGCCGCCCGATGTCCGAGAACTTCTATCAACAAACCACCGCCGCGCCCGCCACGCCGTTCGACGTCTCGCTGCGGCCGCCGGCGTTTTCCGAGTTCATCGGCCAGGAAAAGGTCAAGGACCGCATCCTGCTGATGCTCGAAGCCGCCAAGCAACGCGGCGACGTCCTCGACCACGTCCTGCTATCAGGTCCGCCGGGACTGGGCAAAACCACCCTCGCCAACTTGATCGCCCGCGCTGCCGGCAGCCAGCTTCACACGACCTCCGGCCCGCAGATCGAAAAAGCCGGCGACCTCGCCGGCATTCTAACGAACATCCAGAAGGGCGACATCCTCTTCATCGATGAAATCCACCGCCTGCACCCGGCCATCGAGGAATATTTGTATCCGGCGATGGAGGACTTCCGGCTGGATATCATCATCGACTCCGGCCCGTCCGCGCGGTCGATCCAGATCAATTTGCCGAAATTCACTCTCGTCGGTGCGACCACCCGCTCGGGCATGCTGACCGCGCCGCTGCGCTCCCGCTTCGGGCTGGCGAACCGCCTGGATTACTACACCCACGACGAGCTGGCGCAGATCATCGAGCGCTCGGCCGGCTTGCTGGGGGTGCCGATCGAACGCGACGGCGCGCTCGAAGTCGCCTCGCGCTCCCGCGGCACCCCGCGGGTGGCGAACGCGCTGCTGCGCTGGGTCCGCGACTTCGCCCAAGTCCGCGGCGAGGGCTTTATCGATCGAAAAATCGCCGACGCCGCGCTGGCGATGATCGAGATCGATTCGCAAGGCCTCGACGAAATGGACAAGCGCCTGCTAGAAGTCCTGATTTACAAATTCAACGGCGGCCCGGTCGGTCTGAACTCGCTGGCGGTCGCCGTGGGCGAGGACGCGGCGACCATCGAAGAAGTGCACGAGCCGTTCCTCATCATGCAGGGATTCCTGATGCGCACCCCGCGCGGGCGCACGGCAATGCCCGCCGCCTATGAGAAAATCGGCGCGCCACCGCCCCCCGCACGGCCAGATGATTCGCAGACGAACTTGTTTTAATCCCTCCCCGCCCTACTTTTCCCATTGTGAATCTCATCGTCAAAGAAACCATCGCCCGCTGCCGCAGCGCCGGTCTTCGCCGCACCAAGGCGCTGGAGGAACTCGTGAGCACCTTGTCGGAAAGTCAGCGGCCGATGACTCTCTCCGAGCTCGCCACCTCCAAGCGGCTCATCGACCAATGCGACAAGGCCACCGTTTTCCGCCTGCTGCAGCGGCTCACCGAGCACGGCATGGTCCGGCGACTCGGCCTGCACGAGCGCGCCGCGTATTTCACGCTGCTCGTGCCGGGAAAACACAGCGACTACCTGATCTGCACCGCCTGCGGCAGCATCGAGCCGATCAAAGCCCCCTGCCCCGTTCACCAACTCGAGGATGAAATCCGCGAGAAAACCGGATTTAAAAATCTCTATCACGAGCTGGAGTTCTTCGGCGTGTGCCCGAAATGTGCGTGATTGACTCAACTCACGAGTCCCGCCTGTCGCCCGGACGTTCCGGTTTCCAACAGAAACCGACATGCACTTGAAAAACGACGACTCCTTCGACCGCCGCAGCGTAATGCTCATGCTGGGTTCGGTCGTTTTATTCGCCATCAATACGCTGATGATCCGCGCGGTCGCGCTGCACACGCCGGCGGCGGATGGCTGGGTGGCGATTATCTTTCGCGGCGGCGTGGGGCTGCTGGTGGTTTATGCGCTCTTCGGGATGGGCCGCGGCCTTCAGTCGAAGCGCTTGTTCACCGGCCGCTTGATCACGCTCCGTGGCATCGTCGGCGCGCTGAGCACCATCGCCTTTTACATCACCGTGATCAAACTGGGAGCCGGTCGCGCGGTGATCATCAACCTGACCTATCCGATCTTCGCCTCAGTGATCGCTGCGATCTGGCTGAAGGAAAAGCTCAGTCGCGCCGCGATGGTGTGGATGCTCGTCGGCTTCTGCGGGCTGGTGATTTTCCTCAGCGATGACGGGCAACTGCTGCGCCCGGCGGCGTATGATCTGCTCGCGCTCGCCGGGGCAGTCGGCTCGGGCTGGGTGGTGGTGATCATCCGCCGCCTGCGGCATGAGGAGCACCCGGCGACGATTTATGCCTCGCAGGCGTTTTACAGCCTGGTCATCGCCTCGCCCGCAGTGATGGAAATCCCTGCCCTGCCGGTGTCCGCGTGGCTCGGTCTGACGGCGGGCGCGGTGATCGTGACCCTCGCGCAGTTGATCATGACGCGGGCCTATCAGTTCATGTCGGTGTCGCGCGGATCGTCGTTGCAAATGCTGCTGCCGCTGGCCACGGCGGTGGGCGGATTCGCATTTTTCGGCGAGTCGTTTCATCCGCTGGAAATCGCCGGAGCCATGCTCACCCTGCTCGCGACCTGGCGGGTAGTGGCGTCGCGCTGAGAACCGCCGGAGGTTTTTCGCTTCGCGGGTGAAACGCCGGGTGCATAGAATCCGCCCGTGAGATGCCCTTTCTGCCAGACCCCGTTGAAGGCCGACGCCGCCGAGTGCCCGGCTTGCCGGTTGACATTTCCAAGGACCAGCGCGCTGGTCGGCGCGCTGCCGCGACTCGCTCCGGTGGTCGCCGACACCACGCGGCAACTCGGCACTGCGGATCAGGCGAAGTTAAAAAAAGAAATCGCGAAAATCCAAAGACGCTTCCCGCAGTTGGTCCTGCAAGTGGTGATGCATGCGTTCCCCGAGGAGCACCCGTTTTCGATGCACGTCTTCTGGCTTTTCAACGCCGGGAATTTCGCCGGCGACAGCCACCGCGGGAAGAACAACCACGCGCTTCTCATCGCACTCGATCCGGCGCGCGGCGAAGCGGCGATCATGCCCGGCTACGGGCTGGAGCCATTCCTGAAACCGGAAACGCTCGACCACCTGCTAGAACTCGCCAGCCCGGCCTGGGAAAACCTCCGCTGGGCGGAAGGGATTTCCCGCGTGCTCGGCGGGCTGGATCAATTGCTCGAATCCATCGCGATTCCAGAAAAAGCCGACGAGCCCGGCGAGTTCTAACAGTAACAGTAACGCAGGCATTCTTGCCTGTTCTTCATGCGTCACGCCCGGGAAAACAGGCAGGAATGCCTACATCACCCGAAGGCTTTCAGAAACCCGACTTCGATGGCGAGCGGCTCAAACGCGTTCGTCTCCAAGGTCCGGCGAAGCGAGTCGAGCGCTTCCATGCGCTTGAGCAGGCGGCCCTCCGTTTCCGCCTCGGCGAGTCCTCGCAATGCAGGCGCGGACTCGGGGAAATCAAGTCCGCCGCCATTCACCTTCATCCGCAGAAGATCCGCCATCCAGGCCATCAGCACGTCGAAGAGCCGGTTGCGCGCGTCGAGGTATTCCGCCTCAGCGGCGGCTTTGTGGAAATTTTCGCGCTCCTTCAGCCACGAGCCGTCGGTGGCATCGCGGTAAGCGGCGGTTTCCTCTTTCTCGGCGGCCTTCGCCGCGGCATCCGCTTCCTCACGGAACTCTGCTAGGAACGAAGCGAAAGCAGCTTTTAAATGCAGCGCGGCGACCGGAGTGCCGAAGCCACGCGCGGCCGCAGTGTTGAGCGCGGCGACCAACTCAGCCCCGCCATCTGCCAGAAGCGCGCGGCCACCGAGCAGCGGAAGACGCACACAGCGGGAGAGAATCGTGGGCAGCAGCCGTTGCGGATTGGCGGTGAGCAGCAGCAGCAGCGTGTTTTGCGGCGGTTCTTCGAGGGTTTTTAAAAATGCGTTCGCCGACTGGTCGTTCATCCGGTCCGCCTCGGTGATGACGCCCACCTTGCAAGCCCCGCCGGGCGCGGCGAGGTGGAGCGTTTGTTCGAGATCGCGGATTTCATCCACCCCGATGCGGCGCGATTTCATCCGCGGCCGGATGATCCGGATCCAGCCGCTCTCCAGTTCATCGAGCGGCGGCGTCTCGACCACGATCGGCTCGCCGAACAAATCGAAGCCGCCGGATTTCGGCGCGCCGTTCACCAGTTGGATCATCCGGGCGGCGAGGTTTTCCTTCCCGCTGCCGTGCGCCCCGCTGATGAGGAACGCATGCGCCAGCCGCCCCCGTTCGTGTGCGGAGGAAATTAATTCAAATGCCCGGTCTGCCAAATACGCCATGCGCGGCCATCGTCTCCCGAACGTCCGCCGAGGCAATCCGAAAACCGGATGCCCGGAGATTTCCCGCTACAGTTCCTCGCTGACCGTGCGTCCTCCAATCTGGCAAGCGGCACCTTATCCCTGCTGCGGGCCAGCACGTGTATTCGCTGCGCGCACGAATAACCGGCGCGTGTCTTCTCGCTTTAACAGCCATCAGCTGACGAAGGAGACGCGGAACCACCGTCAACGATTGGGAACGTCCTGACGCGCGCGATTCCCGTCAATCCGTCGGCGGCGCGTCCTTCTTGATCGGTGCCACCAAGGTCATTCCTTTCAGCAAGCGGCAGAAATCCTTTTTCGCCAAAACCGCCACGCTGCCCTCGCCCTTCGGATCACCGCTCATCGTCTTGAATTCCACCTCGTAGCGGTCGAGTCGCACGATTCGGATGAATTTCGCGCCCTTTTGGTAAACCTCGTCCTGATAAATCCTCATGGCGCAGGCTGGCGAGGCTTCCTCGATCTGGCAAGCTGGTAGAAAAATCGCTCAACCTTGCGGGAACGCCGGAGAAAGTAGCCTCACAAGGGCTCGAACCTTGAATAACAGAATCAAAATCTGCGGTGTTACCATTACACTATGAGGCTTTTTTGCCTGCGGCGGCTGGAACGTAAACCGTCCATCGCGGGTTTGGCAACTGGGAAAATCAATCAAAGCGCCCAGGGTTCCTCCATTAGGGAAATACCACGGGAGGCTTTCCTAACAGGCTTGTACGCCGTATTTTGTGCCTTCAGTCTTCCTGAATGCCAAGAAATCCCAACAAAACCGACTATTCCCAAGGCTTTCCCGAAGGCTTCGATGTCTTCGCGTCCATCAAGGACCCGCGCGACGGCGGGCACACTCTTCACCATTTCGGCGAAATCC
>CAMDLP010000096.1 GCA_945901795.1 Akkermansia muciniphila | reverse complement strand
ACCTCGTTCCGTTCCGCCCGGGACGAGAGGAACCACGCGCGAAGAAACGCAGGCCAAAGAACTATCATCTGCTGACAAAGCCACGCCACGAAATGAGAATTTCAGGCCACCGAAACCGTCCCAAAAGCACGTTAAGTTAGCGCCATTCGAGTCAGACCGCATTCGCTGCGCAGCGAACAACGGCATTTTGGTTCGCGGCAGTTGCGGCGAATCAAGATTCACCCGATCAAGGACAAGAGCGCACAGGCATAAGCACGGAAAAGTTACCCGATGGATCGGTGACAAGGCAGGGGTGCATGCCGTCGAGTAGCTGGATGGTCGCCCCAATCGCCAGCGCATTAGCCAGGTACCGGGCACTGAATGAAATCGTCGGCGGATCACCGTCGATGTTGACCGGAATTTCGATGATCATTGGCGTGGCACCGGCATCTGTCTGGGTCAGGGTGAGGTGCCCGGTCTTCGCCCAGGTGAGGCGCACGTATTTCAAAGGGCCTTTCAAGGCACGAAGCCAGGAAACCAGCGGTGTCCGGTGAGATTCAAGGATGGTGATGGATGCGGAAAAATGATCAGGAATCACTTGCCGGTAGTTCGGGTAGGTTCCGGCGACGGTTTTGGCGATGAGGGTGTGGAAGCCTGAGCGGAACTGAATCCGGAAATCCTCGGCGCTCTCCGGCATCAGGATCTCGACATCATCGGTGGTGAAGTCCGGATGGTTGAGCACATGAACGGCGGCATTGGGCAGAATCAGCCCCCGGTCTGGCACCTTGGCGGGTGCGCACGCCAGTTGCTTTCCGTCACTGGCGACAACGACACCCTCATTTCCCGGAGAAAACAAAACGCCGCTGATGGTCGGGCGGTTTACAATATCCGTCGCAGCACAGACGGCCACGATCTGGATTGCGAGCATGGTTTCCTTCGGCACTGACGTGGTGCGACCTTCAACAACGGGACGATTCGGGAAGTCGCTCGCAAGTTCGGTTGGATAGATGGTTCGGGTTTGCGTCGATCTGCCCAGAACAGTGACTTCGAGCAAGGGTTTTACTGGCTCATCCGAGAAATCCAATTGCACGATTTTTCCTATGCCGCTGCGTGCCGCATCCGCCAAAGCCTTGGCAGGGATGAGAAAACGCACGTTCGCATTCGGAGCAGTTGCATTCGGGATTCGGCTTTCAAGCCAGTGGACGCCATCGGTGACGGCGAGCGTGATGGCCCCGTTCTCCACGGTGGCGAGCACATGCGTGAGAACCGGTGACTGAAGCCGTTCGAAACGGAGCCGCGTGAGGATTCGTCGGGCGGATTGAAGTTCAGTAGCGGAGACAAGGATCATGGGACGAATGCCTTCTGAGTTGTGTCGACCTGCATCCGGATTCTCAGCGGACCTGGCGACCACCCGGAATTGCCGCGAAACAGAATCAGCCAGATGACGTTTCAGTTCCTGGAATATGGCGACTGCTCCTTCGGCCTCGCAACAGCGTTCGATTTGCCCGAGATCAACCCGTCCCGGCTGATATTGGCAGATGGACACCGCCTGATCGAAAAACGGGCGCGACCGCCAATGAAAGTAGCTGGCAAGCCGGTCCTTCACGCAATCGGTTGGCGAAAGCAAGTGGAGCCGCCTGCCTTCGATCTCGATTTCATCAGGCGCGATGGGGGATTTCCCGCCGATTTCCACAGGACCCATCGGAAATCGAATCGACAGATGCGGGCACTTGGGATGGACAAAATCACGATTTCTCCGCGCCACGAACTGGAGGCAACGCAGAACCTCCGGAATTCTGCCGCGCTGAAAGTCATCGGGCACGAGATCCAAATTGCGAGTCCGGTGAACTCCCCTGGTCTGGACAGAAACTGCCGCTCCCCCCACCAATACCGTGCCGATTCCGGCCCCTTTAAGGTGCCAGGCCACGTATTGCCAGAGCTGCCCTGCGGTGCAGCAGTTCCATTCGGGCGGATTCATCGCGGAATCAATTGACTTGCATTGTGAGTCATACGACCTGAATTACAAGTCATGTTTTCTTCGGCGCTGCATGATCTTTTCGGCGGACGGGCGGCGGAGGCCGTGCTGCTTCACCTGTTTCATTATGGCGAAACCCACGGTCGCGCGGTGGCTCGGGATTTTGCGGTTTCGCTGGTTTCCGTCCAGCGGCAACTGGAGCGTTTCGAGCGCTCCGGCGTGCTGGTTTGCAGGCGGCAGGGCCGGACGCTGGTCTATTCTTGGAATCCTAAATCCAGACTGGCAGGGCGGTTGCGGGATTTGGTGGCGGTGGTTTATGAGGGAAGTAAGCGTCCTAAAACCATCCCCTCACATTGTTGGTCCGCCTTGGGCGTTCGGAGCGCGGGCGGTCAGGCGACTTCCTCGGTTTTTGCCTTGGCCCGGCGCTCGGCGGCGATGCAGGCGGGGGTGAGCGCGGCGGCTTGTTCCGGGGTGGCGTCGTGCGGGAGGCGTTTGATGACTTCGACGAGGTAGTCCTCGGGATCGAGGTCCTGGGCGCGGCAGTTGGCCAGAAGGGTGTAGATGAGGGCGTTGTTCGTGCCTGCTTCGAGACTGCCGAAGAACATCCAGTTTTTCATGCCGAGCTTGGTGGGGCGGATCATGTTCTCGACGAGGTTGGTGTCGATTTCGAGAACTCCCTGGCTGAGGCAGTGGCGGATTTTTTCCCACTGGTTGAGGGTGTAGCCGAGGGCTTGGGCGACGTTGCTGGCCGGACGCTGTTTTTTATACTCCTCGAGGATGAAGTGGTGGAGTTCGCGGGCGACGGGCAGGCTGCGGCCGCGCCGGATCAATTCGCGGCATGGCGGTGGGGCTGCGGTCTGGCGTGCTTGTTTTTCAATCTGGTAGATGCGCTGGATGAGAAGGAATACGGGCAGTGTGACTTCGGGGGCGGCGGGGCCGAGGTCGGTGAACTTGCGCCGGGCATGTGCGAGGCAGCCGCCGTGACGCAGTCCGAACCTGGAGGCGACGGCGTCGTAAACTCCGTAGCCGTCGGTGTGGATGCCGCCTTCGTAGGCGATGGTGTTGGTGACTTTGTCGTAGCCGAGCATTTCCAACAGGCAGCCGGCTCCGCGCCCGGCGTGCCAGTCGAAATAACAGGTGCCGGCGACCGGGTCGCGGTAAGCCCACAGGCGGCCTTCCTTGACGGAGCCACGACCGGGGTCCTGATAGTCGATGGGGGTTTCATCGATCTCAAGTTCTCCGGCCTGGAGAAGTTCGGCTTTGATGGCCCGGTCGATGGGAGCGAGGTGGCGGGCGGTGGCGTGGGTCCAGGTGTTGAGGGTCTGCCGCCCGATGTCAGCTCCGTGTCGTCGTCGGAAGCGCTGGGACTGACGGTAATGGGGAAGGTGGTCCTGGTATTTGTCGGTGATGATCTGGGCGGCGAGGGCTGGCGCTAACAGGGTGCCGGGAATGGAGGGAAGCGGGGCGGGTGCGATGACGGGCGGGCGGGTCTTGTCGGTCTTGTGGACGAACTTCTTGCGGATGGTGCGCCGCCAGAAGATCTCGGCCTTGATGACGTCGAGCTCGTCGTGGTGATCCTCGCCGATTTCGTTCCAGTCGTCGGGGTTGGCGAGGACTTCATCGGGGATGGTGACGCCATCGACGAGGATTTTGAGATTCTTGGGAAAGCGGTCAGCCTTGGTGCGGCGGGTTTTTGCGGTGTTTGATTTCCCCTCCTCCGGTGCGGATGTTTCGCCGCTTGAATCCGGAGGAGGTGCCGGTTTTCCCAGCAGGAGCTGGTCTAACTCGAACTGGAGCTGGTTGGGGTCGAGCTTCTCGGAGCTGGAGCCGAAGAGGCGCTGTTGGAGGCCGGCGATGATCTTGTCCTTGCGGGCGAGCTCGGACTTGAGGTGGGTGTTTTCAGCCTCCAGGCGGGTGAGCTTTTTCTCAAGCTCGCCGAGGCGGTTGAGGAGCTGTTGGATGTCTGGTGGGGTGCCGCTTTCCACTGGAAACGTAGTAGCAATCGGCGTGCCTCACGTTGAATAACTTTAGGTATTTCGCCGATCAATCGGGACGTTCATACCAGGGCTTGAAGGTGGCTCCGCGGAGGTCGACGCCGTCGATGAGGAGTTGCAGGGCTTCGGCTTGGAGCTTGATGCGGCGCTGGCCGGGTTCGCTGGGGGCGGGCCAGCTGAAGCGGCCTTTTTCGAGTCGTTTTGCCGCGACCCAGGTGCCCGTTCCATCAAAGTAGAGGAGCTTGATGCGGTTGCGGCGCTTGTTGGTGAAGACGAAAAGAGCGTCGCGGGCGGTTGCGGTCTGGAGCTGGTCGGAGGCGAGGGTGTGGAGACCGTTGAAGGACTTGCGCATGTCGCAGGGATCGAGCGCGAGGTAAACCTTGAGGGCGGAACTGGTGAGGTTCAGCACGAGCGACCTCCTTTCGCGGCGAGGTGTTTGCGGAAGGTGGCGATGAACTCTGCGGCGAGCGGGATGGCGGCTTGATCTTCGAGCAGGAGCGAGAGGCCCTGGCTGAACTCGATGACGAGGCGGGGCCGGAGCTGGCGGGGGAAATCGACTTCGACGAAGCTAACATCGGTGCAGGTGAGCCGACGGGATGGGGCGGGGCGTGGTTTGGACATCCGGGCGAGGATGCACTGTCAGCGGCGGATTGATAGGGGGTGGATTTTGGGACGCTTACTGAGGGAATGAGCCCGCAGGCGAAGGAGGCGCTTTATCCGGAACGGAGATTGTAGGTTTGGCCAATCCTCTTTCTACACACTTGGCGGTGGCTGAGTCACCCGCACCAACCCTTGGCATTTCCCGGTGCTGTTGCTTCTGCCAGTTGCCAACTAATCCTCACAGATCCATCGCCGCGCCGTTCTTCCGCAGCCATTCCTTCCGCTCGTAGTAATCGGGCATGACCTTGTCCACCTCGTTCCAGAACGCGTCGCTGTGATCCAAATGGCGCATGTGGCAAAGCTCATGAACCACGATGTAGTCGATGATCTTCGGCGGGGCCATCATACACTTCCAGTGGAAAGCCAAGTTGCCGGTCGGCGAACAGGAGGCCCACCGACTTCCGAGTTCACGCACGGCAACTTTACCTGCCACGACACCGGCCTTGGGTGCGAAATACGAAACGCGCTGTGAGATCCTCTCTATTCCCCGCGCGATGAAGTAGCCGCGGAATGCAGCTTTTGCCCCGGGAATCTCCCCTTGGTCCACAAGATCCCGCCGCAGGCAGAATCGACCCGCCTTCAGAAGTAAGGGTTCGTCCTGGTTGGCCACCAGCAGCAAACGGTAGGATCTCCCCAAATAAAGAAACCCTTCTCCATTGCGAAACTCGCGGATCACTCGCGTTGCGTTGAGGTCCCGCCACTCGGCCAGGTTCTTGTAGATCCAGAGCCGCTTGGATTCAATGATGTCTTCGATTCGCTCCGTGGTCGCATCCTCGGGAGCGCGGACGATCACCCGGCCATCTGGCTCGATGACAATATCCGCCGTTCTCCGCGGACTGCGAACCAACTCATAGGAAATGTCTTTGGCGGCGCTCATTGGAGTAGGTCATTGTGCCGCTTCTCGGCGAGTTTCACCACCTCGACGGCGATCCGTTCGTGACGCTCGGCCAGCTCGGGAATCCCGCAGAGTTGCAAGTCCGTGCCGATCTCACCTCGGAGCTTTTTCACCTCGATGAATTTGTCCCAGAAATTGATGATGTCGATGGTGCTTTGCAGGCTCTCGACCATTTTTGAAACCAGCACCGCGAAATTGCCCTGATGCTCTTCGGGCACCCCCCGGCCACTAAAAGCGAGGTCGGCGATGTGGTCCTCGAAAATCCTGATTTCCTTGGCGGTTCCTTCGCCATCCGCTTTCCGCCCCGCCGCGGCATCCTGAACCAGCGGTTCCATTTCCTTGGCGAGGAGATCCCACTGGTTTTTGTGGTCCTCGATCAGCTTTTCGAGCTTTTCGCTGAGCTTCTTGTAAAACGCCGGATCCTCCTCGAAATGCACGGTGCAGTGTTTCCGGATGGCGTGTTCCATCTCGCTGGCTTTGGCTTCAGCGTTACCGCCGGCATGTCGGTGGACCTGAGCCATGAAGTCCGGAGAAAGTAATTCGACCGGCGGGATCTTCGGATTGATTCCCAAATCGATCAGGTGCTCGTTGATCAGAGCCCGCACCTTTGCGCCGGCATCGGCGATGTCGAGGGACTCGTCTTTGTAACGCTCTTTGACCATCCGCAGCAGATAGCCGAAGCGCCGGGCCGGCCCGCGATAGGGATGGCCAGAAGGGTGGGGAAGGATCAGGTTCAGACTTTGGAGGAACTTCTTCAGATAGACCTCGAAGTCCGCCCGACGCTTGATGTCCTTCATCGCCGATACAGCTTCGTGAATCACCTTCACCTCGGCCTCCGGTGATTTGATTTTCTCCATGGTGAACGGTTCGATCTCCGACACGCCACACACGTTGAAATGCTGGATCAGTCGGCGATAACGCTCCTCCAGGATCGGCAGCTCGGTGCTCACGTTCTTCAGGCCCTTCAAAATATCGTCAGCATCCTCCCCGGTGTAGATCGACAAGGCTTCGGTCAGATTGTTGGCCAGCCCGATGTAATCCACGATGAAGCCGCGCCGCTTGCCCTTGGCCACCCGGTTTACCCGCGCGATGGCTTGCAGCAGGTTGTGCTCCTTGAGCCGTTTGTCGATATACATCACCTGTTCGATCGGCGCGTCGAATCCGGTCAACAGCATGTCGCAGACGACGAGGAACGCGATTCCGGTATGCTCCTTGTCCCGATCCTCGAAATCGAACGGCTTGCAGAAATTCTCCACCGCATTCCAGCGCTTCGACTCCTTGCGTGCCTCGGTGATGACCGCCAGTTCGTTAGTCGCATCCGATGAAACCACGACCGCCACCTTGAGGAATTCCAGTCTCCGGATCAGGTCATCATCCGGCGTCTTTTTCAGTCGCTCATGCTCCACCCGTTCCGTGATCGCCTCGCGGATCGATTTCTGATAGCGGATCGCGGCGATCTTCGAGTGACACACCACCTGGGCCTTGAAGCCGTCAGGCAGGATGTTGTTCACGTAGTGGTTGACCAGATCGCGGGCAATCGCACCGATGCGCTTCTCCGCTTCGAGGAGGTCGCCCGATGCGCCATACTTTTTCTTGATCGCTTCGATCTCCGCGTAGCTCCGTTTGCGAAACAGGTCCTCGAACTTGGTGTCGAATCCATGTTTGTCCTTCAATGCCGTCTCTGCGGTCCGGCCCTCGTAGAGAATTTGCAAGGTCGCCCCGTCATGGACGGCGTCCATCAGCTTGTAGGTGTCGATGTATTCACCGAAGCGTTTCACCGTGCGCTTGTTGCCGTGCTTCTCGGTGATCAGGGGCGTGCCGGTGAACGCAATGCGCGTGGCACTAGGAAAAGCCTCGAACACATTGTCACCAAGGTCAGAGCCCTGCGTGCGGTGCGCTTCATCGATCATCAACAGAATCCGTTCCGAGCGGTTCACGACTCCGAAACTCTTCCCTGATGGCGGAGCCCCGTAGGTTCCAAGCGCTTCGCGAACCATTGCCGGCAGCTCCTCCTCACGCTCCATGAACTTGTGAACCATCACCATATTCAGATCCGAGGCATCCGTCCCGAGTTGCCCGCGGAGAGCATCGGAACTCTCGATCACGTTGATCTTGCCGCCGATCAGTTTCGCGGTGGCGGTGAGTTGCTCTTCCAGATCCACCCGGTCGTTGACCATCACGATCTTGAAATCCGACAAATCGCCCGATGCTCGGATCATCCGGGCGACGAATACCATCGTCAGCGATTTCCCCGAGCCCTGGGTGTGCCAGACCACGCCGGAACGTTCGTCGGCATTCTTGCCGGCTCTCAGCCGTGCGAGCATTTTCTTGGCTGCCCGGTATTGCTGATACCGGCAAACCACTTTCACCCGCTTCCCTGAGTCCGTGTCCATGAAGACCGAGCATGACCGGAAAATATCCAGCAACGTCTCCGGCGGCAGCAGGCCTTGGATCAACCGCTCCTGTTCGCGCTCCACGCCCAGCGGCGGTGTGTAATTCGCGAACTTCTCCGGCCAGATGTCCTTCCATGGATGGAAATGCTCGTAACCCGACGTGATGGAGCCGTATGCCGCCTTCTCGCCACAAGTGGTGATCATGAGCAGATTCGAGTGAAACAAGCGCGGCTCGCCCTCTCTGTGGCCTGCGGCGGCCGTCTCCTCGCGTCCATTGCGGTAGCGTAGCAACTGCTCGAACGCGGCGTGCATCGGATTCGCCGTATTCGCATCGCCGATTTTGTTCTCCACGACCACCAGCGGGATCCCGTTCACAAACAGAACGATGTCCGGAATGATGAAGCTCTTCACGCAGCCTGGAGTATCGATCCGGAATTGGTTGATCGCGTGAAACGTGTTTCGCTCCGGTTGCTGGAAATCGATCAATCGCACCACCGGGTCCGCCTCGCCGGTTTCCTCGTTCACATCCACCTGGGCTTTGAAAATCAGCTTCTGAATCTCCTCGTTGGACTCCAGCAAGG
>CAMDLP010000095.1 GCA_945901795.1 Akkermansia muciniphila | reverse complement strand
CACTCCGAATTTGAAATGAGCACGACCCGAGGAATTTTCGAAAGTTTTCCAAACCAGCCGGCCACCCGTCAGGATTCGCCGTTTGCCGTGGCCCAAGAACCGGCAGCTGCCAGTCCCTTCGTGGCGTCGGCCCGTCAGTTTTCTCCTTTCACGCTCGGTGACGAGACCCGCGACTCCCAGCCTTTCGAGCAGGAACATTCGATCCGTCTGTTGGATCGCCGGACAGCGGAATCGCCATTTCAAATCGCCGAGCCAATGGAGGCCTTCGGGTTCGAGGCGCCCGCCAAGGCTTATTCCGAAGCGCCTTTCGCGGTCCCGGCCGCCCCGGTACCCGCAGTGATTTCGCCGTTTTTGGTCGCTCCGCAGCAAGCCGTCGCTTCGCCGTTTGCCGCCGACCTGCAGCGCGGGCCATCGCCATTGATGCAGGCCGCCAACGCGGCTTTCTGCAACTTGCAGGAAGCGCCGGCCTCTCCGGTGCCGCAAGCTTTTGCCCAGCCCGCGCAGGCGTTCGCGCAGCCTGTTCCGGCGGCGGCTGCCCCGGCCGCGCAGGCGCCTTTGGACGCCTCCCAGTCGGATTTCTTCTCGATCCGCCAGATCGAACTGCGCGCGATTTTCGGTGTGGATCGCGAAATGAATCCCGAAGAAATCCTCCAGCGTTCGCGCGCGCTTCCCGGCATGCGCAACATCGCCCGCCTCAGTCCGCAGGACATCACGGCGGTCGATGCGCTCAAGCAGTTGCTCCCGAATCTCGGCTTTGGCGGCGGCGGTCTTAAACTTTACTCCGGCTCCATCCCGCTTGAATTCATCCGCGAGGGACCGGTCATTCTCGCCGTGCAAACCGACGGCGGATTCGCCCCCGGCGTGCGTGAAACGCTGATCCTGGTGGCCCGCGAGCTCGGCCGGCTTTCCTGAGGTTACTTCCGCTTGCGGCGCTTCGGCTTTTCCTTGGCGGCGTAGCGGGATTCCTTGCGCTTCGGCGCGGGGCCCACTTTGGCGGCGGGCTTGGTGTGCGGCTTGCCGTGTTTTTTGGCGATCACCGGGCGCTGCTGCGCGGCGACGTGGGTGCCCTCGCTGGTCGGTTTGCCGGCCACCGCGAAGTCCACGAAGCGCTTGTCAAAGTCGATGTTGATGACCCGCAGCGGGATGCGCATGCCGAGCTGGATGACTTTTCCATCCATCGACACCCAGGCCATCCGGTGCGCCTCGAACCGCCAGCGGCCGTCTGGCAGATCCTCGCGCTTGACCACGCCGCGGACGCCCATGTCCGGGATTTCCACCATCAGGCCCATCGGCCGGACGTCGGTGATGAGGCCGTCGAAAACCGGCGGCTTGTCCGAGCTGGCGACGCGGTCGAGATACTCCAACAGCTTGATCTGTTTGGTCTCGCTCTCGGCGTCGGACGAGGTGCGCTCGGTGTCGGAAATGTGGCGGGAAATCTCGCGCAAATCGGCTTGCGACGGCGTCCGGTCGTGCGGCTTCGGCGGGTTTTCCAACAGCGGCTGCAAGGCGCGGTGGACGATGAGATCGGCGTAACGGCGGATGGGGCTGGTGAAGTGGCAGTAGTCGCCCTTCGCTAGGCCATAGTGGCCGATGGGTTCGGCGGAATAGACGGCGCGCTTGAGGCTTTTCAGTAGGCCTAACTTGATCACGTGCTCCTCCGGGGTGCCTTTGGATTCATCCAACAGCTTTTGGATGTGCGCGCGGTTCGTCAGGTCGCCGGGGCGGTAGCCGTGGGCTTTCGCGGTCTCGGTGTAGTCGAGCAGGCGCGACGGATCGGGATCTTCGTGGATCCGATAGACGGC
Organism: Akkermansia muciniphila; assembly: GCA_945901795.1. Classification (GTDB taxonomy): domain Bacteria; phylum Verrucomicrobiota; class Verrucomicrobiia; order Verrucomicrobiales; family Akkermansiaceae; genus Luteolibacter; species Luteolibacter muciniphilus_B. The sequence continues at coordinate 6,710 of CAMDLP010000095.1, read as the reverse complement.
GGGCTTCATGCGCTCGCGGAGAATTTTCGCGACCGCTTCATTCGCTGCTAACATGCATTCCTCGACGAGTTGGTGGCTCTCGGTGTGGATGACTGGCTCGGCGACTTCGGCGCGGCCCTGGTCGTCGAGGCGGATCTTGATTTCCGGCATTTCCAGATCGAGCGCACCTTGGGCGAAGCGGCGGGCGCGCATGGCGGAGGCGAGCGCCCACGCTTCCTTGACCATCCCGACGAGTGCCGGATCGCAGCGAGCCGGCGCGGGTTTGCCGTCGAGAATCGCTTGCGCCTGTTCGTAGGAAAGCTTGGCGCGGCTGTGGATGACGGCGTCGATGAATTTCGCTTTGCGGATCTCGCCGTCCTCGGCAATTTCCAACAGCGCGCATTTCGTCAGGCGGTCCACGTTAGGCACGAGCGAGCAAATCCCGTTGCTCAGCTCGGTGGGCAGCATCGGCAGCACGCGATCTACCAGATACGTGGAATTCCCGCGCTCGATGGCCTCCTGGTCCATCGGGCTGCCCGGCTTGATGTAGTGGGAAACGTCGGCAATGTGGACGGCGAGCGTCCAGCCGCGCGCGGATTTCTCCACCCAGATCGCGTCGTCGTGGTCCTTCGCGTCGGCAGGGTCGATGGTGATGACGAGCTTGTCGCGCCAGTCCTTGCGGCGGGCGATTTCCGAGGCCTCGGGCTCCTCCGGCACGCCGCGGGCTTCTGCCAGCACGTGGTCAGGAAACGAGGTCCGCAGGCCGTAGCGGTGGATCACCGAAATCATGTCCACGCCCGGATCGCCCGGCCAGCCGAGCACCTCGATGACCCGGCCGCGCGGCGTCGCGTTGCGGTCGGTCCAGTCCGCTAGATCGACTACGACCAGTTGCCCCGGCATCGCGGTGGTGTCGCCGATGACGTCGATGCGGCCCTCGATGGCTTTGTCGTCGCACTCGACCCAGCTGAAGTTACCCATCGCTTTGAAGATCCCGACGAGCCGGCCGGAGCGGCGGGCGAGGACTTGTTCGACCCGGCCTTTGATTTCCTCGGTCGGTTCCGGGGTGAATTCGCTGCGGGTGCGGAACGGGCGGGCGACCGGCTTGACGATGGAAACGAGGACGCGGTCGCCGTCGAGCGAGGTCGAGACGTTGCGGCGGTCGATGAGAATGCGCGAGTGGAGGGTGAAGTCGATGCCGGTGGCGATGTTGTGCTCGTCGGTGATCTCGGGGAAGAAGAACGCGTGGCCTTTCGGGTGGAACTTGAGGACGCCGGTGAGCTGGTTTTTCGGCGCGTCGGGGATCTGATAACAGCCCTTTTTCCCCTCGCGGATGAGGCCCTCTTTGACCAGCGCGTCGAGGGTGTTGCGCAATTCCGTGACGCGGGTGCCGGGGAGTTTGAGGCCGCGGGAGAGTTGGGACTTGGAGAGCGGGTTTCCTTTTGCGGAGCGGAGGGCGTCGAGAACGGAATCTCGCAGATTTATGCCGGACATGGCGGAAGTTTGCTATCTGTCGGCCTGTCCCGCAACGGCAAAGGCGGGGCGGAGGCTGGATTATCCGTTTTTGAGCCGCGATTTCCAGTAATCCGGATGGCGACTGGTGTGCATGACGGCAAGAATTTGCACCATTTCGTCTTTTACACGGTAGATCACCACATAGGGAAATCTGTCTGCTTTTACCCTGCGGCACTCGCGATAGAAGCAACGCGGCATCAACGGATTGTTTGAAATGCGCGCCGTGCTTGCTTCGATTTGGCCAGCGAAACGATCTCCTAATTGATCGACTTGTCCATCGTAGTAATGTGCGGCGTCGCGAAACTCTGCCAGCGCATCCCGATGCCAGTCTAAAATCATGATCCTTGGCTTGCTCTCAACTCCCGATTCTTGGCGAGACTTGCGCGGACACTTGCCATCACTTCGGCATGAGGAATCATCACGGCTTTCCCTTCGTCGATTTCTTGGAGGCGACGATCCAGTTCATCCTTCCACTCCGGACTGACATCGTCGTCGTCATCGAGGCTCTCAAGTAGGCGTGAGGCGAGACGTGAACGGTCTTCGATGGGAAGATGCAGCGCATCGTCTTTCACTTGTTCGTAGGAGATGGTGGCAGGAACCATGGTGGAAACCCTAGCACGGAGGGCCCGTTTGGCGAGCTTGGATTTCCAGATGGAGACGATGAGAAGGCGGAAGAAAAAGAATTGCGGGCGGCAAAATGCGAAATAAAGTATGCACCATGTGACTGCGGGGGCGATTGAGGCATTGTCAGCCCCCAAAATCTCGTATTTGCTCCGCGCCAGTGAAATTCAACACCCATCCCATCATGAAAACCCAACAACTCCGCCGTAAGAACGGCTTCACCCTGGTCGAACTTCTCGTGGTCATCACCATCATCGCAGTGCTCGCCGGGGCGGCCGCGCCAATGGCGATGAGTGCGATCCAGAGGGCGAAAAGGATGAGAGCTCTCAACAACTGCGTCGGCATCGCATCCGCAGTCAGTAACTACTACACCGAATATGGCGCCATGCCGAAAGACGGCATGAGCGCGGACACCAAGGTGGATACGAAAACCGACATCGATTTTCTCAATGTTTTGCTCGGCACCGAAACCGGCTCCACTCCTCTAAACACGCGGGCGATCAAATTTCTCAACGTCGAGGAAGGTAAGGGAAACAAGGATGGTCTCATGTATGCTTCGGGTTCCGCCGGCACGATCACAGGCTTGTATGACCCGTGGGGCGGCCGGTATTTCGTCATGCTGGACGGCGATTATGACGAGAAAATCGAAGTCCAGCCAGCCGCTGCCGGTGGGGCCACGACCCTCCACGGGCGCCGGGTCGCAGTCTGGAGCAACGGCGCGGACGCCGTCAGCGGCACCGGCGGCAAGGTCGCGGACGACGTGAAGACCTGGAAATAAAGTTTCGCTCACCCAACAGATCCCAAACCCAGGGACCCCGTCCAGCTCCGGCTGTGGCGGGGTTTTTCGTGCCGGGGGATCACAGTTCTAACTTTCCGCCAGCCAGGCGTCGATGCCGCCGCTCACGTTCTTGACGCGGGTGAATCCGCTTTCTAGCAGCAGTTGGACCGCCTTGGCGGAGCGCCCGCCGGCTTTGCAGTGGACGAGGATCTCGCGATCCCGCGGCAGGCCAGCCAGCTCGTCCGGCAGGGTTTTCAGCGGAATCAAACGCGCGCCTTCGATGCGGGCGACGGCGTGCTCGTCCGGCTCGCGGACGTCGATGAGGAGGCCTTCGAAATTGCCGATTAGAATGGCGCGGAGTTCGGTGGTGGTGATGGATTCCATGTCTTCGTGAGTGAGGGTGCAGGTGGCTGGGGCGGTGGTTTCCGGATTGGAAACGCTGTGGATTTCGGGCTGGTCGCCGCAGAGCCGGCATTGCGGGTCGCGGTTGAGCTTGAGGGTCCGGAACGCGCTGCCGAGCGCGTCATAACAGGTGAGCTTGCCGAGCGGCACGCTGCCGATCCCGAGAATGAGCTTGAGCGTCTCCATCGCCTGCAGGGAGCCGATGATGCCGGGCAACACGCCTAACACGCCGGCCTCCTGGCAGGACGGCACGCTGCCCGCCGGCGGCGATTTCGGTAACAGGCAGCGGTAGCACGGCCCGCCGAGGTGCGGCGCGAACACGCCGGTCTGGCCCTCGAAGCGGTGGATCGCGCCATAGACGAGCGGTTTTCCGAGGAGGAACGCAGTGTCGTTGGTGAGAAAGCGGGTGGGAAAATTGTCCGATCCATCGACGAGGATGTCGTAGGAGCCGGCGATCTTCACGGCGTTTTCCGGGCTGAATCTCACCGGGTGGAGTTCGACCCGCACGTGGGGATTCACCTCGCGCAAGCGGGCGGCGGCGCTTTCGAGTTTCGGTTTCCCGAGCCACGATTCGCCGTGGAGGATTTGCCGTTGGAGATTGGACGCGTCCACCACGTCCGCATCGACCAGCCCCAGCCTACCGACTCCGGCGGCGGCCAGATAGAGCGCGGCGGGCGAGCCGAGCGCGCCGGCGCCGACGAGCAGGACCGCCGCGTTTTTCAGCCGCAGCTGCCCGGCCTCGCCGACGGCGGGAATGAGCAGGTGGCGCGAGTAGCGGAGGAGCTCCGCCGGTGAAAGTCCGTCTGGCATGGCGGCGGAAGCTTGCAGCGGAAATGTCAGCGGTCAAAGGCGGAAAACCACTTTGCGGGCTGCGATTTGTGATAGTCTCTGGGTATGTCTGAAGCTCTCTCCTCCTTCTTCCTCAAGCCCGGAGCTTGTTTTACGCCGGCCAGTTTGATGATTCGCGTCCGCGCAGCGGCCAGGTGGCCCACGGCGGCGACCTGCGCGAGGCGGTGCGGCGGATGCTGGGTGGCGAGGCACCGCTCGCCCGTCCCTACCCGAGCAGCGGGTGCAACATCAAGTGGAAGCCAAACGAAAGACGTCCGCCGGATGATGGCGGACTATGGCGTGAAAGCGTGATTTCTCAGCGCTCGAGGATCTCGACCTCGTAGCCGTCGGGATCGGTGACGAAGGCCATCTTCCGGCCGCCGGAGGAGAATTTCTCGCGCCAGGCGGAGGGCCAGATTTCGATGCCGGCCGTCTCGAGCTGGTCGCAATACGCGATGATGTCCGGCACGCCGAGCGCGGTGTGCATCAGGTCTTCCGGGCAGGTCGCGGTGTAGTCGGGCGAGTGGCAGAGCTCGAGGAAAACCTCGTTTCCGGGGAGTTCGAGGAAGGCGAGGCTGTTGCCTTCTGGCGAGGTTTTCGACTCGCCGGGAGTGTAGCCGAGGGTTTGGTAAAAGGCGATGGAGCGGTCGAGATCGCGGACGCGGATGCGGGTGTGGAGGAAGCGGATCATGGTGCGGCGACCCTGGCTGAAAACCGCGGCTTTGCCAAACGACGATTGGGGGTGCAGGACAAAAAAGTTTTTCCGATCACACAGCCGTTCAATTTTTTGAGCTTAATAATGTCGAGGTATCGAGCCCGTTCTGCCCGGTGAAGACGAAGTGGCCTCCGCTATGCGGCTCCTCACCGCGTGGTCAAAAAGCATCCTCGCTGTTGTGATGTCATCACCTGCGAAACCATCCGCACCCCGCTACGCATCGTCCACGCCCACGAAACCGGCACCCGCCACGAAAAGATCGCCGGCAAGGATGTGGACAGTTCGATAGACTCCAATTGGTATTGGGCCACCACCATGCCCGCCGCTCTGACCGGCGCGCGAATCATTTTTGATTTCGGCCACGACGGTTGGCGCATCGAAAACGCAGGCTTCAACAAACTCGTCACCAGTTGGCATTCCCGCCACGTTTTGCATCATCATCCCAACTCGATAACGGTTTCGGAATCGCTGACAGGGAACCGGATGAGCGTTGACGCCCCGGAAATTTCGTTCATGCTCCGCCCCGAACTCCGTTTTTGGAACCCCAACTTACCTAACAAATGATCCTCATTCGTCGCCTTCTCGCCGTCGCCTTCGCGGCCTCGTTCGCCACCATGGCTGTTGCCCAAGACGGCAAGCTCAACATCGCCACGGTGGATATGCAGGAGCTTTTCAAGCAATACTACCGCACCAACGAGGCCCAGAAGCAGATCAACGTGGAGCGCGCCCGCATCCAGAAGGACAACAACGAGCGGCTCGCCCGCATCCGCGAGCTCGAGGAAAACCTCGGCAAGCTCCGCAAGCAGCTTGAAGACCCCTCGCTCAACGACTCCAAGAAGCAAACCCTCTTCAAAGAGTGGCAGATGCAACAACAGGAAGGCATCGCCCTTGACCGCGAGCGCCGCGAATTCCTCCAACGCCGCAACCAGGCCCTCAACGAGAAAATGGTCCAGCGCATGAAGGGCATCCTCGAGGAAATCCGCAAGCTGGTGGAAGAAAAAGCCAAGCTCGATAACTTCGACTACGTCTTCGACAAGTCCGGCCTCAGCACCTCGCAGGTTCCTTTCCTCCTCTACACCAAGGACGCCACCGACATCACCGCCGGCCTCCTGAAAGACCTCAACAAGGACGCTCCTGCCGAGTCGCTTCCTGCCGCAGGCGACCCGAAACCGGAAATCCCCGTGCCGGCTCCTGCCGAGTAATCCCGAGGACACCTCCGACCACTCCCGAGTTGGCATTCGCCCTCACGCTTTCCGAGCTCGCCCGTTGGGTCGATGGTGACATCGTCCGGGGCGGGCTCGATTTGTCTCTGACCGGCATGGCCGCGCTCGACGCCGCCGGTCCCCATGACGTGAGTTTCCTGGGCAACGAGAAATATCACGGCCAGTTTCTCCAAACCCGCGCTGCCGCCGTCATCGTCTCACGCGGCGTGACCGACGGCCCTCAAGCCACCGCGCTGATCGCCGTGGACAATCCATCGCTGGCCTTCGCCGTGGTGGTCCGCCATTTCGCCGAAGCCACCCGGCAGTTCGCACCCGGCATCCACCCGCGGGCCTTCGTCGATCCATCCGCCGTGCTCGATCCCGCGAAAGTCCGCGTCCAGGCCGGAGCCGTCGTTTTGGCGGGAGCCGTCGTCGGCGACGGCTCGGATCTCGGGCCGAACAGCGTCGTTTCCGAAGACGCGGTCATCGGCAAAGACTGCCGCATCATGGCCAACGCGAGCATCCGCGAACGCTGCGTGCTGGGCGACCGCGTGATTCTCCAGCCCGGCGCCGTCATCGGCTCGGACGGCTACGGCTACGAATTTCACGATGGCCGCCACGTCAAAATCGACCAGGTCGGGATCGTGGAAATCAGCGACGATGTCGAAATCGG
>CAMDLP010000094.1 GCA_945901795.1 Akkermansia muciniphila | reverse complement strand
AACGGCTGAAACTCCCATGCGCTCCCATTCTCGACAAATCCTCACGGTGGAAGAAACCTTCGGCCAGAACGGCTGGCATTGCGAACTCGTCGAGGGCCGCGATGTCCTCCGCGCCGGCTTCGACGCCCACCACACGCGGATCGATCTGATCGCGCAGGCGTATCCGCAGTTGAACGCGCTGGTCATCGTTTCCGAGTCGCCGCTGAGTCTCGATGAAGAGCATCTGCCCAAAGTCCTCGAACTCCTCGCCCGCGCCAACAAACCGCTAACACTCGGCGGCTTCGAATACGACCTGGACCGCGAATACCTGGTCTTCCGCATCACCAATCTCTTCGAGCGCGAGAAATTCGACAGCGACATCATTTCCTCGATGGTCCATTGCGCGATCGCCGAGCTCGACCGGATCACGCCTTACGCCGCCATCGTCCGCGACACGCCGGGTGATTTGCTCGACGATCTCGACCTCGGCCGCCTGCTGATGCGCGAGGACATCATCCCGCCGGTGCCGGGCGACGAGGAAGAGGAGTATTAGAAATGCGTTGCCTTGACAGTCACAAGAGCCCCACCCAGCCTATGCGGCGTCATGAAATTCAAATTACTCTCCGTATTGGCAGCCGTCTTATGCAGCGCGGCCGCAACCGCCGATGATGGTTGGACATCGATGTTCAACGGCAAGGACCTGAGCGACTGGAAGTCCAACGCCGCCACCGAAAATCAGCCCGCCGGCGTATTCAGCGTGAAGGACGGCGAACTCATCGTCAGCGGAGGGCGCGCGCACCTGTTCTATGTGGGCGCGGATGGCAATGCGAAGTTCAAGAACTTCGAGTTCAAGGCGAAGGTCAAAACGACACAGGGCTCCAACGGTGGGATCTATTTCCACACCCGGTTTCAAGAGAAAGGCTGGCCGAGCGCGGGTTATGAGTGCCAGGTCAACGCGACCCACACCGACCGCAAGAAGACCGGCGGACTCTACGCCGTCGCCGACGTGATGGACAACGCTCCTAACAAAGACGGCGAATGGTTTGACTATGCGATCAAGGTCGAGGGCAACCACATCGTGATTTCAATCAACGGCAAGGTGACCACCGATTGGACGCAGCCCGAGGATTGGGATCCGGCCAAAAAGCTCTCCAACATGCCCGGGCGCAAGCTGGGAGAAGGCATCATCGCGATTCAGGGGCATGACCCGAAGAGCGTGGTTCATTACAAGGATCTCTTCATCAAGGCGCTGCCATGACGAAGACGCCCCCGTGAATCCTTGAATTTCAAACTTCCCCCGGCGGACTTCGCCGATTTTACTCCGCGCATGCCCTCGGAAATCCTTCTGAAACCCCTTGTCCAGCTCGGCGTCGTGCCGACTCATCTCAAATTCGTCGGCGGCCTCCTCCCCGACGAGAACGGTAAATTCCCCCGCGATGCCAACGGCGTGCTGCGGGTCGTCGCCGGGATGAGGGAGCTCTGCGCGATTTCCCCGGTAAAGATGAGCATCGTGCAGATCTCCTACTTCGCCTTCGCCGATCCGGCGGATGTCGCGGAGATGGTCGAAGGCCTCCAGGCGCTGGATCTGGAAGTCCACTTCATCATCATGGTCGGCGGCGCGAACCCGATGAACCCGGCGGACGAAGACGCGGTGGTCGCGCAGTTAGTGCCATCGGTCAAGGTCGCTATCAGCCACGGCGTTCGTTACGTTTCCTCGACCTCCATCGAGGAATGGATGAGCGCGGACCAGCCCCGCGAAGGAGCGGAATTCGAAGCGGCGGTCGCCCAGAACGTGAAGCTCCACCTGCGGGTTTACGAGGAAGCCGGGATCGCGGGATCGTGTGTGGAAAACTGGGGCATCGAGTTTCTGCGGCCCGGCGAGTTTAAGACCTTCACCAACCTCGACCGCGGCTGGTCGTTCGTGAAGGCGGCCAACAAGGCGCTCGGGAAAAAGTTTTTCAAGCTGCTAGTGGATGCCGCGCATTGCGGCGACTCCGGCCTGTCCATCCCGGAAAACGAGGCGCTCATCGCCCGCATCGCGGCGGTGGGGGAGTTAGGAGCTTTCCATGCTTCGGCCAAGACCACCCGCGGCTGCCTGTCCACCGACGACGGCTGGATCGGCGCGCTGCTCGCCGCGTCTGCCAAAACCGGCGAGCTGCAGCACGTGTTCGTGGAGCTCTTCGACCACTCGGATGAAGCGCTGGAAAAGTTGCGCCAGCTCGAACCCGGCCACGGCGTCGATACGCGCGACGGCCGGAGCTACACCGAGGTGGTGGCCGACGGACTGGGCGACATCGCCCGCCGCCTCAACAACCTGAAAGCCCGCGGATTTCTTGAAGCCTGACCCGCCCATGAATGTCGTCCACGGCGAACCGTCGTTTCATCTAGCGACTCCGGAACTCGATCTATCCGTCACCGCCCGCGGCGGTCACCTCGCGCCGGTGGTTTTCCATCTACCGGGCCGCGACGTCTCGCCCTACGCGCTCGCGCCTTGGCAGCCTGCGGAATACCCGGAAATCCCGCCGCTGCTATCCGTGCTGCGCGGGGATTTCCTGTGCCTCCCGTTCGGCGGCCAAGTGGCGGGCCCACCGCACGGCGATCCCGCGAATGCCAACTGGACGCTGCTTGCCGGAAGCGCCGACTCATTGCGCCTCGCGATGAAAACCACCGATACCGGAGCATCGGTGGAAAAAATCCTCTCGACCCGACAAGGGCAAAACGCGGTGTTCGCCGAGCACCGGATTTCCAATCTCGATGGGGATTTCAGCTACGGCAGCCACCCGGTCCTCGATCTATCCGGACTGCGGAATGAGGCGGGACGTGTGACGGTGAGCCCATTCCGTTGGGCCTCCGTTTTTCCCGGTCCCTTTTCCAATCCCGCCGATGGCGAAACGCAAGCCCTCGCGGAAGGCGGTCGCTTCTCCGACCTGCGGCAGGTCCCGCTCGCCGCCGGTGGCACGACCGATCTCACCCGCTACCCGGCGCGGCGCGGCAATGACGATCTTGTCATGATGGTCAACGAACCGGCCACCGAAGAACAGCCGTTCGCATGGTCGGCCGTGGTGCTCGACGGCTACGTCTGGTTCAGCCTGAAAAACCCGGAGGATTTCCCGGCCACGATGTTCTGGCTCTCCAACGGCGGGCGGACGGCAGCACCCTGGAATGGTCGCCACATCGGACGACTTGGAGTTGAGGAAGTTTGCTCCTATTTCGCCAACGGCGTGGATATGTCGCGGCAGGATTTACTCGCGGCGGAAGGAATTCCGACGACGCGCCATTTCAAACGCGATGAAACCGTCTCGCTTCGCACCATCCAAGCCGTCGCAGCGGTGAATACAACCTTCGGCGCGGTCTCGAAAATTCTGCCGGTCGGGGAAAACCAGGTGATGATCGAAGGAGAGCACGGATCGAAAATCACCGCCCCCGTGGACTGGACTTTCCTCTTCCAGAAGCCCTGAATATGCCGATTCTTGTCTTGATTAAATCCATTCTTGCCAGCCGTCGCGCAAGTATCGAAAACATCACCGATAGATCGATTTGCCTCAAACGTATCCACACGACCTCTTAAAAACTCATGAGCAATCCACTCACCACCGCCGACCTGTCCACCACCGCCACGAACCTCAAAGCCCTCATCGACGGCCACCTCGAAGACACCGGCGGCCTCCTGCGACTCTCCCCCACCTGGGTCCCCCGCTCTTTCCTGCAACCCGGCCTGCGCATCAAGCAAATACTGAAACGCTGAAAACGAACAAACTTCTCGCACAGCTCGCTTCTTTCTCTTTCCTCTCAACTATCAACTATCCACCCTCAACTCTCAACTTACCATGAAACTACACAACGCAATGTGGCCCGGTCTCGTCGGCAAAGAATCCGGCACCGACCATCCTCCGATCTCGCTTGAGCACATGCTCGAACTGACCGTTGCCGCCGAGGTCAACGGTCGCAAATTCGATGGCGTGGATCTCTTCGTTTTCCATCCCCATACCGATCCCGATGCGTCGGAGGAATCCCTCAAAGCCATGGCCGACAAGATCGCCGCCGCAGGCCTCAAGGTCGGTTCACTCGTCGCTCCCGTCTGGCCGGGCACCGTCGGCGGCTCTGCCTTCGGTTCCGATGAGGATCGCAAGAATTTCGTCCTCGCAGTCGAAAAGACCTGCCGTGTTGCTAAAATTTTGAATGCGCATGGTGTCCGCCAATCCGGAATCATCCGCGTCGATACCGCGGGCGGCACCGCGGATTTCGCCAAAGACATCACCGGCAACACCGCAAAAGTCGCGCAAACCTTCCGTGAGGCAGGAAAAGTCGCCGAACAACACGGCGAGCGCATCGCAGCGGAAGGAGAAATCTGCTGGGGCGGATTCCACTCGTGGAAAGCCGCGATGGACACCCTCGAAGCCACCGCGATGCCTGGCGTCGTGGGATTTCAGGCTGACCTCGCCCACACCTACCTCTACCTCATGGGCTACAACGCCCCGGAAGCCGCACTCCTCAAGGAAGGCTACAGCGACGAGGAATTCTGGGCCGCTTATCAAATCATGACCGATGCCCTCCGCCCATGGACCATCGATTTCCACGTCGCCCAAAACGACGGCTCCGTCCACGGCACAGGCTCCCATGACAAAACCGGTCGCCATTGTCCCGCCGACGACGCAAACGGTCGTCTCGACATCGCAAAATGCTCGACCTACTGGCTCCAAGGCGCCGCCGAACGCGGAATCAAGCACATCTGTTGGGATGGTTGCATGTTCGACAACTCCGTGCTCGAAAGCCCCGCCACCTGGAATGCCATCCTCAAGGCCATGATCGCCGTCGACGAGGCGCTCTAGAGCCAAGTCACATCATCCACGGAGCCCGCCGCCCACCCATGGGCCGGCGGGTTTTTTATTGGGCGGACGCTTGAGCGCGCGATTATGTCTTGTAATGACAAAGATTGTTCTTATGAACACTCTTTGTGCCGTCCATCTACCAACCCCGCCGCCCCCGCGCCTCCCCACTCTGGCAACTCCTCACCGCCGCTTGGGAAACCTTCCTCGCCTGCTACGAGAAGAAACACCGCCCCACCCTCGGCCCGCTCCGCCCCAACGTCTTCAACGCCGTCCGCAACTTCCTCCGCTGCGGCGACCTCGCCTCCGGCTTCCTCCGTTTCCACTGCTCCGACTGCGGCCACGAACGCCTGCTCGCCTTCACCTGCAAAGGCCGCCACCTCTGCCCCGCCTGCCACCAACGCCGCGTCCGCCAAACCGCCGATTGGATCGCCACCGACGTCTGTCACGAAGTCCCCCACCGCCAATTCGTCTTCACCATCCCCAAAATACTCCGCGGCATCTTCCGCAAACGCCGCGATCTCCTCCACCTCCTCTTCAAAACCGCCACCGATACCCTCCAGGAAATCTTCCTCACCCGCCTCAATCTCCCCGATGGCAAACTCGGAGCCATCGCCGCCGTCCACACCTTCGGCGACTATTTGATCTTCCACCCCCACCTCCACGTCCTCGCCGCCGCCGGACTCTTCACCCCCGATGGACGCTTCCACTGCATGCCCGCCGAAGACCTCGCCCCCGCCATCGAACTCTTCCGCAATCGCTTCCTCCACGCCCTACGCGACGGCAAACACATCAGCCCCAGCCGCCTCGCCGACCTCATCTCCTGGAAACATTCCGGCTTCAACATCCACGACGGCGGCGAAAAACCCGTCCCATCCCACGACACCGAAGGCCGCAAACGCCTCGCCGAATATCTCCTGCGCCATCCCTTCTCACTCCAGAAAATCACCTGGAACCCCACCACCCAAACCGTCATCTACCGCTCCAAGCGCCACCACACCACCAAACGGAACTTCGAAATCTTCAAAGCTCCCGACTTCATCGCCGCCATTCTTCGCTTCCGTGCCGGAAGCTTCGAATGGCAGGCCATTGAAAAGCTTACGGAAGCGAAGAATGCCCTTCGTAGCCTTGGCGAAGAAGGGCGGCGAAGAAGGGTTGCTCATGCAGGAAACTTATCGCAATTTTGCTCACATGTTTTACGCCTACATTCTGCGTTCCGAGCAGAACCCGGAGCGATTCTATTACGGCTTTTCATCGGATTTGAAAAAGCGCCTGAAAGTTCACAATCAGGGTGGAAATGTTTCGACCAAAACTGGCATACCTTGGACTTTGGCGTGGTATGGTGGATTCGAATCCGAAAGCGCGGCTTCCGATTTCGAGCGCTATCTCAAGACAGCATCAGGAAAAGCCTTTGCGCGTAAGAGGCTTTTACGCACCTAAACAAACCGTCCGCTACTACGGCCTCTACTCCAACAAAACCCGAGGTCAAACTTCCCTCATCCCCGACCGAATCATCCGTCCTCCGGAACCCTCTTCAAATCAACAATCGGAAATCAACAATCATCAATCCGAAATCCTCCTCATCCCCGCCCCCCCAAAACAATCCGCCCGCTCCATGCGTCCCCTGTGGCGCGACCTCATCCTCAAAGTCTGGGGTGCCGACCCGCTCCAATGCCCGTGCTGCAAAGCTCCCATGAAACTCATCGGTGCCATCAAACGCCCCGAGCAAATCGAATTCTTCCTTCGCCTCCATGGCCTTTGGGAAGGCATCATCCAACTTCCGCGCCCACCACCGCCACCTTTTGACATCGAGACCATGGAACCTATCGAGCCTCCCTGGCAGGCGATCAAAGAATGGATCCCCGACGACGAACCGGACCTCGATTGGTTCAATCGTCCCCGGAATCCCCATGAGCCTGACCCAGGCTGGTTCGACCAAACTCAGGCATGGAAACCCGAGGAAGTCCAATTGGACGACGACCGCATCTTGGTACTCGAATACACCTGACAAGCAGGAACTCCAACCGCCGAAAAACCGCCGCCAAAATAAATCTTGGCAAAGCGGTCTGGAGAGCTACGCTCGCGGCAAATGCATTTGACCGCCAAAACCAGAAACGGCCGTTGCGACACTGCTGTTGCGTCGCGTTTTTCTTCTCTGCTCACTGCTGACTTGGCACTTTTCACTTCTTCCGCCCCCCTTTTCCCCCGCAACCCCCTTTTTCCCCGCCTCCGGTCCGGCCACCCGCTCTTTCAACGGCCTTCACCGGGAAAGCAAATTCCTAGCAATCGGACGCAATATTACGCCGAGCTGGGATACGCGAGCCGATCCACCGAAATCACCGGCTGGCTGGAGTATTTCGGAAAAACGGTGATTGAGGCGCAGGACTACAGCCTCAAGCGGGTCGAGTTCTTGATTCACAAGACGAAGTTTTTCGAGCGCTACCGCGGCAAGTTGAACCAGCGCCAGGAGAAGGCGATGCTGCGGATTTTTCGCGAGGGCATCGATGGCTTCGAAGGCGGACTCAGTTCGAAAAACTACGTGAGCATCACCCAGAGTTCACCGGCCACGGCGACCCGGGATCTATCGGATCTGGTCGAAAAGGGCGCCATGACCCGGACCGGGGAGAACAAGCACGCGCGATATTTCCTGAACATTCCCGGGTGAAGACAACGATCCGAAATCTGGGCCGGAACACCTGGATTATCGGATTCATCATGGTTTGGCTGTTGAATCGCCAACGGCCCGCGCACCCGCACCCGCCGCATCGAAGCAGATCTGCAGGGTGTGGGAAATCCCCGGCAGGCCGGCGATCCAGCCGAGGGCGGCCCATGGGAGGTTGAGGTGTTGGAGGGCCATCGCGATGGCGCGGACCCCGGACTCGGTGCGGCCGGAAGCCGGATGATGCCAAGTGACCCGGGCCAGAGGCGGGCCCGGCCAGGTATTCGCCTCGCGGAGATGGAGTTGGTGGGGATGCCGCCGGTCGAACCAACGTGCCACCTCGGAGCAGGGGCCGCATGCGGCATCAAGCCACAGTTCGCAGGGCTCGCCGATGCGCGGGCTCCAGCGTGGCAGCCATGGCCGGACGGATTCCTGATAGCGCGGCCAGGCATCGCCGAAACGCTCGCGCATGTCCTGATTCTCCGACCAGCGGGCCAAACCTTCCGAATACACAACTCCTAACACCGCGAGAATGCCGGGCCACGGACTCCAAAGGAACAAGGATTCCAGCAGCAACAACAAAGTCATCGAGAGTTGCATCGGATTCCGGATGAAGGCGTAGATGCCGTGCGTGACCAGATGGCGGGGAGGATCGAGAGGAACCGGGGTCCCACCGCCGCTGCGGGCGAGATCGCGCACCGCGGTGAGGCCGGGCACGGAAAACGCAAGGCAGGCTAACAGCATGCCGCGGCGCGCGGGCTCGGGCCAACCCTGCCACCGGGAAAAAATTCCGGCGAATTCACCGCATTCCGCCAGCAGCGGAATGCCGAGGAAAATGCCGCCGAAGGTCGGAACCAACATCGCGCAGCGGAGTCCGATGCGTTCCCGCGATGCGGTCCAACGGGCCATGAGCCGTACCCAGAAAATCAGGCCAGCGGTTAAGCTATGATTGTGGTGTGTGGGAGCGGCATTTAAACCGAACCGAACACACAAAAAATGAAAGGCAAACGAAGAAGACACGACCCCGAATTCAAAGCCCGCGTAGCGCTTGAGGCGC
>CAMDLP010000093.1 GCA_945901795.1 Akkermansia muciniphila | reverse complement strand
AGGGAGGGAGTGGGAGGGAGGGAGTGGGAGGGAGGGAGTGGGAGGGAGGGAGGGAGTGGGAGGGAGGGAGGGAGGGAGGGGGAGAGTGGGAGAGTGGGAGAGTGGGAGAGTGGGAGAGGGGGAGAGTGGGAGAGTGGGAGAGTGGGAGAGATTACTTGTTGGGATGAGGGAGGGTCCAGGAGTCGGGATTGGAGATCATGCGGACGATCATGCCGAGAATCGCATCGAATTCGGCATAGAGGAGTTTGGCTTTTGACCGGTCGATGTATTCGCATTCGACGGCGAACTGGAGCCAAGTCTGAGTCTCCGCCGCTTCCCCCTCGGCATCCGAGAGTTTCGCGACGAATGCGGCTGGATACCTCCGCTTTCTCCAAGCTTCGGTGATGTTCGCACAAACGGATCTTGAGGAACGGCGAATCTGATCGGTGAGTGAATAGCGTTCTTCCAAGGGAAACGACTTGCTTTCGCGGAATATCTCCATGGCCGCCGCAAAGGCCTTTTGATAGACCTCAAGTTCGGTGTGTCGGTTGATTCTCATGATGTTTTCTTAATTTCCCCCTCTCTCCCACTCCCCCAATCTCCCCCTCCTCTTCAATATCTCGTAATCGTTTCGTGCAGGTTGAGGATGACGCGGCAAAGCTGCGACCAGGCGGCGAGCTCTGCGGGATCGTGGCCGGTGCCGGGATCGGAGAGGCCGGTTTTGAGGAAGGCCTCGGCATCGGCTGGGCTTTTCTGGTAGATGCCGCGTTGGCTGATGAGGAATTTCCCGAGCGATTCGAGTTCGTCCGGTTTTGGGTCGCGGGAAAGCGCGAGATTCATCGACCGACGGATTTTTTCGCTGTCGTCGGTGTTGGGATTCTCGCGTTGCAGGCGGAGGGCGAAACCGCGCGCAGCTTCGACGAAACTCGGATCGTTCAGCAGGGCAAGCGCCTGCTGCGGGCTGTTCGACTGGAAGCGGTCGGCGGTGCAGATTTCGCGGCTCGGCGCGTCGAAGGCGGCCAGCATCGGGTGCATGAAGGTGCGCTGCCAGTGCATGTAGAGGCCGCGGGAATATTGGGCGCTGCCGGTGCTGGCGTGGTAGTCGCGGTCGGGGAAATTGAGGCTCTCGTAGTAGCCTTCCGGCTGATAGGGCATCACGCTGGGGCCGCCGAGTTTGGTTAGGTCGAGCAGGCCCGAGATGGAAAGCGCGTTGTCTCGGATGAACTCGGCATCCAGCCTGCGCGGCGATTGTTCCGCGAGCAGGCGGTTCGCCGGATCGATCTCCGCGAGGTCTTTGCGGGTGGCGGATTGCTGGCGGTAGCTGCGGCTGGTGACGATGAGCCGGACCATATGTTTCACATCCCAGCCGGAATCGCGGAACTCGGAGGCAAGCCAATCGAGAAGCTGCGGGTGGGACGGCCATTCACCCTGGTTGCCGAGATCGTCGAGCACGTTGGAAAGCCCGCTGCCGAAGAACTGTTTCCACAGCCGGTTGGTGAACTGGCGGGCGGTGAGCGGGTTTTCCGGAGCGAGGAGCCACTTGGCGAGATCGAGGCGGGTGAGGCGGGTACCGTCGTTGCTCAACGAAGCGTGCGGGAGAAAATCGGGAACCGCCGGTTCCACCTTCGCGGCGGGAGCCATCCAGTTGCCGCGCGGCAGGATGTGGGTGGCCAGGATTTTGTCCGCTGGCACGGCTTGGGCGATGACCGAGTGGGCGTAGCCGGCGCGGCATTCGATAATCTCCGAGCGCAGTTTTTTGTAAGCCTCTGGCAAATTCGCATCCGGTCGGGTGCCTAGAATCCAGGCGGCGGCGAGTTCGCGCAGCTGGGCTTCGCTGCGGGTTGCGGCGGGAGTTTGAAACGCGGCGGTCAGCTCGGGACGCGGCGCGTTTTCACGGCCGGGGATGGCATCGCCGAAGGGAGTGACGCTAAGCCGGACCTTGCCGATATCTGCGGTAGCCAAGGTGACTTGCAGCACCTGTCCTGCGGTGGCGGCGATGGGCTGCGCGAGGTGAAATAGCGCATGATGTGGAAGCGATGTCACGTTCTGGGGCTCTTCCAAGAGGCCAGTCGCGGATCGCCATTCCTTCTCAAGAGTGGGGCTGTCAAAGCCATTGTCGTAGTCCAGCGGGGTGCGTCGGTCGGCTTGGCTCCAAGCGAGCGTGAGCGGCTTCGGCGGGGCTCCGGCGGCGGCAATGGCAAAAGTGGGGGTGACCGAGAATTTACCATGCTCAGAGCGACCGACATTGCCCGCGTTTTTAGCATCCGGCAGCACTTCGAGACGGATGGTTCGGATGGGTTGTTGAGGCAGTGGGAAGCGGAGCGTGATGACTTCATCCTTGGTCGGCGGGCCGGTGAAGAGGATGGATTTATCCGGGTTGATTTCATGAGCCGTGCCCTTCGCGGCGGCGATTTCCGCAGCGGGCAGGATGCTCCAGCCACTGGGATTCGCGGCGATGATGGTGCCGGCCTGCGCGGCCCACGGCTGGAATGCGCTCTCGTGAGCCGGGGATTTGAGAGGGGCAAGGATTTCCACCGCAGCCGCTTGGAGTTCGGCGATGCGTCTTTCGAGAAAGGCATTTTTCGAGATGATCTCGGGAGGAAACGGAGCCGTGTTGCCGTATCCGCGGAGCTCCAGATTCGGGCTGTAAGTGTAGTTGGAATAGACTCCCCACTGGCGGACGTCGGCGAAAAACGCGCCGAGGGAATAGTAATCCTTGCTGGTGATGGGGTCGAATTTGTGGTCGTGGCACTCGGCGCAACCGGTGGTGAGACCAAGCCACGCCGCGCCGACGGCACGGACGCGGTCGCCCATGTATTTCGCAAGGTATTCGCCGGGCTGGGCACCGCCTTCGCGGGTCATGAGGTTGAGGCGGAGAAACCCGGTGGCGATGCGTTGCTCTTCGGTGGCATCGGGGAGCAGGTCGCCAGCGAGTTGCTCGATGGTGAATTGGTCGAAGCGCTTGTTGTCGTTGAAGGCCTTGATGACGTAGTCGCGATAGGGGAAAATCCTCAGGTTTTGATCGCCGTGGTAGCCGACGGTGTCCGCGAAGCGGACGATATCCAGCCACGGCACGGCCATCCGCTCGCCGTAGCGGGGCGAGGCGAGCAGGCGCTCGACTTGTTTCGCGTAGGCGTCCGGCGAGGTGTCGGCGAGGAAGGCTTCAACTTCCTCGGGCGACGGGGGCAGGCCGATCAGGTCGAGCGAGAGGCGACGCAACAAGGTAGCTTTCCCGGCCAGCGGCGAGGGTTCGAGATTCTCGCGCTCGAGGGTGGCGAGGACGAATGAGTCAATCGGGTTGGCGACTTCCGCCGCGGGTTTCGCTAAAACCGGAACGGCGGGTTTGACGATGGGAGTGAAGGCCCAGTGTTGCTCGTATTTCGCGCCCTGTTCGATCCACGCGCGGATCAGGGACTTTTGGCGCTCGCTGAGATCCTTGTGGAAATCCGGCGGCGGCATGATCTCTTCGGGATCGCGCGAGAAGATGTGGGCGAGGATCGCGCTTTGGTCGGGCTTGCCGGGAACGATGGCGTGCAGTTCGGAATCCTTGAGTTTGGCGTAGGCACCTTCAGGCGTGTCCAGCCGGAGATCCTCCTTGCGGGTCTTGGCATCGAATCCGTGGCAGGCGAAGCAGGTGTCCGAAAAAATCGGCCGGATATGGGCGTTGAAGGTCACCTTTTCCGGCAGGGCGTCTGCTGCTTGAGGCGATGCAGACTCCGCTTTGCCGTCGTCAGAGGGCTGGCGGCCGCAGCTTGCAAGCAGCGCAAGACACAGTCCTGTAAGAAGTGGGAAACGCAAAATCATCGGCATCGAATACGTGACCAAAGACCGATCTAGTCATATTTCAAGCCTCTTGTTTCCGACGGATCGAGAGGAGAGTTCGCAAATCAAGCGGAAGGCGAGCCGTAACCGCTATAAGGTCTGCCACTCCGGCTTGTTTTCATAGACCCAGCGGAAGTAGTCGGCTCGCTGCAAGTTGCTTGCCGCGGGTTCATCAAGGCATACTTTCACTACCGGATGCATTTGCAGGATCGAGGCCGGATTGATCGAGGTGATCGGTCCTTCCACCGCTTCGGCGACGGCGCGCGCCTTGTTGGTTCCGAACGCGAGCAACAGGTTTTGGCGCGCTTCCATGATCGTTCCGATGCCCATGGTGATGACGTGTTTGGGGACGGCTTGCTCACTGCCGAAGAAGCGGGCGTTGTCCTTGCACGTTTGTCGGGTGAGCGTCTTGATGCGGGTGCGGGACGCGAGCGACGAGGTGGGTTCGTTGAAGCCGATGTGGCCGTCGGTGCCGATTCCTAACACCTGAAGATCGATGCCGCCGGCTTCGCGGATCCGCTCCTCGTATTCGTTGCAGGATCGCGGAATGTCCTTGGCGTTTCCGTCAGGGATGTGAACGCGATCCTTCGCGATGTTGACATGTTGGAAGAGGTTTTCCCACATGAAGCTGTGATAGGACTGGGGATGCTCGCGCGGCAGGCCGATGTATTCGTCGAGGTTGAAAGTGGTGACCCGGCTCCAGTCGAGATCCATGGCGATCAGGGTGCGGTAGAGCAGCAGGGGAGTGCTGCCGGTGGCGAGACCGAGCACGGCGTCGGGCTTCTCCCGCAGCAAGCGGGCGATGATGCGGGCGGCGACATCGGTCGCGGCTTGCGGCGTGGGTTGAATGATAATTTCCATTAGAGTTGTCCCAATCGTTGGCCGAGTTTCAAGCGCACGTCGTCGCGGAATTGATCGATTAGATCGCAGACGTGCTCCAGGATGTCGATGGAATCATCCGTCACCAAGGGAGTGAGATCCACTCCGAAGATGAGTTGCGTGGCCGCGTCGGTGGCGTGCGAGTTGAAGAAGGTGGCATTGGCGGCGCGGCGGCCGAGGGTGGCGAGGTCGTAGCGTTTGCCACCGGCGATCTGTGAGTCGAACACGCCGTTCAGGGCGGCTGCCAGATTGTCGCGACCGCTGACGTCCATGAGGACTTTTTGCTCGTCGGGCAGCCAGTCGAGGTTGCGCCAGACTTCGCAGCCGATGACTTGTTTCGGTCGCTGGTCGCGGGGCAGTTCCCGCATCGCCAGAAGGGCCGCGATGGTGACGCCGATGTGGGTGTCGTGTTTGTCGGCCGGGTTGTGGGTGTAAACGACTTCGGGGCGGGTGGCGGCGAGGATGGCTTTCAGGTCGTTCTTGAGCTCCTGTTCGGTCGGGCTTTTGATGGCGCTGCTCGGGTAATCGAGCTGGAACATCGCGGCGTAGCCACCGATGACGGCGGCGGTGTTCTGCTCCTGACGGCGGATGGCCATCATTTCGGCGTCGGAGTATTTCGCGTAGGGACCGCTGCGGGAGCTGCCCGCGCCGTTGGTGCAGGTCACGCCGCCGAACCATTGGTCGTCGCGGGCGAAGCAGTTCAGGATGCCATGGAAGGCCATGAACTCGAGGTCGTCTTGGTGCGCGCCGATTCCCAGATGGGTGACGCGTCGCAGCGCTTCGGTCTCGGGTTTCTGGTCGGGAATGAAAACGTCCGCAGTGGAATGGTGTAATTTCATACAATCATTTTTTGAGTTTGGGCAGGCTTGCGGCGGCCACGGCCTGGCCGACGCGGCGGGTCTTCTCATCGGGCACATGCATAGCGATCGCGCCGGCGCATTCCGGGAACTCCTGCTGGAGCACCTGGCGCGCTTTCGAGAGCACGATGTCACCGCCTTCGCCCGTGGTCACGCGACCGAGGATGAGCATGTGGGCGTAGTCGTAAAAGTCCGCGTAGTGGGGGATGGTGTAGCCCAGATAGACGCCGATGGTTTGGTAGATTTTCGCCGCCCGCTCGTCGCCTCGGGCCATGAGTTTCTGAACTTCAACAAGCCGTTCAGGCAGACCCATGTTCTCCGGCAGTTTGATTTTCGCCGCGGGCAGGAGTTTGTTGACCGCTTGCTGCGAGAAATAGAGCGCGCCGACACCGGCGTCGCCCGACCACTCGTCGGCCGGTGCCTTGGGGTTGTAGTCGACGGGTGCGAATGCCAGTTCATTGAGCCAGCCGAGGATGCGTCCTTTCTTGTCCATGAAGCCGGCGGCCTCGCTCGATCCCATGGCGACGCCTAACATGCCGGTCTGCCTGAGGGAAAGCGCGCCTGCCAGAGCGGTCACGTCGCCATCGTTCATCACCACGACCGGCACGTTCCATTCCTTCTGGATGCGTTTGAAGACCGCTGACGCCTGCGGGAAAAGCTTTTTTGGAACGGCGCGCAGCAGGGAGGCGACACGGATCTCGTTGTCCACGATGATGCCGGCGGAGCTGCCACCAATGGCGTCCACGCGCGGCATGCGTGCGGCGGCCCGGTGGAGTGCCGCGGAGATGTGGTGATAGTGGTATTCGGGATTGGCCTGGATTTTGGGGTCCCATGGGGTTTCCTCGGTGAAGAGCGCTTCTCCATCGATCACGGCGGAGACCTTGTAATCGCTGGCACCCAGGTCGAAGCCGATCCGGCAGCCTTTGAGGTGGCCGCCCGCTGGGACCTGCATGTCCCTGGCTGCGGGGACTTTGTTAGCGGATGTCGCGGCGACCTCGAATTTCCTGTTATAGGCGAGTTCCATCATCCGGCAGTCGAACTTGCGCGCGCCGCGTGGCGAGTAGGTTTTTTGAATCGCCTCGGCGATGGCTTTGGGGCCGCCGAAGTGGAGTTTCCATCCGCCGCGCGACCAGAGCAGGAACTTCACGATGCGTTCGACGTAGCGCAGCGTTTCGGCATCGGCCGTCGGGCTCACCACCGTTTCGAAACGGGAAACCAGCCCGCACTCGCGTTCGAGACCGATGACCAAGGGCACGGCTTTGCCGGAAGCGCGGGCGCGATCGAGGTATCGGCGGTTGAAGAGAACCGCTGGCAGAAAACCCGGATCGAGCGGGGCGGCGATGGCGGTTTTTGATCTTTCGGTCATGTCTTCGAATTTCTGCGACATGCTGAGAGGCTGGCAGTGCGTCGTCAACCAAAGCCTTGTCACCTGCGACTCGGTGTTTGGCTTTCGCTTGCGGAGCTTCCGCTTCCGCGGCTTCAGGCGCTGCGGAGGGCGTTTTCCCAGTCAGCCTGCTTGAATCCCACGAGCACCTTGTCCCCGTCGATTAGAAACGGGCGCCTCACCAGATTGCCGTTTTTCGAAAGCAGGTCGAAGGCCTCGCTCGCGGTCATCGCCGGCAAGCGGTCCTTGAGGCCGAGCGCGCGGTAGTCGATGCCGGACGTGTTGAAAATTCTCCGCAGGTCGCCGCTGAAGGCTTTGAGCGCCGTCGCCAGTTCGGCGGGGGTGGGCGGGGTTTCACGGATCGCCTTCACTTGGTGGGGAATGCCGCGGGCGTCGAGCCATTGGAGCGCGTCGCGGCAGGTGCTGCATTTCTGGTAAACATACACGGTTAGCATGACGCGAGCTTGGCAACCGGCCCCGATCCGCGCAAGGCTGGCCGCCGCTTGATGAAATCCCAACTGCTCGAACACATCCGCGCCGAACTCCGGACCCGCCTCGAGCGGCTTTCCAAGGCCGCCTATGAAGCCCACGCCGCCGCCACCGATCCCGGCAGCAAGGCGGAGGGGAAATACGACACCCGCAGCCTGGAAGCGTCGTATCTCGCCTCCGGCCAGGCGCGCCAGGTCGATGAACTCGCGGAATCCGTGCGGATTTTTGAAGCGCTGTCGCTTCCGGATTTCGGGATCGATGAGGAAATCGACGCCGGCGCGCTGGTGGGGGCGGCTCTCAATGGCGAGACCACGTTTTTCCTGCTGGTGCCCGCGGCGGGCGGCATGGTCATTTCCCACGACGGCCGGGAAATCACCCTGCTGACGCCGGAGAGCGCGCTTTACCGGAAACTGCTGGGCATGCGGGCTGGCGAATCCCTGGAGTTGCCCGCGCTGACCGTCATCGAGGTGAGTTGAGCCGACCATGAAAGCATTTACCGGCGTTTGTGCCGTCGTTCCGGGGCGGAAATCCTCCTTTTCACCCTCCCGTGCCCGCAAAAAGGGACGCCGGAAGTGCTGGCCGGGGGTGTCTTCGGGTCCATCGACCCGGCGAAATGAACCGCTTGTCCGGCCAATCGATCGCTCGAACCCGGATTCATGCAGGTTGACTGTTTTGAGGGTTTGAAACGGCGGATTGGGGGGGGGTAACAGAATCACCTTGGGTGGCGACGTCATCAACAACGACGCCGATCTCCAGACGATCAACATGGCGATGATCCTGTCGGCCAACCGGACATTCAACGCGGCCTCCGGAAACATCGCGGTGGGCGGCATGATCAGTGGTGCCAGCTTTGGAATCATTAAGACTGGCGGCAGTAATCTCACTCTCAACGTTTCCAATACTTACACCGGAACGACCGACGTCCAAGTCGGCACCCTAGTGCTTGGTGCGAATGACATTTTTGACAACGCTTCATCGATCAAGACCACCGCCGGCACGGTCTCGCTTTCCGCAGCCAACACCTACACCGGCGCCACCACGATCAAGGCGGGCACCTTGGAGCTCCTTGTTGGCGGCAGCCTCGCCAGCCCGAGCATCATCGTCGGTGACGCGGGTTCCACCGGTGCCATCCTGGACGAGCTCACCACTTTGATGATTGTTAAAAACGGTCAGACCGTCAGCGGCATCGGCACCATCAAGGGCTCGACCACCATCCAGTCGGGCGGAACGCTCGCCCCGGGCAACAGTGCGGTAATCCTCACCAACCTTGGCAATATCACGCTTGATTCAGGCTCCAGCTTCGCGGTGGAGATCGGCGGAGTCACCGCAGGCATCGGCGCCTACGACGTCGTCCTGATGGCCGTGCCGGAGCCCGCAGCCGGCGTGTTCGGTGGCATCGGCGTGCTCTTCCTGCTGCGTCGCCGCCGCGGCGCGTGTTGAGTTCTGGGGGTTGGGTTTTTCTCCGGAAGCCCGGGGTCGCTGGCTGAGGTCCAATGCCTTTAAGGGTTGGGAGTCACGGTGGTTTCGTTGAACCGTTTTGTGCCGCACTCTGGAGTGCACGAAGCTTTGCTCGCGCCCACGGCAGCTCCGGCTCTGCCGGATGCGGCGCGGAGCTCTTCAGGCGCTGGCGCCGGGAAGAGGAAGAGCTCCGCACC
>CAMDLP010000092.1 GCA_945901795.1 Akkermansia muciniphila | reverse complement strand
CAACCTAAAAAGGAAAATGGAAAGATCGCCAGAACGCGGCAAGTGACGTAAAACAAACGTCATGGATGCGCCGACTGCGTTGATTTGTGCTAACCCTGCGGGTGAGCCGAAAACCACCCCTGAAACGCCACCCGGCTCTTGGCCGCTGGGCACTCCCGGCGGACGTTTATATGCCGAGTGGGATGATCAGGCCCCCGTTACCCGTGAGGGGCAATTGATTTTCTTTTTCATCCGGATGCCTTTCCCACCATCGGTATACCAAAACACTACCGCGACCGCGCCAATGCGGAAAACTGCTTTGACGAACTCAAAAACCAATGGGGTTGGGGCGGCTTCACCTCGCGCAAACTCGCGCCCAGCCGATTCATGGCCAACCTCATCGCCCATGCTGTTACGCAGATCAGCAATGAGTTGCATCACATCCGCGTCATCACGGAGCGATGGAGCGTGAACCAACGCTGGACGCTCCTGCTGACCCGGCTATGACGCCTATCAACTTCCCCCGCCGGATTTCCATGCCTGCTTCGAGGTCTTCATCGGCGGCGAATGGTTCGTCTTCGATGCCACCCGCCATGCGCCGCTCAACGGACTGGTCAGGATCGCCACCGGCCGCGACGCGGCGGATGTGGCGGTGTGCACGATCTTCGGGAATCCGGAACTAACACGCAGTCACGTTTCCTGTGGATGTCTGGACGGCGGTTTCGTCCCCGTGACCCGCGAGAGCCTGGCGGCGCGGGGTGAAGCCATCGCCCTGGCCTAGCAACTCACGGTGAGACCGCCAGTCGCTCGGTGCTGGCTTCGCGCTCGAAGAGGAAGCCGTTTTCCTTGTAGGTCTTGAGCCGGAAGTGGGTAGCGGTGGAGATCACGCCGTCGAGCGAGCTGAGTTTCTCGGACACGAAACGGGCGACTTCGCGGAGGTCGCCGCCCTCGACGACGACCATCAGATCGTAGCCGCCGCTGGCCAGATAACAGGAAACGACCTGGTCGAAACGGGCGACGCGCATCGCGAGACGGTCAAAGCCGCCGCCACGCTCGGGCGTGACTTTAACTTCGATGAAAGCGGAGACGGAAGTATCTCCGGTGGCCTCGGGATTGATCACCGCGTGGTAGCCGAGGATCGTGCCGTCCGCTTCCAGAGCGGCGATGCGGGCGGCGACGGCGGCTTGATCCAGGCTGAGCAGGTCGGCGAGCTCGCGGTCGGTGAAGCGAGCTTTGCGGCGGAGAAGTTGGAGAAGCGGGTCGGAGGACATGGGAGAAAAAGAGTCGAAAGTCTGAAGGTCTGAAAGTCTAAAAGTCGAAAGTCGGAAAGTCGCTGGCGTCTTTGACTTTTAGACCTTGAGACCTTTCGACCTTCGACTCTTCAGTCGCCGAGGCAGATGCCGACGGCTTTGGCGGCCAAGACGAGTTCGCTCTCCGGCTCGACGAGGCGGAGCTGGTGGACGGCCTCCTCGATGGGCACGGAATCGACGTGATAAGACTGGTAGCTGACCATGCGGCCGAACCTGCGTTCCTCCGCGAGTTTCACCGCCATGACGCCGAAGCGCATGCCGAGGATGCGGTCGAGCGCGGTCGGTGAGCCGCCGCGCTGGAGGTGGCCGAGGGTGCAGGCGCGGGTGTCCTTGCCGGTTAGTTTCTGGAGCTTGGCGGCGACTTGCTCGCCGATGCCGCCGAGGCGGACTTCGCCGCCCGCGTTGGCATCGAGGGTGACGATGTGGCCGTCGGGCATGTGGGCGCCCTCGGCGACGACGACGAGCGTGCTGTGATAGCCCTGCTCGTCGCGCTGGTTGATGAATTCGGTGATTTTCTCGAAGGTGAAGGGAATTTCCGGGAGCAGGACGACGTTGGCTCCGCCGGCGATGCCGCCCCAGAGGGCGATCCATCCCGCGTGGCGG
Organism: Akkermansia muciniphila; assembly: GCA_945901795.1. GTDB lineage: Bacteria > Verrucomicrobiota > Verrucomicrobiia > Verrucomicrobiales > Akkermansiaceae > Luteolibacter > Luteolibacter muciniphilus_B. The sequence continues at coordinate 7,358 of CAMDLP010000092.1, read as the reverse complement.
CCCATGACTTCGAGGACCATGATCCGCTTGTGGCTCTCGCCGGTGGTGTGGAGGCGGTCGAGGGCGTCGACGACGGTGCTAACAGCGCTGTCGAAGCCGAAGGTGAAGGCGGTGGCGCTGAGGTCGTTGTCGATGGTTTTCGGCACGCCGATGATCGGCCAGCCTTCCCGATAGAGTTGCAGGCCGGTGGTGAGCGAGCCGTCGCCGCCGACGACGACGAGGGCGGTGATGCCGAGCTCGTCCATGGTCTGCTTGGCCTTGGCGACGATCTCGGGCGGGACTTCGGCGATGTCGCCTTGGCCGACTTTGGCGGCGAAGTGGCCTTTGTTAGTGGTGCCGAGGATGGTGCCGCCGAGCTTGAGGATGCCGATGGTGTCCTTGGGCTTGAGCACGGTGAAATCGCCGGGTGGCAGCAGGCCTTCGAAGCCGTCGCGGAAGCCGATGACTTCCCATCCGAGTTGGTCCGCGGCGCCGACGACGCCGTGGATGACGGCATTGAGTCCGGGGCAATCGCCGCCGCTGTTGAGAATTCCGATCTTCATGGGTGAATGATGTTTATTGGGGATTCGGGACGTTGAGAATTTCCCGTTGGCGGTCTTGGACGAGCGCGCCGGATTCCAGCCACGGATCGTAAACCGCCCAGCCTTGGCGGATCAGTCCACGGGCGCGGTTGAAGCGGTCCGGGTTGTTGAGCACGACGACGATGAGGCGGCGCGGGGTGGCGCCTTTGGTGCCGTCGGGCTTCTGGCGAACGAGTGGTTCCTTGTCCATGCAAACGGAGACGCAGGGGCCGGCTGCATTCGTCGTGCCAGTTTTGACGCCGAGAATGCCGGGCTCGCCGACGAGTTCGTTGGTGTTCTTCACGCGGAATCCGCGCTTGCCCGCCGCTCCGGTGACGACGACCTGGCGCTCTTTCTGGCGGACGATGAAATTGAAAGCGTTGCGGCGCATCGCGTAGATCGAGAGTCGGGCGACGTCGGCGGCGGTGGAAAATGCCTTCCTGCCGGAGCGCTCAAGGCCGTGGGGATTGGCGAAACGCGTCTGCGTCATGCCGAGCGCCTTGCCGAGCTGGTTCATTTCCCCGACGAAGGCAGCCACCGGGTCGTCGTTTCTGCCACGGCGGACGAGAATTTCCCGGCCGACGTGATCGGCGATGGCGATGGCGGCGAGATTGTCCGAGCCAAGCAGCGCGGAATAGAGCGCGTCGCGCAGGCTGAGCTGCTCGCCGGGCTGGAGGTTCATCGGATTTGGCCCGCCGACGAGGGTGATGGTTTGGGGGACGGTGATCTGGGTGGTGCCGAGATCGGTGCTGGTGGCGGTGGCCCAATCGACGGTCACGGCGGCCATGGCGATCTTGTTGAGGCTGGCGACGGGACGCTTGGCGGAGGCGTTGCTCGCGACTAGGATTTTTCCGGAGTGGGCCTCCACGACCATGATGCTTTCAGACATTTGGCCGAATAACGGGAACGGGAGCATGGCGGCCAAAAGCGCCAGTGTTTTAAGAGTCGTGAAATACTTCATGGCGGACAAGGCGCGGAGAGTAGCTGGCGGCCGGGGCAACTCAACCCCAAAGGCACGAGTTGCAGGTGTGAAGCGGGAACCTTTTGTCGGTCGTATCGAAACGCACCGCGAGAATTCGTCTTGAAACACTGGCGGAACCGACTAAACAGGAGCCATGAGGATTGAAGTGGAACAAGAGGAGGACGGTCGCTGGATCGCGGAAGCTCCGCAGATTCCCGGAGGCTTGGCCTACGGCGAATCCAAGGAAGCGGCGATTTCAAAAGTGGAGGCGCTGGTTCTCCGGATTCTCGCGGATCGTCTGGAAAACGGCGAGCAGGCCCCCGAATTGAATAAGGTTTTCACGGTGGCGGCGTGAGCCAGTGGGGTTCACGCAAGGCACGCCTGGTGTTCCGCGCGCTGCTCAAGATTGGGTGGTCGCAGAAGCGTGCGGCAAGGGGATCCCATTGCGTTTTGGAGAAGATTGGATCTCCAGATTTTGTATTCGCATTTCACGATGCGGATGAAATCGGACCGAAGATGCTGGCGAGAATATCGAAGCACACGGGACTCACGCCTGAGGATTTATGATGTGGGAAGCATTTCAATCGAGCCCTGTCTGGGGCGGTGTGGGCACGGGCGCGGCGTGGCTGGTCACGATTTGCCTGCTGCTCGCGGGAATGGTCGGCTGCGTGCTGCCGGTCTTGCCGGGGCATCTGATTTTGCTCATCGCCGCCGTCGCCTACCGGCTGATGCTCGGGGCGGATTCCGGGCTGAGCTGGTGGTCGTTTCTCATTCTCGCCGTGTTGATGGCGATTTCCCAGGCTTTCGAAATGTTCAGCGGGGCCGCCGGGGCGAAATGGTTCGGCGGCACGCGCTGGGGAGCACTCGGCGCGCTGGTCGGCAGCATCGTGGGGATGTTTTTCCTGCCGTTCGGCTTGCTGGTCGGGCCGCTGGTGGGGGCCTTCGTCGCTGAAATCGCTTTCGCGAAAAAGCAGAGCCGTCACGCGGCATACTCCGGCGTCGGCTCGGTCGTCGGCACCTTGGCGGGGATGGTTTTCAAGATCGCCGTCGGATTGGTGATGATCGCCTGGTTTTTACTCGATGTGTTTTTGATTGGAAAATAAGCGCTGCGGCCGCACGTTGTCCCCGCCGATCTCCTTGGAATCGGACTCAGCACCCTCACTCTCGTGAAAAGAGGGAATCTTCCTGATTCACACTTTGTCATGCGGCCTGCCGCGGGGCCTCGCTACCAGCCCTTAAACGGCACCTCGCCCGCCAGTTCCCGCGTCGTGTGGCCGTGGCGTCTCGCCGCAGACCGTCTCTGGAGCGTCTCGCTCCGAGTCTCTCTTTAAAACCGCGGGCTTCCCACCAACTCCCCGATTTCTTCCCCCCTCGCACGAGCCTCGGCCCGCAAGTTGGCGATCTCCTGCTCCAGTTCCTCCCGCTGCGCGGCGGCGATCCGGTCGATGACTTCGTCCTCCTGCTCGACTTCCCGGAAGATTTCCATCTCCGCGCTGGCACGGAGGTCGTCGAGGGTCTCGATGAGTTCCAGGATTCTGGCTTGGAGATGCTCGTAGAGGGAGCGGAGTTGTAGGGGAGCACACGCGCCCTCGCGTGTTCCATGTCGCGCCCTCGCGGCATGGGTGGCTCGCATTACATTTCAGGCCGTCCTCGTGATTCGCTGCATGATTGCAGCGAGGGCGCTGAAATCCACACGCGAGGGCTCGTATGCTCCCCTGCGGATCTTTGGCGATGCGTTTCAGCAAGTCGATGTCGCCACGGTCGCCTCTTCAATTTCAGCATCTTAGCTTTTCAGATTTTCAGCGTTTATCCCTCGGTCTTGCGCTTTTCCGGGTCGTGCTCGTGGAGATCCGGGCGAAACATCCGCACCAGCTTCTTCCAAAGCTGTTTCATCCTCAGGTGCAGATTATTTTGTCAAGATTTCCACCCTGACCCCATTTCCGATCCTTCTCCGCCGACTCGCGCTCGTAGTCACCGACCGTCGCGCCGGCGGATTCCTCACGTTCCCCCAGCAGGCGCTCATTGAAGGCTTCTCTAAAATGGCTCCATCGAAAGGGCTTGTGCTCGATTACCGGGACCGGTACCCCATTCATGACCCCATTCACGCAGCGGGATGGAAAGGCGGGGCGGAGCGACGATCTTCGGGAGGGAGTTTTGCCAGTGGCCCGGAGGCAAAATTCTAACAATGTCTGTTATTTGGGACTGACCCCGAAGCATGACACCGGGCAGCTTGAGAAACATGGGGAGATCCAGAAGCCAATCGAAGTCCTCGTCCCGGAGTTGGGCGACAGCGTGGAGAATGCCTGCCCAGACCGTATCGCCGCGCAACTCGTCCTCCGCCTCCTGGACAGCCTTGTTGTTCCTCGCTTGAAGCACGTAGAGGTCATGGTTGCCCAAGACAGATGGAATCTTCCTGTGGCGGAGCAGTTCCACACACTCGCGGGGATGCGGGCCGTAGCCCACGATGTCGCCGCAACAGAGGATGTGCTCAATGCCGAGGCCATCGATTTCCTCCAACACCGCCTCAAGAGCCGGAAGGTTTGCGTGAATGTCGGAAATGACCGCGACGGATTGCATGTCCCATCATTAAAGGGGGCTGTCAAGCGGACGTCGCCTCAGAGTCCCATCCCGAAGCCGTGCTCGCGGCGCTGCACGGGTAAAGGGTCGAAGCGCGAGGCCCAAACCCATTCACGTTTTTCTCCTTGAGCTCATTATCAAATCGGGCAATGGTTTGCCGCAAGTGATTGAGAGCTTCACCTGCAAGGAAACCTCCAAAGTCTTTCATGGGGAATACTCCCGGAAATTCCCGGGCGACATCCAGCCACGGGCGCTGATGAGACTCCGTCAGCTTCACCGGATCATTGCCATCGACCAACTCCGCCAACCGCCTTCCAACCGCCTCGAATCACTCTCTGGCAATCTCAAGGGATTCTGGAGCATCCGCATCAATCAACAATGGCGCATCGTCTTTCGCTGGAAAGACGGCACCGCCGCCGACATCCAAATCACCGACTATCACTGAGCCACCGCCATGAAAACGAAACCGCAACTCATTCCACTGCTCAACTTCTTCGCCGAAACCCTTCGCGACACGCTTGAGGAATCGGACCTGTCCCAAGCGGAAATCGCCCGCCGCTGCGGCATTCCCGCACCTCACCTCACTCAGATGAAACAAGGCAAACGCCGCTGCACCCCCGAATACGACCTTCGCCTCAGCGCCTTCTTCGGCATCACCCCCGGCCTGTGGATGAACCTCCAACTCGACTACGAATTCATGCGCGCCGACCGCGAAAAAGGCGACGCCATCCGCAAGGAAGTGCAACCTTGCGCGGCGTGAAACTTGAGAAATGTTGAAATTCGGAACCTGACCCGATGGGATGCTTGTTAGTCGGGACTGACGCTTTCGATGCTCATCGCCATGGTGAGGCTACACGCCCCGTGACAGCCGCTGCGGCTGCTAATAATTTGCTTTCTGCGGGAGGCCCCTGAAAGAGCCAATGCGTCGGCCCGGCCTGCCTGTCGTAGCCTCGGCGTAGACTGGAGGGCGGGGAAATGGGGGTTGTCCTTGATGGGCATTCCCATTCTCTTCTAGCGGACAAGAAGCGACTCACGGGGACAACCAGCCATACTGGAAGGCAAAATGACCGAACGCCCGAGCCCCATCGGCTTCATGGCCGCAAACACCAAAGCCTGAACCGATAACCGCTATAAACTCATCGCTGACCAGAAAAGCAAAGAGTTGTTCGATCTCAGCGAAGATCCCGGTGAAACCAGAAATATCGCGGACAACAATCCCGAGATCGTCCAGCGGATGACGAAGGACCTCGAAGCATGGATCGCCTCCGTGAACCGCAGCAAAGAAGGTGCGGATTACCGGAAGTGATTCTTCAGAAATTCGATGAAATCGACTGTGACGGATCTCCAACTACGGTCAGGCTCCGTCAGGGGGCGCCGCGTTCCGCGGGTTTCCTTTGACGAGGTCCGGCCCGCTCGGTTGGTCGGTCATGCCGGTGATACCCCAATCCTCCGAGCGTTTTCCATACTCGGCATGAAAAACACGCAGGTTGGCGTTGGCGATGAATTCCGGATGCTCGACGAGCACATCATACGGCCCAGCCCGGCTGAAGATCTTGGTCATGATAGGCACCAGATCCAACACAAACAGCGTGCCGAAAATGACCAGAAACTGGAACAATCCGGCAATCCATTTTTGATTCTGTCCGCCTTGCTCGATATCCTCTACATCGCTTGAGGGGACGAAGATCACCCGATAGAGCCCGAGAGTTTCTTCCATCGGATCGAGCACGCCGTTCATCTTGCGTTCGATCCGCTGGATGTGCGGCAGGAAGGTCTCTTCGTGGCGCTTGGTGTTGCTGGCGTGGGTGGCCTCAAGGGCGGCGGTTTGCTCGGCGAGGCGGGCGAGGCGCGGCGGTTGCTCGGTTTCCACGGCCGCGATTTCCGCATTCAGTTTGGCCAGCCGATCCTTGCGGATGCGTTCCTTTTCCTTGGCCTCCTCGATGAATCCGTCCCGCTTGCCAATCAGCCCGTCGAGATAGGCATTGCGATCCGCGAGCCGTGCGGCGGCGAGTTGTTTGTCGCTGGCAATCAGGGCCTCCTGTTGGAGGTTGGCGGTCGTTTCCAAGCGTTTGATGTCGCTGGTCACCGTCTTGTCCCGCGCCTTCATGTCCTTGGTCCGCGGGCCGAAACCGGGTTTTTTCGCTTCCGGATAGAATTCATTCGGCTCTCCGGCGCTTTCCCTCGCGATGGCCTCGACCAGTCGCGCATGCAAATCCTGCTTTTCTTCAAGCTCCGCCTTGGTCTTGGCGATCGTCTCCTTCTGCGCCTCAATGTCCGCCATCACAGTCCGTGTCGCGCCGCTCGCGGGAGCTACGAAATCCGGCTCACTCGCCTTGCGCCGCTCATCCTCCATGCGCTTGTCCGCCAACTCCTCGGGATTCAGAACCGATGACTCCAAGGCGGGAAGCTGGGCCAGCAGCGCATCGCGCTGGGTGGTGTAGGTGTCCACCAGTTCCTTGCGGGCGGCGGTTTCCTCCTCGCGGATTTTCTGCAACTGGGCTGACAACTCCGCACGCTTTTCCGCCTCTGTCTCGCGCAGGGTGTTGAGCGTTCCCTGAAGTTCGGTCTGCAAGCGGTAGGTGATCGCCGGGCGATATTGGTCGAGGCAGAATGGAAAGCCGATCGCCACGCTGATCACGGCCGAGAGAGCAAACCGAAAGATCACCTGCATGCAACGCCGCAACCACGGTTGAAACGGCCGGTAGGTCGCCAGCAGGATGCGGTCCGTATTCATGATCACGAGGGCCCACGCCATCGAGATGGCCATCACCGACAGCCACGGCGGATCGGCGAAGCGGCTCTTCGCATAAAAGATCATCCCGAGAAACGACATGATCGTGGGAATCAGCACCGTGCTTCCCAGCACCGCGATCCGTTCCCGTTCGCTTGGCGGGCAGTATTTCAATGTTTCCCAGCGCGCTCCGGCCAGCCAATAAAGCGGACGCATCCAGCGGTCCCATTGGCTGGTTTGCTGGTTGTCGGGATTAGGTTCGATGGAATGTGGCAAGTGCACGCGCGGACGCTAGCCGCGTCACGCGGCAACGCCAGTAGAATGTGGCGCGTGTGCTAGTGTAGAGGGGTCAGATTACACGGATTAACATTTTTTCTATCTTTTTGATCGATTTCAGCATCGTATTGTCCGCTCTGCCGTCCGAGACGGATCGGCTTACTGAACCAGGATGCCCCATCGCCCGCAGAATCCGAAGCGTTGACGGGAACCGCCTTGTAGCGCCCCTGAAACACATGCCCGCGCCGCATGT
>CAMDLP010000091.1 GCA_945901795.1 Akkermansia muciniphila | reverse complement strand
ACCGACCGCAACGCAAGTGAACACGATTCGGCGTCGGATGTGGACGAGCCTGCGAGTGAATGGCGAAGTCATGCTCCTGGAGCCATCCAGGAGCAACGCGCGCGTGCCGAGCCATGGTGGCACGGGCGTCACGTCCGGTGTGGTTGGTGGCAGTAGGTCGGGCAGGGGAGGTGCGAGTGAAGACGGGAGACCTGCCGGGGCAGGACGCCGGAAACGGCTCCCGGCAGGAGTCAGAGCCGCCATAAGAGTGCAAGCAACCCGTGGGAAAACCAGCGCCGGAAAGACCGGGACCACGAGTCAAAGCCGGGTAACGACCGGTGGAGCAAAGGGCGGCAGGAAAGTGGAAAGGCAAGGGCCATGAATCGCGAAGAGCCATCCGCGGCAGTTCCCGCAAGGGATAAACAAGCGGAAGAGGACCTGTGGCAGCGCCACAAGGCCGAACGCGGCGTATGGACCGAGCCGATGCTTGCGGCCCTCGCAAGAGGGTTGAAAGGAAACAAGTGGTTCAGCCTGATCGACAAGGTCAGCACAGACAGAACCCTTCAACTGGCATGGGAAAAGGTGCGCAAAAACGCCGGGGCCTGTGGCGTGGACGGCATCACGATAGGGCGCTTTGAACAAAACAGCCAAAGTCGGCTGCTCGCCGTGAAAGAGCACCTCAATAAGGGCACCTATCAACCCAAGCCAGTCAAACGGGTGTGGATCGACAAACCGGGCAGCGCGGAAAAGCGGCCGTTGGGAATTCCCACGGTCACCGACCGCGTGGTGCAGGCGGCGCTGAGAATGGTCATTGAGCCCATTTTTGAAAACCGCTTCGCCAAGCACAGCTACGGATTCCGCCCCGGACGCGGTTGCAAAGATGCCCTGCGGCGGGTGGAAGAACTGATAAAATCAGGGAGGCCGCACGTCGTGGAGGTGGACATCAAGGGCTACTTCGACGCGATTCCCCATGATCGGCTGATGGCGTTGGTGCGTAAGCACCTCGCCGACGGGCGGGTCTTGGGGCTCATCGAGGGGTTCCTCAAACAAGGCGTGATGGAAGATGCCGAACTGGCCAAAACCATGGCAGACCTGCCCGCAGACGAGTCGCAAGACGAGTCCCACGGCACGCCGCAGGGCGGGGTCATCAGCCCATTGTTGGCCAACATTTACCTCGATCCGTTGGACTGGCTGATGGCCGGACTGGGTTTTGAAATGGTGCGGTATGCCGACGACATGGTCGTCCTGTGCCGCAGCCAGGAAGAAGCCGAGGCCGCGCTGGAAACGCTCCGGGACTGGATGGCCGGGGCCGGATTGACGTTGCATCCCGACAAAACCCGCACGGTGGACATGACCGTTGCCGACAGTCATTTTGACTTCCTCGGCTACCGGTTCAAACGAAGCCGGCGGGGAGGGATGATACGCCTGGTCCGACCCAAAAGCCTGTGCAAGCTGCGCGAATCCATCAAACCCCGGACGCGCCGGAACAACGGCAAGAGCATGGAAGCCATCGTGGCCGACCTCAACCGGACATTGCCCGGCTGGTTCGGCTACTTCCAACACGTCAAAGCCAGCCAACTGGGAGAAATTGACGGATGGATCCGCATGAGACTGCGCTCCATCCTGAGAAAGCGGCGCGGTCTGGAAGGCCGTGGCCGCGGCAAGGACCACCAGCGCTGGCGCAACTGCTACTTCAAGAAGCTCGGGCTCTTTTGCCTGCTAGACGCCCGAGAAGCTGAAATCGCGAGCCTCCGTAACGGAGTAAACTGCTGACTGGAGAGCCGGATGCGGGAGATCCGCACGTCCGGTTCGGAGGGGGGAGCGGGGCGAGAGCCCTGTTCCTACCTCTATCGGAGTCCTCCGGTCATCAAGAGGGGAGCGCCCGCGCCCTCGAGTGCCGTTTCCGGCGCGGTCTGACTCTCCGTAAGACCTGTCCCGCATCCATGATTCTGCTCTCAATGATTCTGTCCTCATTCTTCGATTCCTAGGGTGAGACAGAATCATTTTGGGACAGAATCATTTTTGGGAGGATTGCCATCAAACTTAAGATGAGAGAATTCTAATCAGGTGTCAGGAAGGCAGGAAAAGGGCCGGGACGAACCAATCGCATCACCTTCCCCTGGCGGCTTTGTTTGAACCGATAGCCGAGGAAGTCGAAATGAATGCCTGCTAGATTCATGGCCACTGTCACCGGAACCGCCCAAAATTGCCGATAAAGAGCCTGCCTCCTTGCCGCCTGGCGCGACGATGGATTCACAGTCGATTTCCACAAACCCGGCGGAGACGATCCGTGAGACCTGCTGGCGACACCGTCTCCGCGGGTGGCCTGGGGAAGTTCCTTTCAACGATGGCTCCTGAGGCCTTGAATCTCCCGACTTTCCTGTCTAGCTTGCGCGCCCGACCCGGAAATTCCATGCCCAAAGTTTACGTCAAAACCTACGGATGCCAGATGAACGAGCGCGACTCCGAGCAAGTCGCCCGCATGTTCAGCGAGGGCGGCTACACGGTCACGACCGACGAGAACGAGGCGGACGCCGTGCTCATCAACACCTGTTCCGTCCGCGACCAGGCCGAGCAGAAAGCCCTCGGAAAAATGGGCAACCTCATCCACAAGGGCCGCGACCGAAAACACGTCGTTTACGGCTTCATGGGCTGCATGGCCCAGTCGCGCGGCGAGGAACTTTTCAAAACCCTGCCCAACCTCGACGTCGTCGTCGGCACCCAGAAATACCACAAGGTTTTCGAATACGTGGACAACATCCTCCAGCGGCGGTTAGAAGCCCGCATGGACGACCCGACCTACTCGCTTCGCGGCACCTCCGTCTGCGACACCGCCGAGGAGGAAGGCTCGCAAAACACCATCCGCGACCACGTCCCGAAGGCCCACGAGGCGTCCGCCTTCGTCTCCATCATGCAGGGCTGCAACATGCGCTGCTCGTTCTGCATCGTCCCCGACACCCGCGGCAAGGAACGCGGCCGCCCGATTTCTGAAATCGTCGGCGAGGTCAGCCACCTCGCGGCCAGCGGGGTGAAGGAGATTACCCTGCTAGGCCAGATCGTCAACCTTTACGGCCGCACCGAGTTCCCGAAAATCGACGGCAAATCCCCTTTCGTCCAGTTGCTCGAAGCCGTGCACGAAGTCGATGGCATCGAGCGTATCCGCTTCACCTCGCCGCATCCCATCGGTTACCGGGACGACCTCGTCGCCGCCTTCACCTATCTGCCGAAACTCTGCTCGCACATCCATTTCCCGATGCAAAGCGGCTCAGATAAGATCCTCCGCGAAATGCGCCGGCCTTACAAAAACGAGAAGTTCATCGAGATCTGCGAGAAAATGAAGACCGCCCGCCCCGGCCTCGCCATCACCACCGACATGATCGTCGGCTTCCCCGGCGAGACCGAGGAGGATTTCCAGGCGACCATCGACACCGTCGAGCGCCTCAAGTTCGACAACGCCTTCGTCTTCCGCTACTCCAAACGCCGCAACACCCCCGCCGCCGAGATGGACGGCCAGCTCGACGAATCCGTGAAGGAAGAGCGCAACCAGCGTCTGCTAGCCGTCGTCGATCGCCTCGCCATCGCCAGCAACGCCGCCGTCGTCGGCACTCGCCAGCAAGTGCTCTGCGAAGGTCCTTCGAAAAACAACGCCGCCCGCCTCACCGGCCGCACGTTGCAAAACAAGATCGTCATCTTCGACGGCGACCCCGCCCGTCTCACCGGCCAGCTTCTCGACATCCAGATCGAGCAATCCACCGGCTTCACGCTCTTCGGCACCGCGTGCCTGGAAGAATGTGTCCCGGCTGTCTCAGCCGGAGTTCCCGGCTGAGACAGCCGGGACACTTTTTGCGATCACATCTCCAGCAGCAGGCGGGTCGGCGACTCGAGGCTGTCCTTGATGCGGATCAGGAAGGTGACGGCTTCCTTGCCATCGACTAACCGGTGGTCGTAGCTGAGGGCGAGATACATCATCGGGCGGATGACGACCTGGCCGTTGAGGGCGACCGGGCGCTGCTGGATGGTGTGCATGCCGAGAATGCCGCTTTGGGGCGGGTTGAGGATGGGCGTGCTGAGCAGCGAGCCGTAGGTGCCGCCGTTAGAGATGGTGAAGACGCCACCGTTGAGGTCGTCGATGGTGATCTTACCGTCCTTGGCCTTCTTGGCGTAGTCGAGGATGTCCTTCTCGATCTGGGCGAAGGATTTCTTATCCACGTCGCGGAGGACTGGAACGATCAGGCCCTTTTCCGTGCCGATGGCGACGCCGATGTCGTAGAAATGATTCTCGATAATATCGGTGCCGTCGATGCGACCGTTGACGGAAGGCACGTCCTTGAGCGCCTGCGCGACGGCTTTGATGAAGAACGACATGAAGCCGAGTTTCACGCCGTGCTTTTTCATGAAGTCTTCCTGCACCTGCTTGCGGAGGTCCATCACGGAGGACATGTCCACCTCGTTGAAGGTCGTTAGAATCGCCGCAGTGTGCTGGGCGTTGACGAGGTGCGTGGCGATCTTGCGGCGCAGCATCGACATCTTCCTGCGGGTGGTCCGGCCGTCGCTCACTTCGGATAGAGCAACCCGCTCGACCGGGGCGGCGGGCGCGGAGAAATCCGGTTTGACCGCGGCAGGCGCGGCGACCGGTGCCGGAGCGGCGGGGGCGGCGGGGGCGGGAGCCGGGGCTGGCTTGGCGGGGGCGGGAACCGCGGCTGATGGAGCGGTGGTGTCGATGGTCGCGATGGTCGCGCCGATCGAAACCTCCTCGCCTTCCGGCGTGATGATTTTCAAGCGGCCTGATGCGGGAGCTTCGAGTTCGTTGGAGACCTTGTCGGTTTCGAGGGTGACGAGGACTTCGCCCTGGACGACTTGATCGCCATCGTTCTTCCGCCATTTCGCGACGTTCGCGGAGGTGATGGATTCGCCGGCGGCGGGGACTTTCAACTCGATGATCGCGCCGGATTTAATGACTGGAGCAGCCACGGGTGCCTGAACGACCAGAGCAGCCGCGGCCGCGGCGGCAACTTCACCGGAGATGCGGGCGATCAAGGTGCCGATGGAAACTTCCTCGCCTTCGCCGACGAGGATTTCAAGAATGCCATCTGCTGCGGCTTCGAGCTCGTTAGAAACCTTGTCGGTTTCGAGGGTAACGAGGATGTCGCCCTTTTTAACGGCATCGCCGTTTTTCTTGTGCCAGCGGGCGACGTTGGCGGAGGTGATGGATTCGCCAGCGGCAGGAACTTTGACGTCGAGTGACATGGATGAAGCGTGGTGAGAGTTGAGAAAGTTTAATCAAGTTAGACTTCGAAGGCCTGGGCGACGAGCGCCTTCTGTTCGCGGTAGTGCATCGCCTTCGAGCCGGCAGCGGGACTGGAAGCAGTTCCCCGGCCAGCGTAGCGAATCTTGCTGCCGACCGCGCGTTCGAGGCGCGGGAAAATGTACGACCAGGCACCCATGTTGAGCGGTTCTTCCTGGCACCAGACGAAGTGCGAGGCGCTCGAATACTGGCTGATGATGGCCTCGACCATTTCGCGGTGAAACGGATAGAGCTGCTCGATGCGGATGATGGCCGCGTTCTCGATGCCCTTTTCCTGGCGGTGCGCCATAAGGTCGTAGTAAACTTTGCCGCAACAGAAAATGATGCGGCTGACATCGGCGGGATTCGCGAAAGATTTCGTGTCCGGAAGAATTTCCTGGAAACAGGTGCCTTCTAGGAAGTCGGATTCCTGGGAGACCGCTTCGGCGCGGCTGAGCAGGCTCTTGGGCGTCATCAGGACCAGCGGCTTGCGGAAGTCCCGGTGCTTCTGGCGGCGCAGCGCGTGGAAATACTGGGCAGGCGTGGTGAAGTTGCCGACGATTAGATTCTTCTCGGCGCAAAGCTGGAGGAAGCGTTCCAGACGGGCGCTGGAGTGCTCGGGACCCATGCCCTCGTAGCCGTGCGGCAGCAGCATCACCAGATCGCTCGGCGTCTGCCACTTGGACTCGGCGGAGGAAATGAACTGGTCGATGATGACCTGCGCGCCGTTCGAAAAATCGCCGAACTGGGCTTCCCACATCGTGAGCATGCTCGGATAGGACAGCGAATAACCGTAGTCGAAGCCAAGCACCGCGAACTCGGAGAGGAAGGAGTTGTGAACGCAGAACCGCGATTGGGCGGGGTCGAGATGTTCCAACGGAATGTATCTCTCCCGCGTCTCGTAGTCATAGAAAACGGCGTGCCGCTGGGAGAAGGTCCCGCGCCGGCAGTCCTGGCCTGATAGACGCACCGGAGTTCCCTCCATCAGCAGCGAGCCGAACGCCAGCGACTCGGCGAACGCCCAGTCGATCGGGCCGCCGTTGGCGAGCGCCTCGACCCGCCGCGGGATGAAGCGCTTTTCGAGCGTCGGATTCAAATTGAAGTCGTTAGGAATGGTGGTGAGCACCTTGCCGATGTGCTGGAGCCTGTCGCGATCGATGCCGGTGGGCACCGGCGCGTGCGAATACGCGGGCTGGACGATGCCCGTCGAGCCGCTGAAGGCGGTGCGGTCGCCCGCTTCATTCAGCTCGAGCATTTTCTGATAGCCGGTCTCCAGCTTGTCCCAGATCGCCTGTTCGAGCGAGTCGAGGTCGGCTTGGGAAATGACGCCTTCCGCGACCAGTTGCTGCTTGTAGGTTTTCCCGAAGGTCGGGCGCTCGGCGATTTTCTTTGCGACGATGGGCTGGGTGAATGCCGCCTGGTCGGCCTCGTTGTGCCCCTGGCGACGGTAGCAATACATGTCGATGACGATGTCGCGGCCGAATTTCTGGCGGAATTCGAGGGCGAAGAGCGCGGCCCAATAGAGTTCCATCGGCTCCTCGCCATTCACGTGAAGGATCGGCGCCTCGATCATTTTCGCCACGTCGGTCGCGTAGGCGGACGAGCGCGCATCGGCCGGAATCGTGGTGAAACCGATCTGGTTGTTGATGATGAGATGGATGGTGCCGCCGGTGCGGTAGCCTTTGAGCTGGGAGAGATTGAGCACCTCCGCGACCGAGCCCTGACCGGCGAATGCGGCGTCGCCGTGGAGCAGGATCGGCAACACCTGCTTGCGGTCGATTTCCCCGCCGCCTTCGCAAAGGACCCGCTGACGCGCGCGGGCCTTGCCCTCGACGATGGAATTGACGGCTTCCAAATGGCTTGGATTTGCCGCGAGGCTGACGCGGACTTCCCCGTCCGACAGCTCGCGGATGCTTTCGTAGCCGAGATGGTATTTCACGTCGCCATCGCCGGCGACCAAGTCGGGCTCATAGTTAGGCGTGAATTCGTAAAGGACGGTGGTGATGGATTTCCTAACGAAATTCGCGAGGATGTTCATCCGCCCGCGGTGCGACATGCCCATTTCGATCTCCTTCACACCGTGGGACGGGCAGGCTTCGAGCAGCGCGTTGAGAAGGATCATCGCGCCCTCGCCGCCTTCGTTAGAGAAGCGCTTTTCGCCGAGGAAACGCTTGCCCAGGAAATTTTCAAACGCCTCGGCTTCCAGCACCCAGCACAGCGAGTTGAGCTTTTTTGCCGGAGTTTCCTCGGAACGCAGCGCGTGGGTTTCGATCCGTTCGCGCACCCAATGGCGGACGGTCGTGTTGTGGATGTGCATGAACTCGAAGCCGATCTTGTTCGAGTAAGTTTTCTCTAACGCAGCCACCATGTCACGCAGCTTCATCTTGTCGCCGTGGCGGAAAAACGCGTTCCAAACCACGCGGTCGAGGTCGGCCTCGCTCAGGCCGAACTGCTCGAGCTTCAAGCGCGGGTTGTGCTCCGGTTCGTCGAGCGGATTGATCGCCGCCTGGGTGTGGCCCAGCGTGCGGTAGTTATAAATCAAACTCACCACCTTGCCGAAAAACGCCAGATCCGCATCCGAGGCCGGCGCCGAGACTCCCGCGGCGGCGGCTTCCTCCTTGCGTTTGACTTGGGCAGAACCCAGCTCGAACCCTTCAAAGAACGCCGCCCAAGTCGCGTCCACCGACCTCGGGTCCTCGCACCATTCGGCGTATTTTGATTCCAGCAATTCTGCGTTCTGTCGCGGCGAAACCGAAGAGTTCATGAGAAAGGAGTAAAATGAGGAGGCGAGCCCGCGAATTTCCCGCTTGGCCCGCCACGCGCGGCGCTTCATTAAAGGGCGCAGCCCACCGCGTCAACCGCGCAAGCGGGAATTTCCCCGCAATCCACGGACCCGAAATCATGATCGAAGTGAATCAACTTACCAAGCGATACGCCCGCCACGAAGCGGTCAGCGGCATCAGCTTTTCCGTGGCGCGCGGCGAAATCGTCGGCTTCCTCGGCCCGAACGGCGCGGGCAAGACCACCACCCTGCGGATGCTAACCGGCTACCTGCCGCCGACCTCCGGCACCGCCACCATCGCCAACCACGACATCTTCCGCCAATCCATCGAAGCCCGCCGGAAAATCGGCTACATGCCGGAAAACGTCCCACTTTACGAAGACATGCGAGTGAAGGAATACCTAAAATTCCGCGCCCAGCTCAAAGGGCTCGGCGGCAGCGACAGCCGCCGCCGCGTCGGTGACGTCATCGATACCTGCGGCCTCGGCAGCGTCCGTCGCAAGATGATCAAAACCCTCTCGAAAGGCTTTCGCCAGCGCGTCGGCCTGGCCGACGCGCTCGTCCACGATCCCGAGCTGCTCATCCTCGACGAGCCCACCAACGGCCTCGACCCGAATCAAATCCGCCAGATCCGCGAGCTCATCCGCCACCTCGGCCAGACCCACACCGTGCTCATTTCCACCCACATCCTCTCGGAAGTGGAAATGACCTGCAACCGCGTGATCATCATCGACGGCGGGAAAATCAAAGCCGCCGACACGCCCGCCAACCTCGTCGGCCAGATGCGCGCCGCCGGCCGCATCCAAGTGGAAATCCAAGCCGACCCCGACGTCGTCGCCGGCGCGATCAATCGCCTCGATCCAGTGAAAAAAGTCACCCCCGAGCCACTCGACGACGGTTGGACCCGCTACACCGTGTGGGTCGATTCCGGCACCGATTCCCGCGAGCACATCGCGAACCTCGCCTCGCAATACGGCTGGCCCCTCCGCTCGCTGTTCCGCCACGTCGCGACGCTGGAGGATGTTTTCGTTGAGCTGACGCGGAAGGATTGAAGAGTTAGTCCCCCAGCCCCTTCGCATAAACCTCGTTCTCCGTGAAAACGATCATCATCGGGCGGCAGCAGACTTCGCAGTCGTAGTCCACCTCCGCCGGCATTTCATCCGGGTGCGGCATGGCGACTTCAAAGACTTCGAAGCAGGTCGGGCAAGTGACTTCGGCGAGTTCCATGGCGGCAGCGTAGCGGCGATCACCGGTCGCCG
>CAMDLP010000090.1 GCA_945901795.1 Akkermansia muciniphila | reverse complement strand
CCCGGCCCCATATCATCCATCCATATCCAGAACAAAGATTCCGCGCCCGACTCAAGGCAGGAGCCGTATGAGGTAATTCTTCACGTACGGATCTGCGCGGGGGGCCGTCGGCAACGGCGGTCCCTACCGCAATCCCGACTAACAAGCATCTGGACCAAGCAGTCATGAAGCGCGGGATCGCCGCCGCGCAGCGGGAGGAGTTGGAGCGGGAGATCGCGGACTGGGAGGCGGAGCGGGTGGAGGAAGAAGCGCGGGAGAGTCGGAGGTTTTGCCCTCACCGCTCAGGTCGCAGAAGCGGAATGACCTTCCGGCGAGATTTGCGGTAAACCACAAAATCGGAATCCAAGGTCATGACTTTGGAATGTTCATGAATCTCCGCCATCCTAACCAGACAGGCATCCGCCAATGACATCGGAATGTTGCGGTAGGTCTTCATCAGTTGCTGGATCACCAGAATCTCCGCCGCAAGTGAAAAATCCAGCACGATGACTCCGCGGCTGATCAAATTGAGTAGGCCATCCGGATCGATTCCACCCCGCCGCAACAGGAAAAGAGCTTCGGCAATCACCGCCTCACAGGTCAACAAGGGGCGTGTCATTTGCATGAAGCATTCCTTCGACCACTGATGATCCCGGTCGCTGCGATCCAGATAGGCCACCAAGGGTCCGGTATCAACGATCATCTCGCTCATGAGCCAAATCCTTCAAGGTGTTGTGGATTGGACGCCAAATCACCCAACCCGCTGCTACCCTTGCCGCACAAGTCGGCGCTGCGCTCAAAGAGGCTGGGCGGAGTCTTACGCGCGGCGACTTTGAGCTTTTCCTCCAGCGCCTCGCGAAGCAGGGCCGAGCGGCTGGTCCGCTTGGCACGCGCCACCGCATCCATCCGAGCAACCAACTCGTCGGGAACCTTCAGGGAAATTGTTATCATGCCCGGAAGGTATTACCGAATCCGCAGATTGGCAATACCGAAGTCGCCCGTCTTCAATGCTTGCACGCCATTGACCCACCCGGATCTCCACGAGCAAGCCCCGGAAAAGCGCAAGACCGAGGGGTAAACGCTGAAAATCTAAAAAGCTGAAATGCTGAAATGCTGAAATTGAAGAAGCGACCGGGGAGACATCGAGTTGCTGGAGCGCATCGCCAGGGACCGGCAGGGGACCACACGCGCCCCCGCGTGTGGATTTTAGCACCCTCGCTGAAATCATCCTAGAAAGAGAAATGAACCGCAGATGAGGCCTTCGACACTTCCTGCCAGATCGAGAAACTGCTATCGTGCTTTTTCGTGCGCAATTGTTCCAGTTGCTCCTGCACGATCCGCCCTTCGGGAAGACCGGTGACACGGGACTCTTCCTCCAGCCATTGAACCAAGGCAGTGGGCAGTCGCAGCGTGATCGTGTGACTCATGAGTCATTCTGTAAGACGCCGCCGCCGGAGCTAGGGGATGGTGTGCAGTCGTTCAGCGGATCATGTTGTCGCCAGTTTCACCAGTAGATCGTCGCTGTCCACTCGGTCGCCTTTTTTGACGAGGATTTCGGAGACCGTTCCATCCTCGCTGGCGCTGACGGTGGTGAGCATTTTCATGGCTTCGAGGACGACGAGCTTGTCGCCCGCCTTGACTTCCTGGCCGGGAGAAACGGCGACTTCGGTGACCATGCCGGGCATCGGCGCGGAGGCCTGGGCCGGGTTGCCGGGCTCGCCTTTCGGGCGGGACGCGGTGCTGGTGGATTTGAGCGAGTTGTCGGTGACGACCGATTCGCGCGGCATGCCGTTGAGCTCGTAGAACAGCGCGCGGCGTCCCGCGGAGTCGGCCTCGCCGATGGAGATGAGCTTGATGATGAGGATTTTGCCGGTGTCGATCTCGATCTCCATTTCCTCGCCGATCTGCAGGCCGTAGAAAAACGCGGGCGTCGGCAGGCCGCTGAGGTCATCGTATTTCGCGCGGAACGCCATGAAGTCGGCGAAAACCTGCGGATACATCAGATGCGAATAGAGGTCGTCCTCGCTGGCGGGGCGGCCGAGTTTGGCGGAGAGTTCGATGCGGGTGGCTTCGAGATCGATTGGAGCGGCGAGCTCGCCGGGGCGCACGGTGGTGGCCTTGCGGGTTCCTAACACGACCTTCTGCACCTCGACCGGCCAGCCGCCGTCGGGCTGGCCGAGACCGCCTGATAGCATGTCGATGACGCTCTCCGGGAAGTCGATGGAGCCGGGTTTGAGCTTCGGCACGTCCGCCGCCTTGATGCCGCGGGTGACGAGGAACATGCACATGTCGCCGACGACTTTGGAGGACGGCGTGACTTTGACGATGTCGCCGAAGAGCTGGTTCACGTCGGCGTAGGTGCGGGCGATTTCGCGCCAGCGGTGGCCGAGGCCCATGGCGTTCGCCTGCTCGCGGAGGTTGGTGTATTGGCCGCCGGGCATCTCGTGTTCGTAAACTTCCGCCGTGCCGGAGCGTGGGGCGGAGTCGAACGGGTGATAGAATGTGAGGACGTGTTCCCAGTAGTCGGAAAGCTCGTTGAGCGAATCGAAATCCAGCCCCGGATCGCGCTCGGTGTTAGCGAGGGCGGCGGAGATCGAATTGAGGTTAGGCTGCGAGGTCGAGCCGGACATCGACGAGATCGCGAGGTCCACGATGTCCACGCCGGCCTTGGAGGCGGCGAGCACGGAGGCGGCGTTGATACCCGACGTGTCGTGGGTGTGGAAATGGACGGGAATGCCGATTTCCTCCTTCAGCGCGGTGACCAGCTTGAACGCGGCGTGCGGTTTGCAGAGGCCGGCCATGTCCTTGATGCAGAGCATGTGCGCGCCCATCCGCTCGACTTCCTTGGCTTTCTCGACGTAATACTTGAGCGAATATTTGTCGCGCCGCGAGTCGGTGATGTCGCCGGTGTAGCAGATCGCCGCTTCGCAAACCGCCTTGCCGTGGTCGCGGACGGCTTCCATGGCCACCTTCATGTTAGGCAGGTAGTTGAGCGAGTCGAAGATCCGGAAGATGTCCATGCCGGAGTCCGCCGCGTGCTTGACGAAACCGGCGACGACGTTGTCCGGGTAGTTCGAGTAACCGACGGCGTTCGAGCCGCGGAAGAGCATTTGGAAACAGATGTTCGGCACCTTTTCGCGCAAGCGGCGGAGGCGGTCCCACGGGCACTCGCTGAGGAATCGCATCGCGGTGTCGAAGGTCGCGCCGCCCCACATTTCCAGCGAGAAAAGCTCGGGCGTGCGGTGGGCGATCGCCTCGGCCACGCGCAGCATGTCGAAGCTGCGCATGCGGGTGGCGATGAGTGACTGGTGGGCGTCACGGAGAGTGGTGTCGGTGATCAACAGGCGTTTTTCATCGAGAATCCATTGCGCGAATTTCTCCGGGCCGAGGTCCAACAGAACGTCGCGGCTGCCCTTGGGAACCTTGGCGTGGTGCTCGATGACGAGCGAGTTAGGCACGACGGCCTTGTGCAGCACGGCGTCGGGCTTCCAGCCTTTGGTGGTCGGGTTGCCGTTGAGCGTGATGTCGGATAGATAGGAAAGCGTGCGGGTCGCGCGGTCGCGGCGGCGCTTGAACTGGAATAGCTCGGGCTTGGTATCGATCAGCTTGGTGTGTGCCTGGCCGGCGCGGAAGGTCTCGTCGGCGATGACGTTTTCGAGGAACGGAATGTTGGTTTTCACCCCGCGGATGCGGAACTCGCGGAGCGCGCGGTCCATCCGCTGGCAGGCCATCGGGAAATCCCGGCCCATCGCGGTGAGCTTGACTAACATGGAGTCATAATACGGCGTGACCACCGAACCGGCGTCGCCCGAGGCGGCGTCCAGACGGATGCCGAAGCCGGCGGCGGAGCGGTAGTTGAGGATGCGGCCGTAGTCGGGCGAGAAGCCTTTTTCAGGATCTTCAGTGGTGATCCGGCACTGGATGGCGAAGCCGATGCACGGCATTTCCTCCTGCGGGGGAATGGCGATTTCCTCGCTGAAAAGCGTGTGCCCGGCGGCGACGAGGATTTGCGAGCGGACCAGGTCGATGCCGGTGACGCACTCGGTCACGGTGTGCTCCACTTGGATGCGCGGGTTCATCTCGATGAAGAACCAGTCGTTCTGGTCCATGTCGTAGAGGAACTCGACGGTGCCCGCATTGTCGTAGCCGATGCCCTTGGCGAGCGTGACGGCGGCGTCGCATAGCTCCTTGCGGACTTTCGGATCGAGGTGCATCGCGGGCGCGACCTCGACGACTTTCTGATAGCGCCGCTGCACCGAGCAGTCGCGCTCATATAGGTGGACGACGTTGCCGTGCTGGTCACCGAGGATCTGCACTTCGATGTGCTTGGCGCGGGAAATGTAGCGCTCGAGGAAAACGGCGGAGTTGCCGAACGCGTTGAGCGCCTCGTTCTGCGCCTCGGCCAGCAATCCCGCGAGCTGAGAGGGTTTTTCCACCACGCGCATGCCGCGGCCGCCACCGCCGAACGCGGCCTTGATGATGAGCGGAAAGCCGATGTCGTGCGCCACGGTCAGCGCCTGGTCCGGATCGCTGATCGGCTCCTCGGTGCCAGGCAGGGTGGGGACGTTGAAGCTGTGCGCGAGCGCGCGGGCGGCGGTCTTGTCGCCCATGTTTTCCAACAGATCCGGCGACGGACCGATGAAAATAATTCCCTCGCG
Source organism: Akkermansia muciniphila (assembly GCA_945901795.1). Lineage (GTDB taxonomy): Bacteria > Verrucomicrobiota > Verrucomicrobiia > Verrucomicrobiales > Akkermansiaceae > Luteolibacter > Luteolibacter muciniphilus_B. The sequence goes on along the minus strand of CAMDLP010000090.1, from coordinate 5,018 downwards.
CGCACAAGCACGGGCGAACGCGGCGTTCTCCGAGAGGAACCCGTAACCCGGGTGAATCATCGTCACGCCCTTCTGTTTCGCCAAGGTCACGATGCCCTCGACGTCCAGATACGCGCCGACCGGACCCTTCGACGAATCCAGTTGATAGGCCTCGTCCGCCTTGAAGCGGTGGATCGAAAAGCGGTCCTCTTCGGCGAAGATCGAGACGGTCGTGAGACCGAGTTCGTTGGCTGCGCGAAAAATACGAATGGCGATCTCACCGCGGTTGGCGGCCATCAATTTCCCGGGGCGTCGTTGGGTATCAAGCATGTCGGCGAGCTTTCTAGGTGCTCGCGGGCCGTTCGTGAAGCGGAAATCCGGGTGATTTCGCAAGATGGCGGATCTCGCTTCAGGACTTCTTCACATCCACCCACTGCTTGGTTTTGGCGGATTCCAAGACGGCGTCGCAGACGTATTGGGTGCCGAGGGCGTGGCGGAAGTCGGGGTAGCGTTTTTCGGCGCTTGGATCGTCGAGCGATTTGAAGAACTCGGCGAGTTCGTGGGTGAAGGAGTGTTCGTAACCGAGGCAAAGTCCGGGGACCCACCAGTTGCCGGAATACGGATGATCGCCGTCGGTGGCGTGGATGTTGGTCCAGCCGCGGCGGTCGCCGGGGACGCCGTGGTCGAAGTAGGAGAGGTAGTTGAGATCGTGGAGGTCCCAAGCGAGGGATTTTTTCTCGCCGTTGATCTCGAACGTGTAAAGTGCCTTGTGGCCGCGGGCGTAGCGGGTGGATTCGAAAATCGCGAGCGAGCCGTTTTCGAAACGGGCGAGGAAGGCGCAGGCGTCGTCGATGGTGACGGCTTGTTTCTCGCCGGTGGCGGTGTGGACGCGCTCCTTGATGAAGGTCTCGGTCATCGCGCTGACGGAAACGATGTCGCCGTTGATCCAGCGGGCGGTGTCGATGCAGTGAGCTAACAAATCCCCGGTGACGCCGGAGCCGGCGGCCGCGGCATCGAGACGCCAGAGGCCGGCGCCGCCTTGCGGGAGTTCTTCGGAGATCGTCCAGTCCTGGAGGAAATTCGCGCGGTAGTGGAACACGCGGCCGAGTTCGCCGGCATCGACGATGTTCTTGGCGAGCGTCACGGCGGGGAGGAAGCGGTAGTTATACCAGACGAGGTTGGGCAGGCCGGATTTCTCGACGGCTTCCACCATTTTCTCGCCTTGCTCGCCGTTGAGGGCGAGGGGTTTTTCGCAGAGGATCATCTTGCCGTTGGCGATGCAGGCGAGCGCGATCTCGGCGTGGGAATCGTTAGGCGTGCAGATGTCGACGGCGTCGATGTCCTCGCGTTTGACGAGCTCGCGCCAGTCGGTTTCGTAGGAGGCGTAGCCCCATTTCTCGGCGAAGGCGGCGACCTTCTCCTTGTCGCGGCCGCAGACGGCCTGGCGGACCGGGACGTGCTCGGTGTCGAAAAAGTGGGAGAGTTGGGAGTAGGCGTTCGAGTGGGTGCGGCCCATGAAGCCGTAGCCGATGAGTCCGATGCGGATTGGTTTTTTCATGATGGGGAGCGGATTTTGGTGAGTCTGATTGGCAATGTCGAACCAATGCTTTTTCGATTATCCGTCTTTCCCCCAAAGGGCAAGGGCAAGGTGCGGAAATTCCCAAAGGCGGTCAGCATGAGGCGGAAGCGCGGGGGATGTCGATTTTGTCGTTAGGGTCGTCGGCGCGGCAGTGTCGGCCGGTCTTGTCGTGGGATCCGGTGCCGTGGACGGAGCCGTCGTTCTGGGCGACGTGGAAATCGAAGGTCCACGGGTAAGTAGCTCGCCAAATACTCCACTCCCCAAATGGCCGAAAACTCCTGAGAATTACTCTAGACGCCAGGCGTTTTGGAGTGTGCGTTCTGTGGGAAGTCGAAGGTCAAGACGAGCGGTTCAGTCCCCGTGTTCTCGATTTCCACGCCGCCGCGGTTGAGCGCGGCCTGGGTAATGAATCCGATCTCGGGATAGATTTCGCCAAGCTTCATGTCCTGGTGATATCTCACTTCGAGCTTCCCAACCCGGCCGCGGCCGCGGTTCGTGTGGAACAGCGCGGGGCTCTCCGGACAGAAATTCGTCTTGGCGCCGGGTGCAACGGTGAGACGGAGAATCGAGCACTTCTGGTCGCCGAGGAAATCACCGTAAACAATCCACTTTGCGTCCACTCCGTCGCCGGCGAATTCTTCGGCGGTGATGGCCGGGCGCGAATTCTTAAGCACGAAGTCCGGGTCCTGATTCGCTTTGAAGTCGAACGTGTCAACCAGGTATTCCCAGTCTTCGTGCCGGTCTTTCGGATAGTCCTGTTCCCGGCAGGCGTAAAACGCATCGGCCGCTCCGATGCGTCCATCAAGTGTCAGATCCTCGGCCAGGAAATGCTCGTCCATCGTCACGTGCAACTCGTGCGTGCAAAGGTTCGTCGGTGAGTGCAGCACACCATTCGGCATCACGAAGCCGTTATCAATGTGCATCATCGTGTGCGGCGACAAGTGCCGCACTCCGTTATAATCGCCCTGTCCCCAACGCTTCATGCAGGCGAGGAACTGGTCTTTTGTCACGAACGGGTACAGGCCCATTGCCGTGGTGTGATAATGCGACGGACTGACTCCAGGGTTGTCGAAAGAATTGATGTCGTAAACTTCCCACTTTGCCCAGTGAAGATGGTGGGGAATGGGGTTCAGGTTGTCGAATTTCTTGGAAACGATGGGCCAAGTGGCCTTGCCGAACAAAGATTTCGAAAAAGCCGTGATTTTCTCGCCCATGACCGCTTCCGGATTGGCTTCAATCAAGTCCTGAAGTGAGATGACTTGCCCGTTTGGCGTGAGGACATGTGCTTCTCCTTCACGAAATGGTGCCTTTCCCGTGCGGGTATCGACGACGCCTGTCACAATGGGCACGGTGCAGCACATCCAAACTTCATCGAGACCCGTCCCATTCATGTAGTCCGGGTAGTACGATTTCGCATCCAGGCGAAGGCGCTTTCCCGGGGTGCAAAATGTCCGGCCGGCATAGCGGTGCACAAGCTGCAGCACACCGTCGTTCTGATTGAGGCAATCATCGAGAATCGAATCCGATCCTCCGTCGATGACATCGTGTTGTGGGTACTCGTGTAGTTTATCCGGGAGAATTGAGGTCGAAGCAGTCATGGTAGATGGATTCTGAAGATTGGGAAAGAGAGTGGCAAGAGAATGAATGCTGGAGTTTGCTTTTTCACCCCCAGAGAGAATACCCCCAGGGTCCCGCTTGAGGAAGGGGAAAAAGAGCCCTCCAAGCGGCAGGTAACATCAAGGAGGAGATCAAGTTCGGGGAGCATTTTCGGCGACAGTAGGGCCTCTGAAACGTTAATTCTACCCAGAAAATGCATACTCTCTGATCAAGCGATTCCCTTCCGCAGATCCCTTAAGCTCCACAAAGCGCGGTTCGCAGGCGCGGCATCTCCCTTTAGTTTCCTCGCACCGTCTTTGCGCTTTGGGCCGAAGCGATCTCTCGCACTCGCAAAGGCCTCGTTCACGAATTCCTTGCTACCTATCACTGCGCCGTCCGTGAAATAACGAATGCGACATCGCAACATCTTCGCCATCCCCAGGTCCTTCAAAACTGTCTCGTTGTCCTTGCTTTCCAGCAGTTCCGCAGTGTTCTTCGTCGTCTGGGCGAAGCCTTTTCTGGATTGAGAAATCTTGGCAGATCCGGGTTTCTTGCCCAGAGACAATCCCATCAAGTGCCGATACTGACGTGACACTTCAGCCCATTTCCCAGCGTCGAATCCCACGCCCTGATCGCAGAAATACGCTCGCACTAAGCCCTCCCGCGCTTTCTTGCCGTTGCCCTTATTGCTGCCGCCCACCGACTCCCCATAACTGCTCCACCGGTAATTCGCTGGATCTTTCACCATCCCGGCTCTCATCGGGTTCAAGTCGATATACGCCGCCATCGTCCGTGCCGCCAGGCCATCTTCCACGATCACGCTCTTGAACCGATCCTCCCAAAGTGTCCCTGAGCGGGAATGGACGCGGTTGAACCACTGGGTGAAGCGTTGCAACAATCCCTTCATGAATTCTCCCAAATCCTGCATGCGGTAGGTGAATCGCTTGTGGATCGCCGCGACTGCTTCATTCATCCCGCGATCACTCGTGTAAACCGCCGTCCTCGCATCTTCCAATTCCTTTGCCACACCGGCCACGAATGCCTCGCCGTAAATCGCCGATACCCGTTTCAACAGTTCCTCATCCGTAATCGCGCCCTCCGCCATTGGAGGAACCTCCAGCAGGAGGTGAAAATGATTGTCCATCACGCAATAGGAAAGCACCCGACAACCCGTGAAGTTCTCCTGCATGCGCATCAAAGTCCGGAATCTCTCCTTTTCCTTGGTTCCCAGCACAAACCGCCGGTCCACCACGCGACTGATCACATGGTAAATTACCGGCTTCCCAGCCGATTTCCGCCACTCAGCCAACCAACGTGCCTTTCTCATGAGGAAGAACTATCGAGCGGGGAGAGATTTGTCACGCAGAATCTCTGTTTAAAGGCCCGTCCCTCTGTCATATGTGTCACGCAGAATCTCTGTTTAAAGGCCCGTCCCTCTGTCATACCAAAGCCTCGTCGCCGCCCCGTATCCAGGAGATCCCGCCGCCTGCAACCTACCCTGAACCCATTGATTTACGTCACTGCCCGGCTTGGGCCCGGTATTCCACGGGCGAGACACCCAGATAGCGCCGGAACACGGTGGCGAAATATTGGGAACTGGAAAACCCGAACTCGTAGGCCACATCGGTGACGGTGAGGCCGGGCGATTTTCGCAACCGCCGTGCGGCACACTCGACACGCATGCGCAGCCAGTAGTCCTTCGGGCTGCTGCCGGTTGAGGCGGCGCCGAAAATCCGACCACTCAATGGCTAAGCTAAGCTATGGTGGAGGGGTGCGACGGATTGATGGGAGATCATGGTTCTTGGGTCAAGGTTACTCTTCTTCCGGTGGAAAAAAAGGGGGCGGGTGTGGTCAAGCTGACATC
>CAMDLP010000089.1 GCA_945901795.1 Akkermansia muciniphila | reverse complement strand
GCGCTTGAGGCGGATTTCCATGTCACCGAAGCCTTCGCCGCCGTCGCGGATATGGGTGTAGAAAGGCATCACCACTTGCAGGTCGGTCGCGTGATCGAGACCGATCTTGGCGTTGAGCTCCCCGAGCGAGAACTCGCGCTCACCGCCGTCGCGGGTGAAACTGGCGATTTCCATTTCAAATTGGAAGTGCCCGGCGTCCACGGTGTGAGGACTTTCGGTGGTGTCGGGCCGGTCGGTACTGAGTGGGCGGAGCTCGGCGGCAGGGCTGATTACAATTCCGCAGGCCATGATGGCGAGTGGAAATGCGGCTGATTTAAAGGATCGAGTGTTCATTGCCCACCAAAGTTAGCCTAGCCTAATTTTAGTTGGCAAGGCTAAATTTCCGTGCCGATGAATTTTCAGATTGCGCCGCGTTGCTGCTAATTCTTCCCGCAAGGATCACTCGTCCAGGATTTGAAGCCGCACCGGGGGCTTCAGCGGGATGCCTTCCTCGACATCTCCGAGGTCGAGACTGTCCAGCACGTTGGTATGGCGGCGGACGAGTCCGGCCTCGGCGGACGTCGCCGCGAAGCTCGGAACTTCGATGTGATACGGATCGTCACCGAGAAGAACCGGCTCCTTCGGGCGCACCGGCACGGCGTCAAGCGCGGGCATGTTGAGGATGGCCATTTCAGGGATCACCCCATCGCTGACAGCTCCGGAATGGACGGTGCAAAACGGCAGGTTTTCCGTGCCCTTGCGGAAATACTCGGACATCGCCGTGGAGCGCGAGCGGACCTTCCCGGAGTTGATGTCCTCGACGTGCTCCTGGCAAAACTGGGTCGCGCGCTGGCCGGACGTCGCGCAAACGGGCACTTCGATCACGCTTGCCGGAGCCGACAATCCGCCGCCGCCGAACGACGGGGCCGCCGCATTCATGGCGGCCTGCCAGACCGGCATCGCCAGATCCCGGCTGAAGGCGCCCGGATAGATCGGCTCGCCGCTGCCCGTCAGAAATCCTGTCCACACCCCGCAGGTGACCCGCTTGTTATAGCCGATGAACCAGGAATCCGAGAAGCCGTGGGTGGAGCCGCTTTTGCCCGCTCCGCTGAACGGCTTCTCGACCAATCCGCCGAGAACGCCCTTCGAGCTTCCGCGGTAAAGCGAGCCGGCCATCATGCTATGGACTTGCCACGCCGTCGCCGCGTCGATGACCTGCCGCGACGTCTGCGGCTGGCGCTGGCGGCGATACACCACCCGCCCCGCCGCGTTCTCGACCCGGTCCAGATAGACCAACTTCTCAGGCCCGGACATCCCACCGAGAGGAAATGTCGTCATCGCCCGCACCGCTTGTTTCATCGAGACTTCTTCGAAGCCGACTGCGAGGCGTGGCAGCAACTCCGCCTTCTGCAGCGGCAGGCCGAAAGCGACGCTGGTATCGACGACCCGCTGCAAGCCCGCCATTCCGGCGAACCGCACCGTGGCCGCGATCTTTGAATTCTCCAACGCCTCGCGCACCGGGATCTGCCCGGCGTAAGTCGGCGACGGGACTTCCATCCCCCACTCGCCGAGAATCCCTTCCTGCCCGCCCACCATCACCGCGCGGTTGTCCATCGGCTCGTCCTCGACGAGCGACGCGGGGGTCTGGCCGCCGCTCAGGCCGGCCGCGTAGATGTATGGGAAAAACGCGGTGCCTAACGGCCGCTTGCCGAGCTCGATGAAATCATAGGGAACCTGCGCGTAGTCCCGCCCGCCGACGTGGGCGAGCACCTCGCCGGTCTCGTGGTCGAGCATCAACGCGGCCCCTTGAAGATAGGTGGCGGGCTTCGCGCTGCTTTTCCGATAGTCCTGATATTTCTGGTGCGCGTACCCCGGCCGGGCCTCGGCTTTCGCCAGGCTTTCCAACAGGGATTTCTGCGCCGCGTTCTGCGCCTCGGCGAGGATCGTGGTGTGAATCCTGAATTTCCCGGAGGCCAGCGCGTCCTCGCCGAGCGCCTGGCCGACGGCTTCCGCGATCCGCTCGTAAAGGTGCGAAGTGCCGCGGCGCAGCGGCTGGGAATTGAGCGAAAGCGGCAAGGCCTTAAGTCGGGCCAGCTCGGAGGAGGAAATCATGTGCTCCTCGCGCATCCGGCCGAGCACGTAGTTGCGCCCGTCCAGATTCGCCTTGGGATTGTTCAGCGGCGAGCGACCGTTAGGATTTTTGATCAAGGTCACCAACGAGGCGCACTCATCGACCGTTAGCTGTTCCGGCTCTTTGCCGAAATAACCCAGCGAAGCCGAGCGGATGCCGTAAAACCCGCTGCCGAAATAGATGCGATTTAGATAAAAACTGAGGATTTCCCGCTTCGAATAACGGTCCTCGATCCGCCGCGCGAGGAAGACTTCGACCATTTTCCGCTGGATCGTGGTCTCGTCCCGCAAGACCGCTTCCTGCTTGAGGTTGTAGGCGTTGCGCGCCAACTGCTGGGTGATCGTGCTCGCCCCCTGGTTGCCGCCCTGGGCATTCAAGATGACCGCGCGGGCGACGCCGATGTAGTCAACGCCATGATGCGACAGAAACCGCGAGTCCTCGCCCGCGCGCAGGGCCTTGATGAAAATTTCCGGAACTTTCTCGATCGGGATCACGCTTCGGTTTTGGACGAAAATCCGGCCGATCTCCTTGCCGTTACGATCCAGGATGATGCTCGGCTCCTCGAGATCGTTGATGCGCGCGAGATCGTAAGTCTCCCCGCGTTGGCGGTATTCCCGGGTGTAGGCCTCCATGAACAGCCAGCCCGCTCCGCCCGCGACCAGCCCCACTAACAAGCCAGTCAGCAGGAGGCCCAGCCAAAAGCCTTTGCGCTTGAAGAACCTGCGCTTGCTGCTTTTCTTCCGATTCGTTTTTTGAATTTTTGCCATGCCTGATCCGGATTCATCACCGACCTGCCGGTCGGCCACGCAAGCGGGACGCTATCCGAGCGACGCGGCCCCCGCAACCCCTTCGTTGGGGACGATTTTGCGCGAACGGATCGAACGGGACGGTTCGCTGGGATTCCCGGAATTCATGGCCACCGCCTTGTATCAACCGTCGCTCGGCTATTACGCCCGCGAAACGCGCCAAGTCGGACGCGGCGGGGATTTCTTCACCAGCGTGAGTGTCGGGCCGTTGTTTGGCGAGCTGCTCGCCCGGCGGTTTCTCCGCGAATGGCAAGAATCCGGCTCGCCCGCGCGCTGGCGGATCATCGAGTGCGGCGCCCACGACGGCACGCTGGCCGCCGACATTCTCGGCGCAATTTCCCGGCTCGACCCGCTGGCATTCGCCGCGCTCGAATACGCCATTCCCGAACCGCTGCCCCGTCTCCAAGCAGCCCAGCGGGAAACACTTCGTGGATTTCAGGAAAAAGCGCGCTTCATCGCGAAAGCCAGCGACCTGCATGCCGATCCCCTGCCGGGCGTTGCCTTCGGCAACGAACTGCTCGACGCCCTGCCGTTTCACGTCGTCGAGTGGACAAACGGCGCTTGGCGCGAATGCAAGGTCGCGACCGACGCGACCGGCGATTTTATCTGGCAGACCGATCAAGAAATCACCAGCACCATCCTGCTAGACGCGCTCGCCCCGCTGGGAAATGCCTTCCCGGAAAACTACCGCACCGAAGTCCGCACGAACTTCCGGGACATCCTCGAACCCCTCGTCCGCGGCCTTTCCTCCGGCTTGCTCCTCTGGCCCGACTACGGTTTCGCCCGGCCCGAATATTACCACCCCGACCGCAAAACCGGCACACTCCGCACCTTTTCCAAACACCGCGCCGCGGAAAACCCGCTCGCCACGCCCGGCGAAATCGACATCACCGCCCACGTCGATTTCACCGCCGTCGCGGAAATCGCGATCCGGCTCGGTTGCCAGCCCGTGGCATTCTCCTCGCAAGGCAGCTGGCTCACCAGCCAGGCCCGCGGCTGGCTCCTCGCGCAGGAAGGAAACCCCGCCGCCGCCGCGTTCCGCCAATTCCAAACCCTCACCCACCCCGCCCACCTCGGCGGCAGTTTCCACGTCCTCGAACTTTCCTGGAACCAACCCGCCGCCCCCGCCACCCCGCCGGAAACCTGGCATCGGCTCGGGATCGGTCCTCCCTAAACCTCCGCGCGGACCGCCCCGCATTTCCAGCAGGAATCGAACGACGCCGGCACCGCCTCACCGCAGGAGGCGCACAACCAATCCGCCCCCGTCACCGGCGGACTCTCCGCGTGGCTGCGCAGCAACTCGAGCGCCCGATCGTAATCCTCGTCATCCCGCACGCACAACGACGGCATCACCGCGAAGGGTACCGCTAGATTGTATAAACTCTCGTGACGGATTAAATTCGGGATGTCCGCCTCATCAAGCACCGTCTTGAAATATCCCAGCCGCGCCAGATCGTGATCGGTATAAACTTCCTTCATGACCCACAACAGAGCCGCTCCGCCAGCGGTCCACAAGCGGATTCTCCCGCCGCGCAATGTGTGCTTGCCCCGCGCCCGCGCCTCGGTAGAGTCCCGTCCGCAAGCCGGGATGGCGGAATTGGTAGACGCGCCAGATTTAGGTTCTGGTATCGAAAGGTGTGCAGGTTCGAGTCCTGTTCCCGGCACTTTTTTGAGAAAATTTTAAATCGCATCACAACCGGCTGATTTTTAATAAGATATGAGGCAGATTCGAGCTTCAGCGATCTTTTGGCGCCTGACTGGAACCGGAAATCCATCTTACGCTTTCTTGCGGAGGGTTGCACTCTTGGTGAGGCGGCACGCCAATCGTCTTCCGCAGGGGCACCGGTGACGGAGGGGTTGCCTGCGGCAGCGGGTCACAGGAGGTGGGCGAAGCTCTCGACCCGGCGGCCTTCTCCGACCTGAATCCGCCTGACGAGCGGGCCGTGCGGGTATTCGATGAACCACGTGAGCGTCTCCTCCACTTCGTCCAGTGAGAAAAAGGTGTGCAGGCGATCGTTGCGCTGGGGGATTTCGCCGGCGCTCTGGGGTCCGCGCAGCAGCAGGACGGTTAGCACGGCGCGCTCGCTCGGCTGCATGGTCGGGTGGGAGAATAAGGACGGTGTGCCGCGGGCGACCATGAGAAAGCGCGAGGGTGGTGGCAATTTTCGGAGGGCGTGGGACCGGCCTACGGGTGGGTCGAGGTTGAGGAGCATCGGATTCCTCACCTCATTGGTTTCCCATGGGCACGGCGGACGGATTCCGCTGCTCCTTGGGGGCTCATGGAATTGACCATGACGTGCGGCAACTCGGAAATTTCTCGCATTGCGTCCTCCAATCATGCTCTTGGCTTCAGTGGAAGAATTTCTCAATACGATGTCGAAAGTCGGCTGGGCGGTGATGCCGATGTCTCTTAGCGGCGAGGAAGGCCTCTATTTGAAGAGCGAATGCACGGCGTCCCACGCGGACGGTGTTTTCCGGCGGGCCGGCGTGGGCCGCGGAAACTCGCTGCAAATCCGAGAAGACATCCGCCGGGATGAGGTGATGTGGATCGAGCCCGGCGAAGCATCCGCGCACCAGACGCTGTATCTCGCGAGCTTGGAAACCTTGCGGCTCGCCTTGAACGAGCGGTTTTTCCTCGGGCTGTTCAACTACGAGGGGCATTTCGCGATCTATCCGCAGGGCGCGTTCTACAAAGCCCACCTCGACCGCCATGCCGGCACTCAAGACCGGATCATCACCGTCATTCTCTACCTGAACGAGGGCTGGCAGACCGGCGATGGCGGCGAGTTGAAAATCTGGACCAGCGCCGACGGCCGCGATGGCAGCTACGAGCTCATCGAGCCGCGGATGGGAACGATGGTCTGCTTCATGGCCGGAGATTTCTGGCATGAAGTGCTGCCCGCCACCAAGCAGCGCGTCAGCATCACCGGCTGGTTCCGCCAGCGGCCTTGATCCCAGACGGCCACCGCTGCAAGGATTCTCGTCTCGACAACGTAGCTGTCGCCAACCTACACAAATTCCATGCGCCACATCGCCCTTCTCGCCCTCGTTCTCGCCTCGAATCTCCATGCCGACCCGATTCCGGAAAACCTCCGTCAAAACGGTTGGTTCATCGGCGCGCAAGCCTACACTTTCAAGGAATTCAGCGCCTTCGAGGCGATCGCCAAAACCAAGGAGGCCGGCGGCAACATGATCGAGTTTTACCCAGGCCAAATCCTCAAGCCCGGCTCGACCGACAAGGTCGGCCACACGATGTCGGAAACCGCGATGCAAGAACTCAAAGCCGAGTGCGAGCGGCAAGGCGTCCACGCGGTGAACTACGGGGTGATCGCCGCCAAAAACGCGGAAGACGTCCGCGCCATCATGAGCTTCGCCAAAAAAATGGGGCTCTACGCGGTTTGCACCGAGTCCACCGAGCTGATCGCCGCCTGGGAGGCGGGTGCCAAAGAGTTCGACATCAAAGTCGCCTTCCACGAGCACGGCGGTTCGATGGAGAACCCGAAATACAAGGTTTGGAACCCCCTCTACATCCTCGGTGTGGTGGAAAGCCGCGACCCCCGCGTCGGCGCCTGCGCCGATCTGGGCCACTGGTGCACCTCGAACCTCAAGCCGGTCGAATGCCTGCGCATCCTCGAAGGCCGCGTCATCAGCGTGCATCTCAAGGACAAGGCCGCTAACGGCAAGGCTCCGGTGGTGGTCGCCGGCACCGGCGTGGTGGATGTCGCCGCCTGTCTGGAGGAGTTAAAGAAGCAGAAATTCGACGGTCACATTTCCATCGAGTACGAAAACGACTGGATGAACAGCGTTCCGCAAGTCCGCGCTAACATCGATTTCGTCAAGGCGCACGCCAAGTGATTCTCAGTCCGTCACATGCCGTATCCACCGTGTGCCTCGCCGTCGGCAAATCCGAACCCCCGGCGCACTCCGGCCATTTCCCCGGTGAGCCGGCCGTCCGCGTGACGCACGGTTAGCGGCTCTTCAACCGTGACTTCGCCGGAGAAATCCTGCGGGTGCCGGCAGGCGAAAAGCGTGAACAGCGGCGGCAGGGTTTCGCGCGGAATCACGTCGCGCAGCTTCACAACCTTGAGTCCCGACGCGGCGATTCCATCGAGCGCGCGCTGTTTCTGCGGCGAAGGGAAACACAGCACGAACCAGCCGCCGTCGGCGAGATGGGCCACCGCCGCTTTCGCGTAGTCGCTCACATCGCCGCGCAGCTCGAAGCGGGCGTGGGCTTTTTGCGAATCCTGCGGGAGCACGCCGGTTCCCTGCGGAAAATACGGCGGGCTGCCGGTGATGAGCGGGAATTTCCGGTCCAGCGCAAGCTCCCGGAGATCGCCGTGGGAACAATCCACCCGTCGCCGGAGTCCGTTCCCGTCGATGTTGGATTGCAACAGCCGATAGCTGATTTCCTGGGCTTCCACGCAGGTCAGCCGCGCCTCCGGTCCCATCCCCCAGAGTGTGAGCAACCCCACCGTGCCGATCCCGGTTCCCAGATCGAGGTGTTCTAAAACTGGCGGGGAAATTTGCAGCGCGTACCAAGCCGTTAGCACGTCATCGACCGAGTGGCGGTGGCCTTTCAATCGCTGCGCGATCAACCAGCCCGCCGGACCTCCGGCATCGTCCTGCCAGGATTCACGCCCGATCAGGCCGCCCGGACCGGTCAGGGCGTCGAGCGTGATTCGCTCGCCGAGTTCGGATTCGAGACAACTCCGCGCCTGTTGCCAGCGGTCCATGCCGGGTGGCGGATCAATGGATTGAGAAGTCATCGGAATGAAAGATCACACCGGCCCGATCCCGACGAGATCGCGGTCCTCGCGGGCGGATTCGAGAAACGAGCCGTCCATCGAGATCGCCTGCTTCAGGTGGCTGCGGGCGCGCGGCCCCTCGCCAAGCGTCCACAGGTAACAGGCGAGATTGTAGTGGAAAACGGGCATTTCAAACAACGCCTTCGGGCCGCGGAGGAGTTGGTTGCAGGCTGCCAGCGTGTCGCCCGTTTCATGAAGGCAGAATGCCGCCCGCAGGAAAAACTCCGGCTCGTCCTCCGCCTTCAGACAGAGCAGGCGGGCGGTCTCCGAAGCGGCGTTCCACTGCTCGCGCTCCATCTGCGCCGCCAGCTTCAATTCCAGCGGTGCCCGCAAACGCTGGACCTCCGTGGGGAGCGCCTGAAGCTCGTAAAGAGCCTCGTCCGCCAACCCGAGTTCCAGCCAGCCCGCAGCCGCGCGTAACGTTTTTGTCACCACCATCCGGGCGACGCTAAAACAACCGATCCCCCCTTGGCAAACATTCAGGCTCCTAAAATTCGCGCCTCAAGACAGGAAATCGTCCTTGATCCAAAATTCGCTTCTGCGACAAACCCCGATGAATTTCGACCAGGGGCAATTCAACTTCAACGCCAAAGGTCCGGAAGACGGCTACCGGAAATGGCGCGAAGAGCTCGACGCGAAAAAGCGCGCCTTCGAGATCCGCTGGGGAGTGATTCTCGGCCGCACGGTCCGCGTGACGCTTCGGGATCACGTCAAGCCGCTCACCGGAATTCTCGAATGGGTGTCCGATCCCAAACAAGCGACGCCCAAATCCCCGCAATTCCGGATCAAGGGCGTGCTGTCCACGATCTCAGACATCGAGAGCATCGTCCAGGTGGAGACCGAGTGAGGACTCCAGAGACTCGGATGCTGCGGCGGTCACTTCGCCGCTTCCGCCAAAATCCATCATCGCCGCCTCAATCTCTTTGGAATCACGGTGGCTGCGACCTGCGATCCGACGACAAGCAGTTGGGATAAACCGATGGCTCGGATTAGCGACTCTCTCCTCTTCATCGCTCTCAACAGCTCCTTCAAACTCAGCACTCGCGGAAAAGCCGATGTCCTACCCAGTGATCCAGACTTTCGATAACTCCGCCTCGATTCAAACTCCTGCAGCACCTTTTGAAGCTCCGGCCCATCCCATTCCTGCCCCTTGTAAGCCTGATCTTCTTCAACTTCGAAGACCGCATAAATGTCACCTAGGCCTTTGGGATACCCTCGCCGTTCAAGCTCTTCAGCGGTGAAAACCTTGTAGCCAGGGGTTTTCAGTCCAAAAAGCCCCGGCTCCACAAAATTGTCGTCCGATCTAAAAAGCACGTGCCGCGTCGTCGCCAACTCGGGCGGCACCTGGAATGATCCCCTTCGTTCTCCAAGCCGGACAACGGCGCAATGATTTTTCAATCCTCGTCCGCCGAAGCGGACGCTGTGAGTCAATCCATCCCTGTGCTGTCGGGCAAGGGCAAAGGCTAGGAAGTCCGGAAACAGGCGTGCAGGACCCGCGTAAGGTTGATGCAAGGACTTTGCTCAGGCAAAAGGCAGCTCCGGAATTATGATCGGGAACACATGGGATTTTGCTTCTTTCAGGTTTGCGAGAACCGCACGGAGGAGCTAGTTGGTGAAATCCGTCCCCAATACCATGGCGGCGAGGTAAGCGTCGGTCCAGACTTTGGGCGAGGCGGAGGAAAGTTATGACCTCTGCTGCGATTTCATGGCGTCCCAAGGATTGGGTTGAAAGCGTGACCGGAGGCCCAAGGTTTTGCGAGGAGGGCCATGTCCAAGGTGGCGAGCTTGAGGTTGTGACGGACGGCAAGGCGCACCAAGTGGGCGTCGGTGGTGTCTTTGTAAGAGGATTCGGGCGAATCTGTGGCACTCAGATCATCGGCGAGAAAACGATGCGCCGGACGGGAATAGAGGCTGATCAGCGAACGGTGGGCATCCGGCCATTAGGCTGAGTAACCGGGACTGAGGCTCACGCGCATGAATCCGAGTTCCACGATGGGAGTGGTGTAATACTCGGCTTGCTCATCCAACCATGCTCGCACCGCCGCGTGATCCCCGTGAGTGGTCCAGCGGCTGGCGAGCAGGAAATTCACATCCAACAGCCAGCTCATGGAGTTTCCTCGAGAATTTGTTTCACCCGTTCAGGAGTCATCGG
>CAMDLP010000088.1 GCA_945901795.1 Akkermansia muciniphila | reverse complement strand
CACTCAAGATCCCAGACAAAATGTAAATTTTCTCCTTGCCAAGCGGGTTGATGAAGATAGAAGGGGCCATGAGCAGCAAGCGTTGGTTATCCCCTTGGAAGGATTCGGCTGAGAAGCCGGCGATTTACCACTGCATTTCCCGGGTAGTGGACCGGCGCTTTGTGTTCGGTGATGTGGAGCGGGAGCATTTCCGCATGTTCATGCGGATGCAGGAGAATTTTTCGGGCTGTCGGGTTTTGTCTTACTGCATCATGTCCAATCACTTCCACATCCTACTGGAAGTGCCGCCGATGCCTGGGGGCGGGCTCAGTGACGAGGAGCTTTTGAAGCGTCTTTCCGCTACGAACAGCGAGGCGTTTGCGGCGGTGGTGGCGAAGGAGCTTTCGGAAGCCAGGAGCCAGGGACGGGGCGAGTGGGTGGGAGAGATTCATGCCCGTTTCACCTACCGGATGCACAATCTCTCGGAGTTTATGAAGACCTTGCTGCAACGGTTCACCCGGTGGTTCAACCGGACCCACCAGCGCAGCGGGACTCTGTGGGAGGAGCGCTACAAGAGCGTGATCGTGGAAAGCGGGATCGCGGCGCGGACGATGGCGGCTTATATCGACCTCAATCCGGTGAGAGCTGGGATGGTTTCCGATCCGTCGGAGTATCGCTGGAGCAGCTATGGTGAAGCGGTTGGCGGCGGGCCGAAAGGAAATGGCAAGAAGTCACGGGAGGGGCTAGTGAGGGCTTGTGTGAGCCATCATGGGGTGGGTTTTGATGCGGAGAAATGGAAGGAAGTGTCGCGGATTTACCGGAGGACGATGGGGTTGGCGCTGGAAAGGAAGAGCGGGCGGGCGGAGGTGTTAAAGGGAGTGATGAGGCCGCAAATGAATACGGATGAGTCGTTAGATGTTGAGGATAATGGAACGACTTTGCCGGATTTGAAGCTGGCCGCGATGCTGCGTTGCCGGGTGAGGTACTTCACGGACGGGGCGGTGATCGGAAGCAAGGCGTTTGTGAATGAGGCGTTTGTCGAAGCGAGGGAGCGTTTCACGGAGAAACGCAAGGATGGGGCGCGGAGGCTGCGTGGCCATGGAGCGCCAGCAGCGGGTGAGCTCTGGAGCATGAGGGATCTCAGGGTTCGAGTATGAGCGGGTGCGCTGGAGTCTTTCCTCAATCCTTGCCGTGAAACTCGACCGTGTCTTGCCCCCTGTCACTTCTTCCATCGCTCTGATTTATTGAAGGATTAGGATCTTCTTTGCAGCTGGAGTTCATTCGGATTTGCAGCCGGGCGGGGATCGTTCATGTTTCCGGCAATGGACCTGCCGATGGATCTTCTGGGACGCGGACTGCGCGATTTGCGAATCTCGGTGACGGATCGCTGCAATTTCCGCTGCCGCTACTGCATGCCGGTGGAGGTGTTCGGGGCGGGCCACGCGTTCATGCCGCGGGAGGAGTTGCTGACGTTTGAGGAAATCGTAGCTCTTGTCGGCACGCTGGTTCCACTGGGAATTGAAAAAATCCGGCTGACCGGCGGCGAACCGCTGTTGCGCCGCGGGCTGGATGATCTGGTCGCGATTTTATCGGCGGTGGAGGGCGTGAAGGACATCGCCGTCACGACGAACGGAGTTCTCCTCGCGCATCATGCGGAGGCGCTTGCGCTGGCGGGTCTGAACCGGGTAACGGTGAGCCTCGACGCGCTGGACCCTGCGATTTTCGCGAAAATGAACGGGGTGGGTGCGAAGGTGGAGCGGGTGCTGGCCGGGATCAGCTCGGCGCAGGCGTTTGGCTTGCCGGTGAAGGTGAACGCGGTGATCCAGCGCGGCGTGAACGAGGGGGAAATCCTGCCACTCGCCCGCTGGGCAAAATCCGCCGGGGTGGATCTGCGCTACATCGAATATATGGACGTGGGCGAGACGAACGGCTGGAAGCTCGACGAGGTGGTCTCGGGCGATGAAATTCTATCGGTTCTTTCCGACGAATTCCCGCTGGTGCCGCGCGATCCGGCGTATCGCGGCGAGGTGGCCGCGCACTGGAGCCACGGCGACGGGGCGGGCGAGATCGGGCTGATCCGCTCGGTGAGCAAGCCGTTTTGCCGCGACTGCCAGCGGCTGCGGCTCTCGGCGGACGGGAAGATTTTCACCTGCCTGTTCGCGGCGGAAGGCCACGACCTGCGGGGGATTTTGCGCAGCGGGATGGATTCCTCCGTCCTCGCGGAAACGGTGCGCTCGATCTGGCAGGCGCGGACGGACCGCTACTCCGAGGAGCGCGGGCGGGCCGGGCTGCCCAAGGCGGAGATGAGCTATCTGGGCGGGTAGGGTGGATTGGAATTTAGCCGCAAAAAGTTCGCAAAAAGTTCGCAAAAAGTTCGCAAAAGGGAAGCTCATGGAGAGCTACTTGCCCACCCACCCCCCCATCTTCAAATTTTTGCGTATTTCTGCGCCTTCTTGCGGCTGAAAATCTTCTTCCACGGGTGAGACGTCGTTCGCGGCAGGCGGGCAT
Organism: Akkermansia muciniphila; assembly: GCA_945901795.1. Taxonomy (GTDB): domain Bacteria; phylum Verrucomicrobiota; class Verrucomicrobiia; order Verrucomicrobiales; family Akkermansiaceae; genus Luteolibacter; species Luteolibacter muciniphilus_B. The sequence goes on along the minus strand of CAMDLP010000088.1, from coordinate 7,749 downwards.
GCAATATGCTGTTGCACTCGGAAGGGCGGCTACCTAAGTTCCGCGCATCACTTCCGATTTTTCCCTATGAAACCTGCCCACCTTCTTTTCGCCACTGCAGCCTCGCTGTTCAGCCTGCTTTCGCTCCCAAGCTGCAAATCCGGAGGCGGCGACACCATCAAGATCGGGGAATTCGCCTCGCTCACCGGCAAGGAGGCCACATTCGGCACCTCCTCGCACGAAGGAACGCTCCTAGCCATCGAGCAGGTCAACGCGGCGGGCGGCGTGCTCGGCAAGAAACTCGAGCTGCTCACCGAAGACGACCAGACGAAAGCCGGCGAACCCGCCAACGCGGTGAACAAGCTCATTTCCAAGGACGGCGTGGTCGCGATCCTCGGCGAAGTCGCTTCCAGTCGATCGCTCGAAGCCGCGCCGATCTGCCAGCAAAACAAGATCCCGATGATCTCGCCGGCTTCCACCAACCCGACGGTCACCAAAGAGGGGGACTACATTTTCCGCGTCTGCTTCAACGACATCTTCCAAGGCGGCGCGCTCGCCAACTTCGCCAGCGGCCCCCTCAAGGCCAAGAAAGTCGCCATCCTTACCGACGTGAAGAGCGACTACAGCAAGGGTCTCGCCAAGAGCTTCAAAGAGAAATATGCCTCCAGCGGCGGCGCCGTCGGCATCGAGCTCGATTTTAACGGCGGCGACAAGGATTTCAAGGGCCAGCTCACCGCCATCAAGAGCGACGCGCCGGACGCGATCTTCCTGCCCGGATATTACAACGACGTCGCGCTCATCTGCATCCAAGCCAAGCAGCTCGGCATGAACATCCCGATCTTCGGCGGCGACGGCTGGGAGAGTGAGAGCCTGCTGACCATCGGCAAGGACGCGGTGGAAAGCCATTTTTTCTCCACCCATTGCTCGATCGAGCAGCCGACTCCGGAAATGATCGCATTCGTGGCGGCCTACAAAAAGCGCTTCAACGGCAAGTCTCCCGACGCGATGGCCGTCCTCGGCTACGACTCCGCGATGGTTCTGGTCGATGCGATGAAACGCGCTAACACCACCGAGTCCGCCGCCCTCCGCGACGCGATCGCCGCCACCAAGGATTTCTCCGGAGCCAGCGGCAAGTTCTCGCTCAACGCCGACCGCGACGCCGTGAAAGCCCTCGTTTTCATCCAGATCAAGGGCGGCAAGTTCACCTACAACGCGACGGTGAATCCTTGAGATTGAGAGCGGCCGATTTCTCATTTTCTCTCAACTCTCGACCGACAACCGCTTTTGGATTGGTTCCTCCAGCAGACAATTAACGGGCTCGGGCTGGGGGCGATTTACGCGCTCATCGCGTTGGGGTACACGATGGTTTATGGCGTGCTGCGCTTCATCAACTTCGCCCATAGCGATGTCCTGATGCTCGGTGCGTTCACTGCGTTTTACGTCGCGCCGAAGATCGAGAAGCTGCTCGGCTCGCAGTCGGCGCTCGGCTGCATCATGGTCTTCATCGTCGCCGCCGGCTTGTGCGCCTGCCTCGGCATGCTCATCGAAAAGCTGGCCTATCGGCCCTTGAGAAGCCGACCGAAGCTCACCGTTCTGATCACTGCCATCGGCGTTTCGCTGCTGATCGAGTTCACCGCGCAGAACGAGAAGGTTTTCGGAGCCGCGCCGCAGCCGTTCCCGCAACTGCTGCCGGAGCAGGCGATCCGGTTGGGCAACCTCGTTATTTCCAGCAATGACGTGCTGACGGTGGGAGTGACCATCGTCCTGCTAGTCGCGATGTGGTTCATCGTCCAAAAAACCCGCGTCGGCACCGCGATGCGCGCGGTTTCCTACAACCAGCAGGCCGCCGCGCTGATGGGCGTGCCGGTGGACCGGATCATCTCGTTCACCTTCGGCCTCGGCTCCGCGCTCGCCGCCATCGCCGGAATCCTCTATGCGATCAAGGCTCCCGGCATCGAGCCGCTGATGGGCGTGCAGCCCGGCCTCCGCGCCTTCGTCGCCGCGGTGCTCGGCGGCATCGGGAATCTCCCCGGCGCGGTGCTCGGCGGGGTGCTGCTAGGTTTACTGGAGACCTTCGCCGGCGGCATTCCCGAGTTGTCGAACTACCGCGACGCCATCGCCTTCGGCATTCTCATTCTGATCCTCCTGTTAAAACCTGCCGGTCTTCTGGGCCGCTCTTCCGTCGAGAAAGTCTGATGCCCTTCCCCGGAGCAAAACGCTGGCTGTTGGCAGGGATCGCGCTCGCGATCCTCGCCTCCTATTTCACCCCGCAATTCAACCGTTACTACCTCGGCGTCGTCATCGATGTCGGCATCGCGATCATCCTCGCGACCAGTCTCAACCTGATCAACGGCCACACCGGCCAGTTCAGCCTCGGCCATGCCGGGTTCATGGCCGTCGGCGGGTTCTTCTCGGCGTGGATCTCGCTGCAAGTCGGGGACACCGCGAACGCGATCTGGTATTTCCCGCTGGCCCTCGTCGCCGGTGGTTTGCTGGCTGCGGCGGTCGGATTGTTAGTCGGCGTGCCGTCGCTCCGCTTGCGTGGCGACTACCTCGCCATCGTCACCCTCGGCTTCGGGGAAATCATTCGGGTCGTCGCCCAGAACACCGAAGCCATCGGCGCGGCCAGCGGGCTCAAGGGCATCCCGAAACTCACCAACCTCGGATGGACCTTCGGCTTCGCCGCCGTCACGATTTACGCCATCGCCGCGCTGGTGAACTCCACCTACGGCCGCGGATTCATCGCCGTGCATGATGATGAAATCGCCGCCGAGTCCAACGGCGTCGATACCACGCGCACCAAGGTTACCGCCTTCGTCACCGGGGCATTTTTCGCCGGAATCGCCGGCGGCTTGTATGCCCATCACAAGCAATTCCTCTCGCCCACCGGCTTCGATTGGCTGAAATCCATCGACATCGTGGTCATGGTCATTCTCGGCGGCATGGGCCGCACCGTGGGTGTCGTCGCCGCGGCCATCCTGCTGACTCTGATGCCCGAGGTGCTCCGCGATTTCTCGGAATACCGGATGATCATTTACGCCCTGCTCATCATTCTGCTGATGTTGCTGCGCCCCGCCGGATTGTTTTCCTTCAACTTCAAACGCCGCAGCCACTCATGAACGCGCCGTTGATCGAGCTTGAAAAAGCCACCATCAAATTCGGCGGTCTCACTGCCGTTAGCGAGTTGAGCCTGAGCGTCGGCGCGAACGAACTTGTCGGCCTAATCGGTCCGAACGGCGCGGGCAAGACCACCGCGTTCAACATGATCACCGGCGTCTATCGACCGACCTCGGGCGTGATCCGCCTCGCCGGAAGAGACACACTCGGCATCAAGGCGAACCGCCTCGCCGCCGCCGGCATCGCCCGCACCTTCCAAAACATCCGGCTCTTCCGCAGCCTCAGCGTGCTCGACAACATCCGCGTCGCTGCCCGCCTCCACAACGGCGAGGGCTATTTCAGCGCGCTCTGGCGCGGCAAAAGCTGGAAAACCGCCGAAGCCGAAACCGAAAAAAACGCCCTCGAACTCCTCGAAATCTTCAACCTCACCCAGCAGCGCGACGAGCTCGCCGTCTCGCTCCCCTACGGTGACCAGCGCCGCCTCGAAATCGTCCGCGCCCTCGCCACCCGCCCCAGGCTCCTCTTGCTAGACGAACCTGCCGCCGGCATGAACCCGTCCGAAAAAGACGACCTCATGCGCCTCATCCGCTTCGTCAAGGAGCGCTACAACCTCGCCGTCCTGCTCGTCGAGCACGACATGAAAGTCGTCATGGGCATCTGCGAGCGCATCGCCGTCCTCGAATACGGCATCAAGATCGCCGAGGGCACGCCGACGGAAATCCAGCGCCACCCGAAGGTGATTGAAGCCTATCTCGGCGCGGCAGCCACCCCCACCGATCCCGGTCATGCTTGAGATTGAAAATCTACACGTCTCCTACGGCGCGATCAAAGCCCTCCACGGCGTCAGCCTCAAGGTGCCGCAGGGTGGCATCGTCACGCTGATCGGTGCTAACGGCGCGGGGAAATCGACGACGCTGCGGGCGCTGTCCGGGCTGGTGAAGCCGGCGTCCGGCTCGATCCGTTATGACGGCCGGGAAATTTCCAAGCTGCCGCCCGAGAGGATCGTGGCGGGCGGGCTTTGCCACGTGCCCGAGGGCCGCATGGTTTTCGCGAACCTGACGGTGCATGAAAACCTCAAGATGGGCGCTTACCTCCAGCGCGACCGCAAGTGGATCGCGGAGCAAACGGAGTATGTCTTCGGCCTGTTTCCCCGGCTCAAGGAGCGCGAGAACCAATCCGCCGGCACGCTTTCCGGGGGCGAGCAGCAGATGTTAGCGATTGGTCGCGCGTTGCTGAGCAGGCCGAAGTTCCTGATGCTCGACGAGCCGTCGCTCGGCATCGCGCCGCTGCTGGTGAAGACGATTTTCGAACGGATCGTGGAGATCAACCGCGAGCAGGGGCTCACCATTTTACTCGTCGAACAGAACGCCAATCTCGCGCTCGATATCTCCAGCTATGCCTACGTTTTGGAAACCGGGAAGATTCTCATCGAGGGTCCTTCCGCCCTAGTGAAGGCGGACCCGCAGGTGCAGGCCGCCTATCTCGGGGCTTAGTTAGCAGTTCTCGCTTTTCGGTCTCACCAGCCATGAGGTGATCACGCCGGTCGCGAGGATGCCGAGGATGACGGCGAGGATGGTCAGGTTGAACGAGTCGCCGAGCCAGAGTTTGAGCCACTTGGCGGCGAGCATTTTCACGCCGACGACCAGCAGGATCAGCGAGAGCGCGGGCTTGAGGTAGCGGAACTGCGAGATCATCCCGGCCAGCGCGAAATACAGCGAGCGCAGGCCGAGGATGGCGAAGACGTTGCTGGTGAATACGAGGAAGGGGTCCGCGGTGATCGAGAAAATCGCGGGGATGGAATCGACGGCGAAGATCAGGTCGGTCACCTCGACCAGCACGAGCGCGACGGCGAGAGGGGTGAGCAGCCATTTGCCGTGAGGCGCGGCGTCCACCACGGGGTCGGCCACGACGGCGGCGCCGGGCTCGGCGGTCTCGTGGGCGTTCGGGCTGCCGGCCTTCACCAGGAAATGCTGGCCGTGATAGTTGCGGGTGATCGGGAAATGTTTTTGCAGCCAGCGGACGAGCGGGTTGTTTTCCGGATGCTCTTCCTTTTCCTTCATGAATAACATTTTCAGCGCGGTGAGGATCAGGAACACGCCGAACACATAGAGCACCCAGTGGAAATTGTGCACCAGCGCCGAGCCCACGCCGATCATCGCGCCGCGCATCACCAGCGCGCCGAGGATGCCCCAGAACAAGACCCGGTGCTGATAGCGCGCGGGCACCGCGAGCGAGCCGAAGACCATCGCGATGACGAAGATGTTATCCACGCTCAAGGATTTCTCCACCACGTAGCCGGTGAGATACTTGGTGGCGGCGAGTTTGCCGTTGTTGATCAGCCCGTCCACGCTGTCAGGTGTCAGGCCGAGCCCGTACCATTGTCCGTTGTAGGCGAAATAAACCAGCACCGAAAATGACAGCCCGAGGGTGATCCACACCGCCGACCAGGCGATGGATTCCTTGAAGCTGACGATGTGGGACTTCCGGTGAAACACGCCGAGATCCAGCGCTAACATGACGAAGACGAAACCGATGAAGACAAGCCAGGGGACAATCATGCGGGGAGGTTGGCGGCGGACCGCGGCGGATGGCTATTGGAAAACCGTCCGGAAATTCCAACGGATGCTTATTTCAGGAAGGCTTGGATGAGTTCCTCGATGACATCGTCGCCCATCGGCCGCACCTCGCCGAGCGAGCGGCTGAGGATGACGGCCTCGGCGGTGGATTCGAGGACTTCGAGGCGGTCGAAGGCGTCGAGGATGGTTTTGCCTAACACCAGCGCGCAGTCGTTCTCGATGAGCGCGATGGGGAACTCCGGAGTCATGGTTTCCGCGATTTTTTCCGGCGCGTCATAGACCCAGGAAAAAGGCAGCACTGCCACGTCGCGGAGGAAGATGTAGCTCTCCGGAATGGTGCGGGTGTCGAGGCGGGCGGCGGAGGCGGAGAACGCGGTGGCGTTGACCGGCGTGGCGTTGACGATGGCGCGGATCTCCGGATGTTTGCGATAGATGAGCTGGTGGAGATGGCAGGCCTCGCTGGGCCGGGTGCCGCGGGCGCGGCGGCCCTGGTGGATGAGGACGAGCTGGTCAGGCGTGATCGTCGCGCGGTCCACCAGTTTCGAGCTGATGAGGAACGAGTCGTCATCGACCCGCACCGAGAAGCTGCCGGCGTTGCTGGTGAGCAGCCGCTGGTGATAGCCACGGCGGATGAAGTCGCACAGCTCGCGGCGCAGCGCGCGTTCGCTGCTGGTGGCCGGGCCGGGATCGAACTCTTCTAACTCCGGCGTGGGCTTCTCGCCGATGGCGAGTTGCTCGGCGGTGAGATATTTCACCGGGCCGAGCGCGCGTGCCTTGATCACGGTCTTGGCGACGAATTCAAAGGTTTCAAAGCGGCGGAAGGCGTCCGGGAAATCCTCGCCGCCCACGACGACGCCGTGGTTCTCCAGCATCACGCAATCATGTCCGGCGGCGAAGACGGTGGCGATGCGCTCGCCTAGCAGGTTACTGCCCGGCAGGGCGTAGGGAGCGAACCCCGGCTCGCCGCAAACCGAATGGGCCTTGGTGAAAAGCCGGGTGTCCGGTGCCTGCCCGCAGATGCTGAAGGCGACGAGCGCCACCGGATGCGCGTGGACGATGGCGCCGAGATCCGGCCGCGCGTCGTAAATCTGCTTGTGAAAGGGGAACTCGGAGGACGGCCTGTGGAGGCCCTCGGTGCTGCCATCCGGCAGGACGCGGACGATATCCTCGATGCGCAGCGCGCCCTTGTCCACTCTGGCGGGAGTGATCCAGATCGAGCCGTCAGCATCACGGATCGAAAGGTTGCCGCCGGAGGTCGTGGTCATCCGGTATTGATAGATCCTGGCCATCGCCTGGACCAAGCGTTCCGCGGGGTGAGTGATGTCTCTCATGACTGATGGAAATTTGAGTGTCGCCATGACAGAGGTCAAGGCCATCAGAAATGATGCCGCACTCTGCGTGAAAAAAGGCGTTGATTCAATCCAGTGGAAACTCGCCATCACCGTCGATGCCGAGCCAGCCGAGGCGGCCGAAGGCGCGGTAGAGCGAGGTGACCGGCTCGCCTTCTTCCTCGCCCTCGCCGTGCTCGATGGTGGCGGTGCTGCTGAGGCCGTGGTTGCACTCGATGCTGATGACGGTGGTGTAGCTGTTCAGATAGATCCAGTCGCCCCAGGCCTTGGCCTCGTGGCGGGGCTCGAAATGTTCCTTGCGCAGCGAGGCGAGGATCTCGGCGATGGGGCTGGGAGCGGCGGAGTCGGGGAGCTTGATGAGTGTTTCCATGAGGAGAGCGGGTGGAAAATTGCTTTGGAGCGAGATTGGGAGATTTCAGGCGGCGGGTCGAGAATCGTTAGCGAAAGTGACTTCGCAAAGTTTCGCGTATGCGCTGCAACGAGTAAGGAGTTCGGCGTGGGTGCCTTGTTCGATCAGTTTGCCGTGGTGGAGGACGCAGATGCGGGCTGCCTTCTGCACGGTGGAGAGGCGGTGCGCAATGACAAAGCAGGTGCGGTCCGAGCGCAGGTTTTCAAGCGCTTGCTGGACAAGGCGTTCGGTGGTGTTGTCGAGCGCGGAGGTGGCCTCGTCGAGCAGCAGCGAGAGCCCGCTTCGTAATGGAAAGCGGAAGGTGTGGCGGAGAATCCGC
>CAMDLP010000087.1 GCA_945901795.1 Akkermansia muciniphila | reverse complement strand
CCGTCGAAGCCCGCATCGTCGCCTGGGTCCTCGGCGAGGCCTCCGCCTTCGAAGCCGCCGAGCTCGAACGCCTCTGCGAGGAAAAACCCGAACTCCTCGTCTTCCGCCGCCGCATGCGCGCCCTCCACGGCCTGCTCACCGAAGCCGAGGCAGGCGAGAAGGATCACTCGTGGAAACTTCCGGAGGAAAAACGCAAGATGCTCGATGAAATCCTCGGCGAGGAAAAAGTCACCCGGCTTGAGCCGAAGAAAAACCTCCGCATCCGCCACAGCGGCCGCCGCGCGTTCCTAGCGATCGCCGCCTGCCTGGTTCTAACGATCTTCGTCGCGAAACTCATAGTTCCTATAGGTCGTATGAGTCCTATCAAGAGCGCCGTCGCCACTGACACGGCAGCCCCCCAATCCAAAGCCGCCGCCGCACTCACCTTGCAGGAACTCAACAAAGCCATCCGCGACCAGGAAGACAAAGTCGAGGAGCGCCGCAAGGACCTTGCCACCATCGTCAGGACCAAGGGCATCATCTACAAGGGACAGGACTCCTTTTACGGCCAATCCGGCGTGGACGAGGATGTCATGAAAAACGACTCGCGTGAAGAAGCCATCAAGCGCGGCCTCGACGCTCAGGACTACGCCGACGCCAAGGCCGATTTCGAATCCAACCAACAACTTCTGCAGGCGATGAAACTCAAACAAATCGAGCAAACCATCGCCTCCAAGGTCGCGAATGAGGGAGGCGTTGGCCCCGGTGCCGCCGCCCCTGTTGCGCAAGCAGCGCAGCGCGACGATGGCACCTACAAAGTCGAGGCCGCCAAAAAGGGCGCGGAACCCATCGCAAGCGCCAAGCAGAGCCAGCTCGCGAAACAATCGGCCGAGCGACAGCGGAATCAAAAGCCTGCAGGTCTCGCGGCGAACTCCCCGCTAGCAGACCCCAGCAATCCGTCCAGCATCGATGCGATGCCGCCTATCGTAGCTAACGGCATGTCCGGTGGTTTAGATGGAAGCCATGCCGATGGAGCTCGCTTTGCAGGCATGGCCCTTGCCAATGAATCCACAGCTACTCAGACGGCGGCGGAACCAGAGGGGGAAAACATGAGTTCCGCCCCTACCCTTTCCAGATCCGGATCCAAAAACAAAGAAGGCAAAATGCAAGCCCCTGCCAAGCCAATGGTGGTGCCCCCCGGTCAACCAACTCCAGCACCCGCGATCGTTGCAAAAGCGGGATCCGGCACCCTCAACATAGAGAATGGATACGCAGGGCCGACGTCGGTTCCGGTGGATGAGAAAGCTCAGGAGTTTGACGGAGTCGTGGACTATGGAGCACCTATTGCTGCACCGATTGAAATCGTCAGGGAGTTTCAATACCCTAAGGAATTTGAACCGCCCGCGCCTGCCAACGAACCACCGCCCGCCGAGGAAGCCAAGTTACTTGCTGATCTAGCCAATGAAATCCCCGCCGCCGAGACTCCCTACTCCACCTTCTCCCTCAACATCAGCGACGCCTCGTTCCAGCTCGCCAAGGCCGCTCTTGCCAAGGGCGAACGCCCCGATCCCGCCGGCATCAAGCCCGAGCAGTTCTACAACGCCGTGGACTACGGCGATCCCGCGCCGGCTTCTAACGAGCCAGTCGCCGCCACTATCGAACAAGCCGCCCACCCGGTCATTCCCGGCAGAACCCTCGTCCGCGTCGCGCTCCGCACCGGCTCGGTCGGTCGCAGTGCCATGCAGCCGCTGCGGCTCACCCTGCTAGTCGATCAATCCGGCTCGATGGTCCGCGAGGACCGCCGAGCGTCGATGGAACACGCGCTCTCCCAACTCGGCGTGCTGCTCACCAAAGCCGACCTCGTGACCGTCATCGGCTTCTCCCGCACGCCACATCTTCTTGCCGATGGCATGACCGGCGACCAAGCCACGAAACTCGCCGATCTCGTCAATCAAACCGCCAGCGAAGGTGGAACGACCCTGGAGGAAGCGATGAAACTCGGCGGCCAGTTAGCCCAGCGTCACCAGCTCGCAGGAGCCCAAAACCGCATCGTCCTCTTCACCGATGGCGCGGCCAATCTCGGCGACGCCAACCCTGCCCGCCTCGCAGAGCTGGTGAAATCATTCCGCCAGCAAGGCATCGCCTTCGACATCGCCGGCATCGGCGCGGACGGGCTCAACGACCGCCTGCCCAGCGAGCTCGCCCGCAATGGCAACGGCCGCTACTACGTCGTCGGCAACGAGAAGAATGACAGCTTCGCCCGCCAGTTAGCCGGAGCTTTCCGCCCCGCCGCCGAGAACGTGAAAGTCCAAGTAAACTTCAACCCGCAGCGCGTCGGGAAATACAAACTCATCGGTTTCGAAAAGGACCGCCTCAAAACCAGGGACTTCCGCAACGAAGCCGTGGACGCAGCCGAACTCGCCGCCGAAGAAGCAGGAGTCGCGATCTATCAAGTCGAGCCGCTCGCCAACGGCACCGGCGAGATCGGCGAGGTCAGCGTCCGTTTCCGCGACGCCGCCACCGGCGAGATGGTAGAGCGCGCCTGGACGATTTCCTACGACTCCCAGGCCACCGCCTTCGACCGCGCCACGCCCTCCATGCAGCTCGCCGGCCTCTCGCTGCTCGCCGCCGAAAAACTCAAAGGAGGCCCGCTCGCCGACGCTATCGACTTCAAACAACTCACCGGCCCGACCTCGCTGGTGAAGCAATTCTACGCCAGCAGCCCCCGCGTCGGCGACATGCTCCGCGTGATCGATGCCCTCAAGTAACTGGAGCGGGGAATCCAGAGACTGCGCTAGCAGACAAATTCAAAAATGACGAAGTCCACACCGGCTGGCCCTCAGGCAATTTATTCCGCGCGAATCGATTTCATCCGCCCCCTCGATCAAAACCACCCATCAAACACAAAACCATGAACGCTCCATCATCCCGAAAATTGAATGTTAGGCCGATCCTGCTGCTGGCCTTGTTTCTACCGATCCTTGTCGTCAAGGGAGGCGAAAAGGAACCCGGAAAAAAGCCGGCCATTGCAAGCGTCGCCGCGGATGCTCCTCCGGCGGATTGGATGGAGTGGGCGAAATGGGCTGAGAAGCGCCATCCTGTTACCGACCAGCAAGGGCACGGACCTGATATTGGAGGTGACGAATGGTCGGCGGCCTTGAACAAGCGCTTGAAGATCGCGGATGCCGCGGATGTCGGCTCGCCGGAATGGCGGCAAGCCGTGGAGAAAAAACTCCTTTCCAAAAAAGCCCCGGCGCAGGAGCAGGAGCGTAAGTTGTTATCCTCCCATGATACCGAAGCCCGCTTCGAAGGCTTGAAGGATCATCAATGCCTTGGGCGCACCTCCCTCTGCCCCGACCGCTGCGGCCATTCCGGCAAGCTCGCCACCTTCTCCATCGTCAAATACCTCGGCTACGAAAAGCCCGGGGAATACGGCGACCCGAAGCAGGAGCGGTTCCAGATCCTCATTGGCGACAACATCAAGAACCCGAAGGTCCCTGCGGCGATTCATGAGGCCATTTCAGCGCTAACGCTCGGCGCGCTGGTGCACTTGCGGTGGAACCACGACTACGTCACCCAAGGAGGTTCCAGCTTCCCGGAACGCACGATCCTCGAACTCTCGATCATGAATGATAAGTAGGCGGGATGGTTGGGGTGAAGCGGCCGGCTAGAAAATCTCCCGACTGAGACAGTCGGGACACATTCGTTTGCTCAGCCCGGAGTTTCGGGGCGGGCGACGAGGGCGGAGAACTCCTCTTCCAGCTGCTTGAGAAGCTCCGTGTCTTGGATTTTTTCGCCCGCAGCAGTGGTGATGTAAAGGGTGTCCATCGCCACGCCCTTCTCGGTGCAAATCCGGGCGTGGGCGGTGTTCAAGCCGTGTTTGTTGATGGTGTGGAAGAGGTCGTGCAGCAGACCAATGCGGTCGAGTCCTTGGATTTCGACGGTGGTGCAAGTGGAGTGCAGGTCGTTGCTGACAAAGGCGCGGACTGGAACGGTGATGCCATTGTCAGAGCGGGGCTTGAGAAAATTGACCTTGCGGCGCAGGAACTTTTCGGGGTCGTAACTATCAGCCGCGAGGATGGCTTCGAAGGTATCCAAGAAGCGCTTGCGGGTGGAGGCCGCGGAGACCGGTTCGAAGTTGGTGGTGCAGACGCGGAAGATGTTGACGACGATCTTATCGGTGCGGGTGAAGAGGTCGGCGGAAAGGATATTGATTTGCTCCGAGGCGAGGGCACAACAGATTTTCTCCAACAGCAGCGGCTTGTCGCGGGTGGCGAGCACGAGCTCGGTGTAGCCCTTGTCGGGGTGGTCGATCCACTTGATGCACGAGGCGAAGGGATCGGACGTCTCGGCTTCCCGCTGGAGGAAATGGCGGACGGTGCGGACTTGGGTGACGATGTGTGCGGCTTGCCGGAAATGGAAGGCGGAGTCCGGCATCAGCTCGAAGTGGCGGTGGACGTCCGGGTGATAGTCCTCGCGCATGATACCGAGGACTTCGGCGCGCAGGGCGAGGCGGTCGGCGTCGAGTTTCTGCGAGTATTTCTCGCGGCCGCCTTCGAGGAAACTGCGGGTGGCGACGTGCAGCTGGAGCATCAGGCTTTCCTTCCAGCCGGTCCAGCCTTCGGGCGAGGTGGCGTTGGAGTCAGCGAAGGTGAACAGGAACAACGCGTCGAGATTCGACGGAGTTTTGACGACGTTAGCGAACTCGGCGATGACCTCGGGATCGTCGAGATTCCGGGTGGTGGCGGTCCGCCAGAAGCTCAGATGGTTATCCACCAGAAACATGATCAGCGAGCGCCGGGCGCCCTGGATCTGCAAGCGGGTGCAGAGCCGTGCGGCGAGCATGGCGGAACCGTCGATGTGTTCGCGGACGTTCTCGGCGCGGCCGGTGTCGTGCAGGATGACCGCCAGATAGAGAGCGTAGGAATCCTGGATTTCGTGAAACAAGCGCCGATAGATTTCCCGCCGCGGGTTGGTCTCGGCGATGAGTTGGTCGAGCTGCTCGACGCAGCGGAGCGTGTGCTCGTCCGCGGTGTAGCGGTGGAAGAACTCGTGCTGGACGAGGCAGTCGAGCGCGCCGAACTCTGGCAGATAGCGGCCGAGGAAGCCGATGCGGTGCATGAGTCGGAGAGTGCGCGCGACGTCGCCTTTGCGTTCGAGAATCGCCTGGAAGACCTCACGGTTGGCCTTTGAATAACGGAACGGGCGGTCGATGTCCTCCCAATGGCTGGCGATGAGGCGCCGGATCTGGGGGCTGAGCTTGAGGTTGCGGACCTGGCAGTGTTGGAAGAGCCGCATCAGGCGCTGCGGATCGTCTTTGAAGATATCCTGGCTGGCGGGGAACAGCCGGCCGTCGCGGGCGATGAAGCCGTCGAACTCCTCGCGGCTTTTCTTGCGGAATGTCAGGAACGAGCGGATGCCGGACTCGGCGCGTGATTCCGCCTCGATCTGGAACGCCTCCATCAGGGATGTGGCATGCTGATAGAGATGGCGCGTATGGCGGTAGTAGTCGCGCATGAACGCCTCCGTGCTGCGCAGGATGTTGCGCTGTGGGTAATTGAACGCGGTGGCGACGACGCCTTGAAGCTGGAGGGTCAGTTGGTCAGTGGCCTTGTCCGTGTGATAGTGGAGCTCGTTTCGGACGCGGTGGAGGAAGTCGTAAGCCTCCTCGATTTCCTTCGAAGCGGAGGCGGTGAGCAGTTTTTTCTCCACGAGTTCCTGAAGTTTGTTGCTGCCGGTTTTGACACGGGCGACCCACTCGATATTGTGATAGTCGCGCATGCCGCCGCAGCTTTCCTTGACGTTGGGTTCCTGGAGGAAAACGGTCCGGGAGTACTTTTCGTGGCGGCTCCGCAGGTCCTTGCTGCGGAGTTCGAAAAACGCGGCTTGACCCTTGCTGATGCATTCCTTGACGAAGCGGGTCTCGAATTGGGCGAAGAGAGCGGCGTCGCCGGCGATCAGACGTGCGTCCATGAGCGAGGTTTTGTTTTCCTGGTCGATCTTCGCCTGCTCGATGCATTCCGGGATCGAGCGGCATGCCTGACCGACCTTGAATCCGACGTCCCAGAGCAGATAGAGCACGTTTTGGACGAGTTCCTGAAGGGGCAGCGGCAACTTGGTGGATGCCCGCGGCAGGAGGAAAAGGATGTCGATGTCGGAGCGCGGGTTGAGCATGCCGCGGCCGTAGCCGCCGGTGGCGACGAGCGCGATGGGCAGCATTTTGCCTTTGCTGGCGCGGAGCGAGGCTTCGAGGATGGAGCCGAGAATGATGTCTAGCAGGGCCGCGCGCGCGCGGGCGATTTCCAGCCCGCCCGCGCCGGAGCGGTGGTGGAGCTGGATGCGGTGTTCCTCGATTTTGAGGAATTTCTTATACAGCGCGATCCGTTCGGCGGGTGAGAGCTGGCCTTCCAGCGCCGGTTTGAGTGCTTCCCTGGCATGTTCCTTGAGGGTCTTGAGGTGATTCTGCATCTGCGATTGATGAAAGGGTGCGCCCTAATCGGGCAAGGTCAAGCGGAGCGGCCCATCCGGCTACCGATCCGCGCGTAGAGCTCGATTTGCTGGCGCGAGTTTTCGAGCAGATCCGGTTCCAATCGGACCGCTCCCGGCTCAAAAAGCGTGAGCGTGGACGAGCCGCCGAAGGCAAAATAACCCTTCTCCGCGCCCTTCGCGACAGGCTGGCCGGGCGTGAATGTCTGGCCGATCGTGCCCACGCAGGTCGCGCCGATTTCTAGGCAAAGCACCGTGCCGAAGCGCCCGGTCTTGAGCTCGGTGATCGTCCGTTTGTTCGTCCACAGGTAGGCGAGGCGCTGGCGCAGGGCGATGGGAGAAACGGAAAACAACGGCCCCTCGATCAAGCGGGTTTCACCCGGAACGCCCGCTGCCGGGAAATGGAAACGATGGTAATCCACCGGGCACAGCCGCGAGAGGATCAGCGCGCCGCCCGCGTAGCGCTCCGCGAGTTGGCGGTCGCCGAGCAGTGCGGGCAGGTCGAATTTCTGGCCTTTTACAAAAACCCCCTCGATGGCTGAGGCCCGCTCGAAACCGAGATGCCGCCCGTCCGCGGGGAAGACGACGCTGTCCTCGTCCGCATCGACCGGCCGCGCCGCGGGCTTGAGTTTCCGATAGAAAAACTCGTTGAAACTCCGGTAGCTCTCCGGCGCGTCCGCGAAATCCGCCGGATCGAGGCCGTAATGCGCGATGAACGGTGCCACCCGCGCCGCGGATTCCGGCGTGCTCATCCGGCGGCCGTACCATTTCGAGAAAAACGGGCGCTTCACGAAGGCGTTGAGCGAGATCGCCCCGAGCGGGTGGCCGTAAGTCCAGCGCAGGAATCCCTCGCCGTAAACTTGTTCGGTTTCGAGGGATTGCGTGTGACGGTTGAAATAGCGGATCGGTTCCACGGCGGGTTTGTAGCGGCACATTCCCGGGACCGCAAGGACAGCTCGCCCCGGCATTCACTCACGCTGTCGTCATGGGTAAAAAAAGCGGCCCTCGGAAAAACCGGGGACCGCCGTGGATAACATGTGGACGAACCACACGTTAGAACCGCTCTCAGAGAGCCATGTCCTTGAGCTTCTTGAGCGGACGCACCTTGACAACCGTGGTGGCTGGCTTGGCTTTGAACATCACTTCTTCCTTGGTGAAAGGGTTGATGCCCTTGTGCGCCTTGGTCGCCGGCTTGCGCACGGTGCTGATCTTCATCAAGCCCGGGAGGACGAATTCGCCGACGGCGTTCTTCTTCACGTGGGCTTCAATGACGTCGGTCAGGCTGTCGAGAACGGCAGCCACTTGCTTGCGGCTGAGTTCTGTGCTTTCCGCGATCTGGTCGAGGATCTGGGTCTTGTTGAGCTTGTCTTTGATGGGTGCTGATTTCTTGGCCATGCGGGGGATTTCAGAGGACCCAGCGCGGATGTCAAGACTGCCGATGCCGGAAAATTCCAAATGGCGTCATTTTCCCGCATGAACGTCACCCATCAAGCCTTCTTCGCCGGATCGAACCGCTTCTTCCACGGTGGAAGCTTTTCCTTGAAGGTGGATGCGGGCAGCTCGTCGTCGAATTCCGAGCGCTGGCCGATGCCGCGCAGGAGACTGCTGATTTCCTTGGCCTCGTGCAAGAGTTCCACCATCCGCGCGGCGGATAGACCGGCCTGCTTGAGCTCGGCTTTCACCGCTGCGTCGCGGCGTTGCAGCACCGTGCCGGAAAGCAATGCCAGCGCTTGCTCGGCGGCTTGCATCCCGTCGAGCGAGACGCCATCAAGGCTGGATGTCTCGCGGGCGAGAGCGAGTCGATCGGCTTCGGATAGACCGCCCATGAAGGTGTTCACCGCCGCGTTCGAAGCAGGATCGGGCGCCGCGCCGAGGATGGTCTCCAACAGCGGGATTCCCTCTAGCCAGCGGTTAGCCTCGTGCAAGGTCTCGAATTGTTCTCCCAGAAACCGCTGCGCAGGGCCGGAGGAAAGCGCGAGATGACAGAGGAATGCGACGATCCGGTGCAGCCGCGTCGGCTCGGCGGGCGGTGGGCTCTCGCCTTCGCCCGCCGTCTTTTCGGCATACACCCGCTTCGGCCGCGCCTTGGCTTTGGCGATCGCCTCGCGCAGGGAACTCGTCGATGTCTGGAGGTGCACGGCCACGATGTTGAGCTGGTTGTCCTGCACCGCGAAGTCCGTGATCAGCGATAACAGCTCGGCGCACTCGTTCAGCGCGGCGGCCCGTTCCGTGGGTGAGTCGAAAACTCCCGTGGCCTTCGCCCGTTCGAGTTTGAAGTGGAAAAACTCTTTCGCGTTAGAGAGAAGCTGCCGGAAGGCCTCCTCGCCATGCGCCTTGAGATACGTATCCGGATCATCCCCCGCCGGCATCTCGACGACGCGGACGGACAGCCCCTCGGGAACGAGCTCGCGATACGCCTTCTCGGTCGCCGCCAGCCCGGCCTTGTCCGCGTCATAACAGACCAGCACGTTGTTGGTGTAGCGCTTGAGCAGCCTCGCGTGTTCACGGGTGCAAGCCGTGCCACAGGTGGCGATGGCGTGCTCGATTCCCAGCTCGTGGCAGCAGATCGCGTCGATCTGACCTTCGCATAACAGCGCGGCTTTTTCCTTGAGGATCGGCTTCTTCGCCCGGTCCAGGCCGAAGAACACCCGCGACTTCTTGAAAATCGCGGTCTCCGGCGAGTTGATGTATTTCCCGCTGTTCTTGTTTTCCCGGAGCTGCCGACCGCTGAACGCGATGACGTCGCCGATCTCGTTGCGAATGGGAAACATCAGCCGGTCCTGGAAGCGCACGAAAAGCCCGGACCGCGGCTGGTTGTCCTCCTTCAACTTGACGATCCCCGAATCTACCAGCTCGCGTCCGCTGAATTTCCGCGAGCGCGCCCAATCGAGGAAAAGCTTCGGGTGGTCCGGCATCCAGCCGACCGACCAGCTCACCGCCATCTCGCTGCCGAAGCCGCGCGACTTCATGTAATCCCTGGCATGGGCCGCCGCCGGATTTTTCATCAGCTGCTCGTGGAAAAACGCGGTCGCCTCGCGATGAATATCCAGCAGGCGTCCGCGCGTGCGGCGGGATTGGTCGGCGTTCGGGTCGGACTCCTCCTCGACGAGGTGAATCCCCGCCCGCGACGCGAGTTTCCTAACCGCATCCACGAACGGCAAATTTTCATGATCGCGGACGAAGGAGATCGCGTCCCCACCCGCGCCGCAGCCGAAGCAATGGAAGCGCTGGGTGGAAGGCGTGATGTAAAACGACGGCGTCTTCTCGTTGTGAAACGGGCAGTTCGCGCGGAACGCCGAGCCCGCCTTTTTCACCTGAATGTAAGAACCGATCAAATCGACGATGTCCGTCGCTTCGAGCACTTTCTCAACACTGTCTTTGGGAATCTGGGCCACGGGTCTTGCTTCCCCGAAACACTAGTGCCCGCCCGGCCGCGACAAAGTTTAAAATCCACCCGACGCACTGAAATGCTTGCCAAGTCAGTCCGCGCTCCTCCACTCTTTGGCCCGGTCGCGGGTTCCGCGGCCATTTCTGGTCAAAGCATGCTTAGCTCAGTGGTAGAGCACATCCTTCACACGGATGGGGTCGCAGGTTCGAAACCTGCAGCGTGCACCAGTTTTGATTTTCAATTTCTTACAGGATTTAGAAAGGCGCTCTGCGGCCTAAAGCGCAACGCCTTTAAGGATTGGGAGTCACGGTGGTTTCGTTGAACCGTTTTGTGCCGCACTCTGGAGTGCACGAAGCTTTGCTCGCGCCCACGGCAGCTCCGGCTCTGCCGGATGCGGCGCGGAGCTCTTCAGGCGCTGGCGCCGGGAAGAGGAAGAGCTCCGCACC
>CAMDLP010000086.1 GCA_945901795.1 Akkermansia muciniphila | reverse complement strand
ACGGGTGGCAGACTGGTTGGCTGTGAGGTCACCGAGAACACCTTGAGCGTTGTTGATGTAGGTCAGTGTGGCACCCGTGCCGTTGTAAATGGTGAAGAGTTTCTCGGCAGCTGGAAGACTGTTGAATCTCGTCGTGGGCTGCACCAACCCGCCAACTGTGGGGGAAGCCGGCGAGCCTGACACCGTGCCAGACACCGGGGGAGTTGGAATCGCAAATGTGTTCGCAACGAAGGGGCCGCCGGGCAACGGATTGCCTTGAGTAGTCAGCAGCGGGTTGACCGTTTCAGAAATCCGGCCGAAACTGGTGATGAAGTCGATCGCGTTGGCACCGCTGTGGCGGATGTCCCACTCGATTTCCACGGTGTGAGAGCCGAGGGTGAGGTTTTCCAGAACCATGTGGTAGGGGATCGAATCTCCTTCGGTGAAGTGCGAGTTGTTTTCGTTGGCATTGCCATTCTGCCATTTCACCGGGCTGACTGGCGGCTTGCCGACACCGCCATTGGTGCCTTGGTCCAAGTTCACACTGGCTGGCGCATCCGTGAATGCGTGGTCCAGTTTTGCAGGTCGCTGCTGGACTGGACGGTGTAGCTGACTCCCTTGCTGGCGGCATAGAGGGACATGCTCATTTGATTTCCGGAAATCTGCGGGACGGGCATGCTGCTGGCCAGGTTTTTGGTCGGATCAAGCTTGAGGGCGTATGCCATCATGAGGCTCACGCCGTCGCCATTGGGGTCGGATTGAGGGTCGGAGCCCGCGGGGAGGCCGTACAGGGCCAGCCATGAATCAAACACGGACACGACGGGGAGTGCGGGGAGGATGATCACGGAATACCCGAGCCAATTCGGCGAGGTGAAACCGGTCCTGTCGGCGTAATAGGAGATCTTGAAAGCGGGGATCGTAGAGACGTTATCAAAGACTAGATCGCCCATCAATGGGGCATTGCCAATAAAAGTGGCACTGGTGAGAAATGAGCAGTTTTGAAACGCCCAGTCTCCGATATCGGTCACACTGCCGGGAATGGAGACGCTCGTCAGACTGGTGCAGAAATAAAACGCCGAGCCTCCGATGCTGGTGACGCCGTGAGGAATGGTGATGCTCGTGAGCCTAATGCAACTTTCGAATGCGGAGACTCCAATACTGGTAACTCCGGTCGACATCGTGACCCCCGTCAGGCCGGCACAGTCAGCGAACGCGAACTCCTCGATATGGGTGACCGTGCCGGGAATCGAGACGCTGCCCGCTTTGCCCGCCGGGCAGACGATGAGGACGCTCTGGCTCTTGTCGAACAAGACCCCGCCCGAGCTGCTGTAGCTGAGATTTGCCGCATCCACCGTGATAGATGCCATGGCGCTGCAGGTGTAAAACGCCTGGCTGCCGATGCTGGTCACGCTGGCAGGAATGTTCACGGTCGCCAGCTTAGTGCAGCCAAAGAACGCTAAATCACCGATTCCGGTGACACCAGGCGGGATTTCGACGCTGGTCACCTCGGAACAAGAACTAAACGCGGCGGCCCCAATCGCGGTGACTGTTTTGCCCTCAATGGACTGCGGAATGACCACAAGGCCAATCGCCTCATCCGCATAGTCGGTGATGGTGACGGACTCAGCGAAGGCGGTGTAGGTGAAATCCCCAAGCGTCGCCGCCGTGGCGGAGCTGACGATGCAGAACAGGACGGCGGCCAACTTCCAGCTGGCGGAGACTATTTGTTTGGGGGACATTGGACCGATCGCTCCGGGGGGGAACCTCTTCAACAAAACGCTTTTCGACCCAGCTGGCAATACCGATTTCAGGCGAATTTCCGCATTCTCCCTGACTTTGCGTTGGATCTTACCCCGGCAAAGCGCAATAACGCCGCCCCACGCGTGACCGTTTTCTCCCGACTCCCATGACCTCCGAATTGATCGAACTCCTCCGCCGCCGCATCGCCATCATCGCCGACCATGCTTGGCGGGATCGCGACGCGGCGGGGCATCTTGAGGCGCTCAAGGCGGTTTCCGAGGAAATTTCCGCATGGACTGCGGCGCACCGGACCTCGGTGGACGCGCAGCTCCGGCACTACCTCGGCAATGCCAGCTACCAGAAAGCTTTGGCGCACCTCGAAGCGCTGGACGGGAAATAAACGCCATTTTCAAATTTCTTTCCAAGGATCCGGTCCGCCGCTACGCATCAGCCACACAGATGAAATTAATCTCCACCCTCATTGGCATGGCAGCAGCTGGCGCGCTTGGCTACTTGGCCGAGCCGCACTTGCGCCTCGGACTCACCGGAAAGTCGCCGGATACCTCGAAACCTAGCCTGGGGATCCAACAGCGCGCCGACGGAGCTCTGAAGATCGATCTCGGAGCCCTCAGCCCGGAACAACTTCCCAAGCAGGTTCTCTTGAAGGGCGGGGCGAAAGTGTCCGACCCGGCGAGCGGACTGACCATGAGCATCGAAGCCGGCAACCGCGTCACGCTGGTCCGCATCGAAGGCACCAACGTCATTATCAGCCCCGGCCAAGGCGCGTTTCTCGGCACGGTGCCCGTCCGGGAAACAGATCTCCTGCAACAAATCGCCGCCAATCCACCCGCCCCGAAAGCCGTGGAAGCCACGCCGCCGCCGGAAGTAAAAATCGCGGAACCGCCGACCGCTCCCGCGCCGCCCCCTCAACCAACTCCCACTCCGGAGCCCGCTCCCGCACCGGAGCCCGCTCCCACACCGAAGCCCGCTCCCGCCACAACGCCCGCCCCCACGACAGCCGCAGGGCCCAGCGATGCGGTGAAATTGATGCAGGAAAGCGTCCGCGCCAGCCAGATCAAGGAGTTCACCTTCGCCCAAGTCCTCACTTGGAAGGCAGACGCCGACGAAACCATCGATGGCGAAATCTATCAAATCGGCCTCGCTTCTTACAAGGCAGAGACCATTTTCGGCGTCAAAACCATCCAGGCCAAAGCCCTGATCAAAGGCGGCAAGGTCCAGCGCTGGATCTGGCCCAAGAGCGGCATGGAAATCAAGTGAGTCGTTGGATTTCCCGGCGTCCCGGAACCCCGGCGATTTTTTCCATCGCAAATCTTGCCAGCACGCGGCCGGTGGGTTAATTCCCCGCCCCTATGGCAACTTTTCGCGTGTTGGTTTCTGACCCTATTTCGGAAAAAGGCGTGGACGCCCTGCGCTCCGCCCCAGAAATTTCCGTCGATGTGAATACCGGCCTCAAGCCGGACGAGCTTCTCAAGATCATCGGCGACTACCACGGTCTCGTCATTCGTTCCGAAACGAAGGTGACACCCGAGGTTTTCGCCGCCGCCAAGAACCTCAAAGCCATCGGCCGCGCCGGTGTGGGCGTGGACAACATCGACCGCTCCGCCGCCACCGACCACGGCGTGGTGGTGATGAACACCCCGAGCGGCAACACGATTTCAACCGCCGAGCACGCCTTCGCCCTCATGCTCTCGCTCGCTCGCAACATCGGCCAGGCGCACAGCTCGATGATCGCCGGTAAGTGGGACCGCAAAACGCTCACCGGCGTGGAAATGTTTGGCAAACGCCTCGCCATCCTCGGCATGGGCCGCATCGGCACGGAGTTCGCCAAGCGCGCCCAGGCCTTCGGCATGACCGTCGTCGCTTACGATCCTTTCCTGACCGCCGCCCGCGCCCAATCGCTCAAGGTCGAACTCGCGGAAAGCGCCGCCATCGCCCTCACCGGCGCGGACGTCGTCACCCTCCACATCCCGCTCACCCCGGAAACCAAGCACATCCTCAATTCCGAGCGCATCGCCCTGATGAACAAGGGCGCGCTGATCGTCAACTGCGCCCGTGGCGGCCTTGTCGATGAAGCCGCGGCCAAGGCGTCCATTGACGCCGGCCACCTCGCAGGCATCGCGCTCGACGTTTATGAAGTCGAGCCGCCGCCTGCGGATTTTCCGTTGTTCTCGGTGAAAAAATCCATCTTCACCCCCCACCTCGGCGCCTCCACCGCGGAGGCCCAGGAAAACGTCGGCATCGAAGTCGCCCATCAGGTGAAAAATTTCCTCCTCACCGGCGAGATCGTCAACGCGGTGAACATGCCCAACCTCGACAGCCGCACCCTCGAAAGCGTCGGCCCGTATCTCAACCTCGCCGAATCGCTCGGCAAACTGCTCTCAAAAATCGCCCCCGCGCAGTGCGACGCGATCCGCGTTTCCTACCTCGGCCCGGTTTCCGAGCTCGATACCGAGCTGATCACCCGCAAGGTTCTAACCGGCTACCTCGCCGCCGCGCATCACGAAGCGCAGGTCAACCTGATCAACGCCCCGGCCATCGCCAAGGCGCACGGCATCAGCGTCACCGAATCGACCGTCGCCCTCGCCACCAACTGCGCCGAGCTCATCGAGGTTTCCGCCGTCAAGGGCAACGAAGTCTGCACCGTCGCCGGCACCTTCTTCGGCAAATCCGCGCGCATCGTCCACATCGCCGGCCACTACGTCGAAACCAACCCGACCGGAAAATTCCTGTTCGTCGAGAACGACGACCGCCCCGGCATCGTCGGCACCATCGGCACCTCGCTCGGCAGCGCTTCCGTGAACATCGCCAACATGGCCCTCAGCCGCACCAGCGACCGCAAACGCGCCGTCACCGTCATCGAGGTGGACACCGAGCCACCGGCTGAGCTCCTCGAAAAACTGCGTTCCACGCCCGGAATCATCCGCGTTCTCAGCTTCGAACTCTAAAAATTCCACGAATTCTGAAAAATCCGTTGCCAACCCCGATTCAGATTAATTACCTTCCCCGCAGCATGAAAAGACTCCTCGTTATTGCTACCACCTTCGCCGCCTTGAGCAGCGTCGTCGTCGGCGACATCCAAGCGCCTCCAGGCTCCACCTACACGCCCTCGCGCAAGCTTGGCCGCGCCTTCAGCAACATCCTCTACGGATTCATGGAAATCCCCGAGCAGATCGTCCGCAAGACCGACCAATACGGCCGTAAAGGCGGTTCGACTTACGGTGCGGTGGATGGCACGAACCGCGCGCTGCGTCGCCTCGGCTACGGTTTCTACGAGCTCTTCACCTTCACCTGCCCGACCTATCGCGGCACCTTCAAGCCACCTTACGAGCGTTGCGGCGAAGACAACCGCATCGAGATGAACGTCCACGACGGCCTCTCCGAATTCCCGCCTGAGCTCGGATTCGAAACCGGTTTCGACCACGTCCGCACCCAGAAATACTGAGCGATCCAGGCGCTCCGCCTGATTTCCAATACCACCAGCAGTTCGTCCGCTGGCGGGATTTATTTTGCGGAAAAATTTGGCTCTTTCCGCGACGCGAGACAGGCTGTTAAAACTCCGCGCATGGCAGCCACTCCCCTCCCCCGCACTTGTTCCGCGATCCTCGTCGCGGCGGGATCGAGCCAGCGGATGGGCTTCGACAAGCTCGCCTCGCCGCTGGCTGGAATCCCGGTCTTGCGCCGGACGCTCGACGCGTTTCTCGCCGTGGATTCCATCGCGGAGATCGTGGTCGTTTGTCCTGCCGAACGCTGGAAACTGCTAGGAGACGACAAGTTTTCCAAACCCGTTAAACGCGTGGACGGCGGCGCGGACCGGCAGGATTCCGTGGTGGCCGGGCTGGCCGCCCTATCAGCGGAAACGGACCTCGTCGCGGTGCATGACGGCGCGCGGCCGCTGGTCGCGGCCGCGGACATCGATCGCTGTGTGACGGCGGCGCTTGAATTCCACGCGGCCGCCCTCGCACGGCGGGTGACCGAGACCTTGAAGCGCTCGGACGCGGCGGACTTCAGCGCGGGCGCGGTTTCGCGGGAGAATCTCTGGTTCATGGAAACCCCGCAGGTTTTTGAAATCCCGCTGCTGTTGGAAGCCTACGAGGCGGTGGCGGCGCAAGGCCTGGCGGTGACGGACGAGGTTTCGGCCATGGAAGCCATCGGCGTTCAGGTGAAGTTCATCGAGTCGATCTATCCGAATTTAAAAATCACCACGCCCGCGGACCTCGCGCTGGCGGAAGCACTTTTACGATGAGCAAGGCAACCTACGAATGGCGGCAAATCCCCGGCGGCCCGCGACTGGCAGTCGCGACGGTGGCGGACTCCGAGTGCGCGGCGCTCTCGATTTACATTCCCGCGGGCAGCCGCGACGAATGGAACCTGCCGGCCGGTCTCGCCCACTTCGTCGAGCACATGGTCTTCAAGGGCACCGCCCGCCGCAGCGCCCGCGAGCTGAGTTTTGAAATCGAAAACGCCGGCGGACAACTCAACGCCTGCACCTCGGAAGACCAAACGGTTTACGAAGGCCACGGCGAGGCGGACCTGATGCCTCTGCTCGCCGATGTTCTATCCGACATGGTCTGGCACGCGACGTTTCCCGAGCCGGAGATCGGGCTGGAGCGCGAGGTCATCGGCGAGGAAATCACGATGTATCGGGAAGCGCCGGCGGACCATATCGGCGATCTCATTTCGAGCGCACTCTGGGGCGACCACCCGTTAGGAAACGCGATTTCCGGCTCGCTGGAATCGATCGCCGCAATCGACCGGGAAATCCTGTTGGATTTCCGAAACCGCCACCATTTCCGCAACGACGTGGTCATCGCCGCGGCCGGTCCGTTCACACTCGACGAGGTGATGGCGATGGTTTCGCCGCACCTGCCAAAGGAATTCCACGCGCCGGACAAAGCCGTCCCATTCGACCGGACGACGGCGGTCCCGCAGACGATCGCGGAAGCGCGGGAAACCGACCAACTCCAACTCGCGCTCGCCTGGCACACCCCCGGCCGGCATTCGGAATCGCGCCACGCGCTGCGGATGCTCAGCATGATGCTGGGCGAAACAGCGAGCTCGCGACTGTTCCTCGAACTCCGCGAGGAACGCGGGCTTTGCTATCAGATCAGCAGCGACGTGACGTTCTTCGACGAGACCGGAGCCTTTGAAATCAGCGCCGGACTCGACCCGGAATCGCGCGACGAGGCGCTCGCCTGCATCCACCGGGAAATCAACGACCTTGTCACTAACGGTCCGCGCCCCGGCGAGCTCGACCGGACCAAGCGCCTCACCATCGCCCAAAGCAAGCTCGCCTTCGAGACGACCGGCTCCCACGCCGGCTGGGCGGGCGAAGGGTTGCTCGACTTCGGCCACATCCCCGCGCCCATGGACTGGCGGGCCAAAGTGATGGCGGTGACGGACGCAGACGTGCAGTCCATCGCCCTCGAAATTTTCCTCGGCCGTGAACCGGCGATGGCCGAGATCGGCGGGCTGGAATCCGATGGATAGAAAATTGATCCATGCCGCATCCCTTCCACCCGTTCACGCAAGAGCACTTCATCGCGCTCGGCATCGGCGCGGCGGCGGCGGCGGCGTTTCTCCTCGCCGGAAAACGCGGCGGAAATGGCCGCAACCTCGCGACCGCGCTGCTGGCGTTCCTCAACCTGATCGCCTATCCGCTCGGTCAGGCCGCATGGTTGTCGTTGGACGCGCCGAAATCCATCGACAACATCCTGCCGCTGCACCTCTGCGACATCGCGGCGATCACCGCAGGCTTCGCCTTGATCACGAAGCGCCCGCTACTCTGCGCGCTGACTTATTTCTGGGGCCTTGCAGCGACCTTGCAGGGGCTCATCACGCCGGCGATCACCGTCGGATTTCCTCATCTGCCATTCGCGATGTTTTTCGTCCACCACTTCGCGGTGGTCACCGCCGCGCTCTATCTGCCGATTGTCGAGGGCTGGCGTCCCGCGCAACCACTCTGGAAAACCCCACTCGTCATCTCCGGTTGGTCGCTCGGTTACCTCGGCATGGCCATGTTGGTGAACAGCGTGCTGGGCAGCAATTTCGGCTTCGCCTCACGCCCGCCGGACAATCCCAGCCTGATCGACCACCTCGGCCCGTGGCCATGGTATCTCTGCTCGATGTTCGGAATCGCGCTGCTGTTCTATTTCCTGCTAGCACTGCCGTTCGCAAAACGAAAGTGACGCTCCATCAGACGGACCCGCCGCCCATGGAATTCCGCCAGAAATCCAGGCGCTCCCGGATGCGTTTCTCCATGCCCTGGTCGCCGGGTTGATAGTAAATTTTCCCTTCCGGCAAATACGCCTGCGGAATGTAGGCGCCCTCGAAATCATGAGCGTAGAGATACTTCGCCGACTCCTCGGACTCGCCGGACGCAATGGCCAGCTTCTTGCGAGTATTCGTCCGCAAATGCACCGGCACGGCGAGCGTGCGGCCGTTTTCCACGTCGTCCACCGCCCGGCCCAGCGCGGCGTAGGCGGTGTTGGATTTCGGCGCGGTCGCCAGATAGACGGTGGCATGCGCCAGCGGAATCCGGCCCTCGGGCATGCCGATGAATTCGAACGCCGCGTGCGCGTCCATCGCCACCCGCAGCGCGTTGGAATCCGCCAGACCGATGTCCTCCGAAGCGGAAATCACCAGCCGCCGCGAGATGAAACGCGGGTCCTCGCCGGCGTGCAGCATTTTCGCCAGCCAGTAGAGCGCGGCGTCCGGATCGGAACCGCGGATCGACTTGATGAAGGCGGAAATCGTGTCGTGGTGCGCGTCGCCGTGGGCATCGTAAACCACCGCCTTGCGCTGGATGGATTCCTCCGCCACCGCCAGAGTCAGGCGCACCGCGCCGTCGTCATCGGGGGTCGTTAGGACCGCCAGCTCCAGCGCGCTCAACGCCTTTCTAACGTCACCGTCGGATTTCTCCGACAAGTGCCGCAGCGCTTCCAGATCGGCGACAACCTGATAAGCGCCCAAGCCGCGCTCCACGTCTGTTAGAGCGCGTTCGAGGACGCCGGTGATGTCCTCCACGGGCACCGGCTCCAGCTGGAAAATCTGCGACCGCGAGACCAGCGGCGAGTTCACATGGAAATAAGGGTTGTGCGTCGTCGCGCCGATGAACCTAACAACTCCCCGCTCGATGTGCGGCAGCAGCACGTCCTGCTGCGCTTTGTTGAAACGGTGGATCTCGTCGATGAAAAGGATGGTCGTCTCGCCGCGAAGGTCGCGCCAGGTCCGCGCCTGGTCGATCTTCGCCCGGATCTCCGCGACGTTAGATTCCACGCCGTTGAGCGATTCAAAGCGCGAGCCGGTCGTCCTTGCGATCACGCTGGCGAGCGTGGTTTTCCCGGTGCCGGGCGGCCCGTAGAAAATCAGCGAGGTGAAGCGGTCCGACTCGATCGCCCGCCGCAGCAATTTCCCCGGCGCGAGGATGTGCTGCTGGCCGGCCACCTCTTCAAGTGAGCGCGGCCGCATCCGTGCCGCCAGCGGTTCGGTGGGGTTCGGCTTGCCGGTTAGGGCGGCGGGAGTGGTGAAAAGGTCGGACACGGCGGCTGTCCGGCACCATCGCCGCGGCAACCCCGCCATTCCAGCCCATATTCCTCCCTTCGATTTCCAAATTTCCAACTTTCCTTAACTTCAAACCCCGATTTCGCCCCTTGTGGCCGAGTTTGGGACCAGTTGGCCGGTTTTGGGACCACCTAAAGCTTTCGTTCTCCTGATTTTCAGGCAAATTGATTTCGTTCTGAGGCGCTTCGGCACCGAGGAGCTCTCAGCCAAGAAGCCGAGTCCACACAAGTTCGTTTTTGATTTCCGGGGGGACGTCAACCGAACAGGACAAAGCCGAGTGGCTCTGAAAAAAGCGCGCGTTGCGAGATCCGGGGGGATATCCAACGCGCGCTTTTCTTTTGTCCATGCGCGGGGACAGGGCCATCCCACCTATCAATCCTGCCGCTCTCCTCCCAATGACCATTTCGGCACTCTCAACGCCACTCCACATTCATCTTCCCCCGCCGCCTCCATCCGCTAGGCTCCGCTCCATGCCGCCGGACGCCATCGAATCCTTCATCATCCGCTGGGAAAACTCCGGCGCCGCCGAACGCGCAAACTACCAGATGTTCCTCTCCGAGCTCTGCGACATCCTCGAGGTCCCCCGCCCGGACCCCACCTCGCCCGATCCGGCGAAAAACCTCCACGTCTTCGACCGCGCCATCAGCCGCGTGAACCCCGACGGCTCATCCGTCACCAACTACATCGACCTCTACAAGGCCCGCCACTTCGTCTGCGAAACCAAACAAGGCGTCTCCTCCGAAAGTGGCGGTGACATCCTGTCGCCGCCCTCTCTTCCCTCCAAATCCGGCCACGGCAAGCGCGGCACCGCCGCCTTCGACCGCGCCCTCGAACGCGCCTTCCATCAAGGCCGCGGCTACATCACTTCGCTTCCTGTCGCCGAGGGACGCCCGCCGTTTCTCATTATTTGCGATGTCGGCCACAGCATCGATCTCTACGCCGAGTTCTCCGGCACCGGCGGCCATTACGAACGTTTCCCCGACCCGAAAAACCACCGCATCCTCCTCACCGATCTCCGCCAGGAAAAGCACCGCGCCACCCTCCGCGCCATCTGGACCGATCCCTATTCGCTCGATCCCTCCCGCAAAGCAGCCGAGGTCACCCGCGACATCGCCGGCCGCCTCGCCAAGCTCGCCACCTCCCTCCAGGCCGACGGCCACGACGCCCAGGTCATCGCCGGATTCCTCCAGCGCTGCCTCTTCACCATGTTCGCCGAAGACATCGGCCTGCTGCCCGAGGACGGCTTCAAGAAACTGCTCGATCAGGTCAAAGCCTCGCCCCACGGCTTCCCCGTGCTCGTCTCCGCCTTGTGGAAGGA
>CAMDLP010000085.1 GCA_945901795.1 Akkermansia muciniphila | reverse complement strand
TTGGCCTTGGCCAGCCCTTCCAACTTGGCGGCTTCGGCAAAGGACTTGTCACGGACGTCCTTCTTGGCGCGGAGCTCGTCGAGGTGGGTGACGTATTTTTCAGGGCCGCCCTTTTGGAAGCCGGTTTTGGCGTAGGGCCTGCCCTCGGCGTCGCAGAGCAGGATGGTGGGGTAGCCGTTGATGGAATACTTGGCTTGGAGTTGCTTGTTCTGGGCCTTGGTTTCATCGGAAAGCTTGGCGATGTTCTCGGGCTTCTGCGGGTAGTCGAGTTCCACCAGAACGAACTTGTCTTTTACGCCAGCCTTGAAGCGGGCTTGGATGAAGACTTGTTCATTGAGCCTTTCGCACCAGCCGCACCAGTCGGAGCCGGTGAAGTCGATGAGCAGGTCTTTCTTCTCATCGGCGGCCTGTTTCTTGGCGGCTGCGAAGTCGTGGGTCCACCCTTCGCCGCCGGCGAAGGCGGAAGTAAAGCCGAGGAAAGCGGCGCAGGAGGCCACGAGGAGGTGTTTCGTTTTCATAATGTGACGGTAAGGAAGTCCCAGTGGGGACGTGGAGGAGCGAAGCCGGTCGCGGGGTTTTTGCAATTGTTTTAGCGGGAGTTCGACGAAAAAGCCACCACCGGGGTTTCCGCTGCAGGCGGTGGAGCGGGATAAGAATTTGAGATTTTGGATTTCCGATTGGGGATTTCCGAGCATTGTCGCGGGGTGAATTGGATCATGCAGGCGGCGCTGGGCGCGGCGATGGGAGAGTGGCTGATGGGCAAGCGTCTGGGAAACCGGGCGCTGGCTTGGGGGGCGCTGCTTGGGATTTTGCCGGAGCTGGACGTGTTGGTTTTCCCGTTTTTGGACACGGCGCGAAAACTGGCGTGGCACCAGGGTGTTAGCCATTCGCTCTTGCTGATGGGGGCCGCGGCCTACGGGCTGGCTCACGGCCTGGCGAAAATCTGGCAGAAGGACAAGATCACGAAGCCGCAAGCGGGCGGCTTGGTGGCTGCGGTGTGGGGCGCGCATGTGCTGGCGGAGTGCCTGACGGTGGAAGGCGCGGCGGTGTTGTGGCCGTTTGTTGGAAAGCGGGTGGCGTTTGATTGCCTGCCGCCCGGCGATTTGCTGTTCACCGGACCGCTGGTGGTGACGGTGCTTTGGATGGCGTTTCTGCGGGAGGAAAAGCAGAAAAAGCCGCGCGGGAAGAAGACTCCGCCGCCCTCGAAGCGGAGAAAATGGTGCTTCCTCGGCCTCGGCCTGAGCGCGGGGTATGCGCTGCTGGGCGTGGGGATGAAATTCGTGGCATCGGCCGGATTCGAGGCGGATCTGGCGCGGCGCGGGGTAAAATACGAGCGCCGGATGGAGTCGCCCACTCCTTATAATATCCTGCTCTGGCGCGCGGTGGTGGATTGCGGTGACGAACTCCGGGTGGGCTATCGGACGATTTTCGAACTGCACTCCACGCCGGTGCGCTGGACGACCTACCCGAAAGGCAGGGACGCGCTCGCCGCCGTGGCCGAAATGCGCCAAACCCGAACGCTCACGCAATGGACCGACGGCTGGTGGCTCGCCCGCCCGAACGCGCAAGGCGCGTGGCTCGGCGATTTGCGTTTCCCGGAGAGCCGGATCTGGGGCAGCAAGAAGAGCATGGTGGACAGCCGTCTCGCGATTTCCTGGGTCATCCAGAAGACGGCCAAGGGCGACCCGTTGCGGCAAATTTCCGCGGACGGTAGAAACGGCGGCGATTATTTCCAGCGGATGGGCGCGAGGATTTTTGGAAATCGTGAATCGTGGGAAGCAAATCCGCGTCTGGCTGGAGTGACAGGCAGCTTGCCGGAATTCCTGCCAGTGGACGAGTAACCGCCGGGAGAATGAATTCTTCGCTTTCGTCCGCCTGCGGATGCGCTAAAGGTTCCGCAGTGAAATTCCTCCCCGTCCTGCTCGCGGCCGCCATGACCGCGCACGCCGCACCGAGCGATCCGGGCAAGACCGCCATCGATTTCCTCGAAAAGGTGCGGCAGCGGAAGCTCGATCTGAGCCCCGGCGGCGACACCGCGCTTTCCCCGCTAACGGCCGATGATAAAAAGCGCCAGATCGCCCGCCGCCTCGACCGCATGGCCCGCGATCTGGGCAGCGATCCGCTGCAAGTCGGCGCGGTGAAACTGGATGAGAATTTCGCGGCCGTGCTGGTGCGGAAAATCGGCGGACTCGATCCGAGCCGCTTGCAGGTGTTTCCCGTGGCGTTGGTGAAGCGAGGCGCGGAGTGGTCGGCTGCTCCCCTGCCCGCCTCTTTTGAAAACGTCGGCGCCGGCTACGCGACCGCGCTCCGCGGCCGTCTCGAACTCCTCGAAAACTGGATGCTCCGCGAACAGGTGGTCGATTTGGAAAAGCTCCGCGAGCAGTCGATCAAAGGCATGCGCCGGAAAATCGAGGCGAGCCTGTCTGCGGACGACCTGCGAAAACTCAATTCCAAGCAAATCGGCGAGCGCTTTCTAGCGGCCTGCGAGCGCGGGGACTTGCCCTCGGTGCTTGGTTTTTTGGGCGGCCTGGCGGCGAAATTGCCCGAGGACTGGCCAGCCCGCCTGAAAGCCGCCGATCTCGCCATCACCGCTGGCTCGCAAGCGCCGCGACCATGGCGGCTGCTCGTCGCGCCGGAAGTCGCGCGGGTGATGGTCCATCATGAGGAGGAAGACGGGCACGCCCTCATTTCCATCGCCTGTCTGGACCCGGCCAGCGCCGGGCCGCGGATCGAGGTGGTTCATTTCCAGCTCGCAAAAGGTCCCGACGCCCTCTGGCAGATCGATCCGCCCGCCCGGTTTTTGGAGACGAAGGAGAATTCGGACGATGAAGCGGAGGACGACCTCGACTCGGACCTCCGCGATGCGTTTCCCAAAAATTGGATCGCCACTCACCCTTCGAAGCCGCAAGCCAACGCGGAACTCGCCCGGCAGACCTTGCTCACAACGCTGCGGAATGGAAATTTCCAATCTTTGCTCGCGCTTTCCAAGCCCGATGAAACCCCTGAAGCGGCGCGGAAAGCCTGCATCCAAGCGGCGCAAATCTGGTGGGTGCTCCACGACCCCGCCGCCGTCCGTCACGCCATGCCGCTCGCATTCCAAGCAGACGAAACGACAGCCGTGGCGATTTGCCAATTTCTATCGGCCCGCGAGCCCGAGCGCTTGGATGCGAGGGCTCTTTATTTTGAAAAATCTCCGGGCGGTTGGCTATGGACACCGGATCCCAACAGTGCCACTCGCGGGAAATTTCAAGAATGGGTGGATGCGGAGAGCCGTCATTGGCCGGGCAGATGGCAGCAATCGCTGCTGAGCCGCTGCCCTGTCATGGACAAAAACCATACCATCCGCGCTCCATCGAAGGACGATGCCCGAAAAACCGTGGAGGCGTGGCTCGACGCCACCCGCCGCGGCGACGTCGAAACCGCTCTTCTTTACGTCGCCCGCCTAGACGATCCGGCCAGCGGATCGACCGTCCTTCAAAACCTGGGCTACGAGACCACCGACTCGCGTCGCGGGAAGGAGCAGCCGTCCATCAGCGGCATCTATCAGGGTGAGATATGGACCGCAGTGGGAGTGCGAATCGATCAGGACGGCAAGTCACGCCACCCTCTCTATCCGGTCATTCAAACCGACCGCGGGCCAAGGATTCTCGTCGAGATCGACTTGGTCGCCGCTGGCAAGCGCGGTCGTGATTTCCTCAATAAAGCGGCCTTCGAACGCCTCGCGAAATCCAACTCCGCCGCAAGCGAGTTGAAGATGCTTTTCGCGGAACATCAGACGAACATCGAAAACCTGCCCGGCAAGGCGGATCATTGATAGATGGTTCCGGATTGAAGAAAACCCGTAAAAACAGGCACTTACGGCCGATTTTGGGACCAACTTTTTTTATAACAGGTTAATTCCGGTGAGAATTATGGGTTTATTGAAAGTCTCACCTGCGAAATTATGCGCTCTCAATCAACGAGAAAATCACTGACACCTTCGGCCACCCGTCCACTGGGACGGCACGGACGGTCAGGGATGACGCTGCTTGAGTTAACGGTGGTGATTCTGGTCCTGTTGTCGCTGATCAGCATTCTATTTATCGGAGCCCGCGCTTGGAAGCGTGGTTCGGATCGCGCCATTTGCATCATTCATATCCAGTCCGCCCAGAAAGGCGTCCGCAGCTATGCGAATCTTTACGGTTTTGGTGAATACCGCGATCGCGTAGATTGCCAATGGCCGGTTTTGGCGCTTTGCTGCGCTTATCACTTTCTTAGCCCGTCACCGTAGTTCTGAGACTCGGAACGCGGGCTCCCCCAGCATAGTATGTGTGTCGCTGCCCCGGTCGCCCCCCAGTGATCGGGGCAGTCTGGAGGAACTCCTCCCCGCTACTTTTGCCAAATCCGCCGAATCTCGGCAGGGCCCAGTTCCAGCCACTCGCCTTGTGCCAGACTGGCGGCATCAAGCTGGCCGATCTCCACCCGGATCAAGCGGAGTGTTGGCAACCCCACCGCCGCCGTCATCCTCCGCACCTGGCGGTTTTTCCCTTCGATCAATTGCAACTCCAGCCACGCCGTCGGAATCAACTGGCGGAAACGCACCGGAGGATCGCGAGGCGCGACTTGAGGTTCAGCATCCAGCAAACGCGCCTGACATGGCCGGGTTCGGTAACCTTGGATCAGGATTCCGCCATGTTTGAGCTTCGCCACGGCCTCCGGCGTCGGAGCTCCCTCGACCTGAGCGAGATAGGTTCTCGGGTGCGCCATCTTCGGGTCTAGCAAACGGTTGTTGAATCCCGGTTCGTCGCTCAGCAAGAGCAGTCCCTCGGAATCCATGTCCAGCCTTCCGACCGGATAGACGCCCGCGGGAAATCCGAAATCCGCCAGCGTCCGTTGCCCCGGTAGATCCGGCGTGAACTGGCAGAGCACGCCGTAAGGCTTGTGAAATGCGACCACCATGGGAATCCCCCTAGCCTTTCATGCCTCCTCCGTCACGAAAGCCTTCCGCGCCCACTTGCAGCGGAACACCGGCCCCGAATCATTCGGTTTCCAGCCGTTCGCGTTTCCGAAATCAATGGCCGCCGTGACCATGTCGTAACTAACAATCTTTGGCAGTTCGGCGGTCAGGACCTGGCCATTGACCGGGGCGCTGGCCTCGATGACCAACTCGTTCGTCCCCCGGCGGTTTTGCATGATCCAACGGTATTGGACGTCGCGATGATTGATGACTTTGTAGCCTTTTTGAGGAGGGGGCATTGGGATGAAATTTGAGATTCTCAGCGTTAAAAACTGGATGCTGCGCCAAACGCGGACCCATGAGAATAAAAAACCGCGGCGGGAAGCCCGCCGCGGTCGCACACATGAAACAAAACACAATCAAGCTTCCATCAAGTCGCCCATGATCGGCTTGGGAAGCGGCTTCTCCTTTTTGCGAAGGGCGCGCCGCATCTTGGTGAGCGCCGAATTTTGAAGCTGACGGATGCGTTCGCGGGTCACCCCGAATTCGCGCCCGACCTCTTCCAGAGTCATCGCTTGGCGACCGCCCAAACCAAAGCGCTCATCGATGATCCGGCGTTCGCGTTCGTCGAGAACCGAGAGCAAGCCGTCGAGCTCGCCGTGGAGGTTCTTGTCGGAAAGCATGTCCAGCGGACTCACCGCTCGCTCGTCGCTGATGACTTCACCGAACGCGGTGGCTTCACCTTCGTTGATCGGAGCGTCCAGCGACGTCGGGCGATAGGAAGCCTGCCTGAGCATGGCGAGCTTGCGATGAGGGAGTCCGACTTCATCAGCCAGTTCTTCATCGGTCGGCTCGCGACCCAACGCTTCCGTTAGGATCGCCGCGATCCGGCGCATTTTGGCGATTTTATCGACCATGTGGACGGGCAGGCGGATCGTCTTGGATTGGTTGGCCAAGGCACGCTTGATCGACTGCTTGATCCACCAGGCCGCGTAGGTGGAGAGCTTTCCGCCCTTTTCGGGGTCGAAACGCTCCACCGCCTTCATCAGGCCGATGTTGCCCTCGGAGATCAAATCCGTCACGGGCATGCCGTAATTGGAGTAATCTTGGGCGATTTTCACGACCAAGCGCAGATTCGCGCGGATCATGTGGGAACGCGCTTCGCCATCGCCTTTTTGGATGCGCTCCGCGAGAGCGACTTCCTCCTCGGCGGTGAGAAGGGGCGTTTTGGAAATCTCCCGTAAATAGAGTTTTAGGCTGCTGTCTGATTCGTAGGCCATAATAGGATGGGGTTAGTTACTCATTAAACGCCACTGAAGACTTTTTATTCCCTTTTTTCCAAGGAAAGTGAATTCATTGTGAATACTTGATAAAAGTTCAGGACGACTCCCAGAGGAATACAAACGTCTTAGCAATTCCCGTTCCCGATCTCTCAGGACACTTAAGTCACTCACGATCAATAAATTTAAAATCCAAGGCTGTGACAAAACTCACCATCGCCGCATTTTCCGCACGGCTTGCGCCATTTTGACGCATGAGAGATTCGACAAGGCGGCGGTCTTGAATCAATTTTCCGTCGTGTTCGACGCAATGTATCCCCTCGCCCGCTCCGTGTTGTTTCGCCTGGATGCGGAAGTCGCTCACCACGCCAGCATGGCCGCCCTGCGGATCGCCGAAAAAACCGGCTTGCTGGGCTTGGTTTCGCCGGATGACGAACTCACATCGCCGGTGGAAGTGATGGGCTTGAAATTCACTAACCGCGTCGGCCTCGCCGCCGGTTTGGACAAGGAAGGAAACACCATCGACGCGCTCGGTCGCCTGGGCTTCGGCTGCGTTGAAATCGGCACGATCACCCCGCGTCCGCAGGCCGGAAATCCGAAGCCGCGACTCTTCCGATTGATCAATCACGAGGCGATCATCAACCGCATGGGCTTCAACAATCCGGGCATCGACATCGGCGTCGAGAACGTCCGCGCGACGAAGTCGTTTCATGGAATCGTCGGTTTCAACATCGGGAAAAACAAAGACACGCCCAACGAAAACGCGGCGGATGATTATTTGATCTGCCTGCGCAAAGCCTACCCGGTGGCCGACTACGTGGCCGTGAATTTATCCTCGCCGAACACGCCCGGCCTGCGCGACCTGCAAGGCGCGGAAGCCAGCGCCCGGCTGCTGGAGGTTCTCAAAAAGGAGCAGCTAAAACTCGCCGCCGAGCACGGCAAGCAGGTTCCGCTGCTATTTAAAGTCGCCCCGGATCTCGATGAAACCCACATCCGCGATCTCTCGCAGGTTTTCCTCGACGGCGGGCTCGATGGCCTCATCGCCACCAACACCACGCTCGACCGCGACCTCGTGGCCAACCACCCGCGGGCGGCGGAAGCGGGCGGCCTATCCGGGCGGCCGGTTTTCGAAAAAAGCACGGCGGCGTTGCGGGCATTTTCCAGCCACCTCGGCCCCCGCATCCCGATCATCGGCGTGGGAGGAATTTCATCACTTGAAGACGCCCGGGAGAAAATCCAAGCCGGTGCCTCGCTGGTCCAGATTTACACCTCGTTCATCTATCAAGGGCCCAAGCTCGTCCGCGAACTCGCCCGCAGCCTCTGAATCCAACTTCAAAGGTCTTGAACCTCGACCCTGATCCCAACAAACCGTCCGCTACTACGGCCTCTAGTCCAACAAAACCCGCGGCCAAACCTCCCTAATTCCCGACCCCATCATCCGTCCTCCGGAATCTTCAAATCAACAATCCAAAATCAACAATCCTCAATCGGAAATTCAGAATCCCCAATCCGAAATCCTCCTCGTCCCGGCACCCCCGAAACAAAGCCCCCGCTCCATGCGCCCCCTCTGGCGTGACCTCATCCTCCAGATCTGGCTGTCATCAACCCCCTTTTCCCTCCCTCTGGTCCTCCCATGAGCTTTCACAACGGCCTTCATCCCAAAAGCAAACTCCTTGCAGTCATTCTCTTTGACGCTCCAGATCTGACTCCTTATGCTTGAGCTTCGAAACACCCACCGGCTTCATCTCCCACTAACTCATGATCTATATTTTTTGCCTCGTCAGTCTGCTAGGTGCCTTCCTGCTCTTTCAGGTCCAGCCCATGATCAGCAAATTCATCCTGCCATGGTTTGGCGGCAGTCCCGGCGTGTGGACGACGTGTATGTTGTTTTTCCAAATGGTGCTCTTCGCGGGATACAGCTACTCGCACTTTCTCACCCGCCGCAAACCACTGACCCAGGCTTGGGTGCATGTCGCTTTGCTCTTGCTGGCGGCGATCCTGCTCCCGATCGTGCCGAATTCGTCCCTCAAACCGCTGGGTTCGGAAAATCCCTCATGGCACATTATCGTGTTGTTGCTGGCCACGGTGGGACTGCCTTATTTCGTGCTGTCCGCCACCAGCCCGTTGGTGCAGGTGTGGTATTCCCGCGTCTATCCGAACAGCACGCCCTGGCGTTTATACGCTCTCTCGAATGTGGGGTCGCTGACCGCCTTGCTGAGTTACCCGATTCTCATCGAACCCCGCTGGGACGTGATGCGGCAAGCCTGGATCTGGTCGGGAGCCTTCGCCGTCTTCGCCCTGTTGATGGCGGCCTGTGCCATCGGTGAGTGGAAACGCGGCACCTCGGAGGCTGCCCGCCGCCTCCATCAGGAAGAGCTCAAGGACGCCAAGGCTCCGCCACCTGCGGCCCTTCACCGGATTCTTTGGGTTCTCCTTCCCGCTTTCGCCTCACTGATGCTGCTGGCCACCACCAACCACGTCTGTCAGGACGTGGCGGTGATCCCATTTCTCTGGGTCATCCCGCTGGCACTCTATCTAATCACCTTCATCATCTGTTTCGACCACCCGCACTGGTATGTGCGTCCCGCATGGGCGATACCCGCGATACTGGTCACATTTCTAACATCAGGTCTTTACAACACCCCGTGGGATTGGAACCCGGGTTTCGTGACAGAACTGGTGGTGCATTTCTCGGCCATGTTTCTGATCTGCATGGTGTGCCATGGAGAATTGGCCAAGCTCAAACCCGGCACCTCCCACCTGACAGAATACTATCTTCTGATGTCGGCCGGCGGGGCCTTGGGCGGACTGGCGGTAAGTCTGGTGGCACCCATGGTTTTCAATACCTTTCTGGAATGGTCGCTCGCCATCGCCTTCGGGTTTGTTTTGGTCTGCTGGGTTGCCTATCTCGGCCTAACCCAAAACAGGACCAAGTCCGCCAAAGTGATCGGCGGCACCGCAATAGGCGTTTTCGCCACCGTGGCCCTCGTCTTCATCGTGAACTGGGAATTCCTGTCATTCGGCGGTGCCCTGGAACGGTCCAGGAGCTTCTATGGCACCCTGCGGATCAACTCGCGAACCGATGACCACGGCGGTAAATTCCATTCGCTCTATTGCAGCGGCACCGAACACGGACGCCAGAACATGGATCTGGCAAAACGCCGTGATCCCCTCACCTACTACGGCCACGAAAGCGGCGTAGGCATGGTGTTGGATGGATTGAAGTCGAAACCCGATGCCAAGGTCGGCATCATCGGCATGGGCACCGCCACGGTGGCCTGTTATGCGGAACCCGGGCAAACCTATCGCTTCTACGAACTCAATCCGGATGTGGTGCGCATGGCTACCAAGTGGTTCACCTTCATTAGCGACCTCGAAACCCGCGGCGCCAAATATGAACTCGCGATGGGTGATGCCCGACTCTCGCTCGAACACGAAGCACCCCAGAATTTCGACGCCCTCCTTCTCGACGCCTTCAGCGGCGATTCCGTGCCTGTCCACCTGCTCACCCGCGAGGCTTTCGAAATCTATCAGCGGCACCTTCATCCCAACGGAATCATCGCCGTCCACATCACGAACAAATACCTCAATCTCGCCCCCGTCGTGGAGCGTCTCGCCAAGGAGTTCGGCTATCTCACCACCCGTCAATGCATCGACCCCGGCGGGCTCGCCGGCCACTATCAGCCCGACTACCTCCTGCTGACGAAGGATCCCGAATTCATCAAGGCCCATCCACCTGTCCCACCGAAATACGCGCGGGACTTGGAGGTCCCCTTATGGACGGATCACGCTCACAACCTGTTTCAAATTCTGGACCGGCGCTGAGAGGCTGTTATAAAAAGCCACTCCGGACTTTTGCCTCCGGCGTATGACGCGAAACTGCTCCACCGCCAGCTCCTCAGCCGCTTGCCCGTCAGCACCCACGCATGCACCCGCCAGCCGAAGCTGCCAAAGGCCCGCTCCATCAGATCCAGCCAGCCGTGGCGGTCCTTGTCGTCCTCAAACACCGGCTTGCCACCGTCGCCGCGCACCATCACGTGGTAAACCGCCAGCGAAAGCGTCACCACCAGCGCGAAGCCCTTGTTATCTGGATCTTTGGAAACAGGTTTATCCATGTTGGTGATGATTTTATGCCGTTCGTCCGAAACGGGTGTATTTACTTTACAAGCCCCCCCCCCCCCCCGAACCCCGCAAGAATTATTTTCATCGCCACTTGTCCTGATTTCCAATAGTCCTCCGGGCATGGCAAAGGTTCTTGTGTTGACGGCCGCCGAGCAGGTGGGGGAATACCTGCGGGCGGAGCTGTGCAGCCTGAGGCGGCGCCGAAAATCCGACCACTCAATGGCTAAGCTAAGCTATGGTGGAGGGGTGCGACGGATTGATGGGAGATCATGGTTCTTGGGTCAAAGTTACTCTTCTTCCGGTGGAAAAGAAGGCGACGGGTGTGGTCTAG
>CAMDLP010000084.1 GCA_945901795.1 Akkermansia muciniphila | reverse complement strand
TTGCGGTCGGTCGGGTTCCTATCACGCTGCTCTCCACCCCGCCTCGCGGCGACGCAGTTGCGCTTCGGTTATCAACTTGTTTCATGGTATTCGGTTGTGCCGGGTCTCCCACCCGGCGGGGTTGTGCAGCTCGACGGCGCACGAGTGCGCGATGCTCTGCTCGCACCCACGGCAGCTCCGGCTCTGCCGGATGCGGTGCGGAGCGTCTTCCGCGCCGTGAAGAGAAAGAACTCCGCCCCACATGGAGCAGAGCTCCATCCCCCGCAGGCGGCAGCAGAGCTTGCCGCACTCCTGCCGGGATGGACAG
Organism: Akkermansia muciniphila; assembly: GCA_945901795.1. Classification (GTDB taxonomy): domain Bacteria; phylum Verrucomicrobiota; class Verrucomicrobiia; order Verrucomicrobiales; family Akkermansiaceae; genus Luteolibacter; species Luteolibacter muciniphilus_B. The sequence continues at coordinate 10,370 of CAMDLP010000084.1, read as the reverse complement.
ACTGCCCGTCTTGAAGCCTTAAAGCCATTGGACTGAAGTCCGGGACTACTTTTTAAGCCAGCGCTCGATGCTGGCTCGGACTTGACGGGGCTTTGGATTTCTGGCGGAACCTACACTGGATCACCGTTGCCGAAAATCTCCTCGGCGTAGTTCTCGCGGAGGAACTGGAGGTCGGCGCGGTCTTTTTCGCGGTGGGTCTTTTCCTTCATCCGATAGAGCAGTCGGGGGGAGGCGAAGGGGATCGGGACGCCATCGACCATTCGGATGACCTGGTCTTTCGAGGCTTCCTCGTAACCGATGCCGCTGGCGGAAGCCATGAGGTCCACGCAGATTTCATCGCCGACACGGACGACGGTGTATTTCGCGATCTCGCCGGGTTCGAGTTCGAGCACCGCTTTGTCCGGCAGGGATTCGAGGGCTTTATAGACCTTGGCCTCGTTTTCGGGATCGGTGGCGACGACAAGATCGAGGTCCATGGTTTCTCTGCCGTAACCCGCGCCACGGATGGCAAAACCGCCGACAACGATGTAGCGGGCTCCTGAGTCATTCAGGTTCCGACAGAGATTCGCGAGGTCCTGCGGGGTTGGAGCGCGGGAGACTAGCTCGTCTTCACCCGGGTATTCTTCCTCGTCCATAGATCTGCTTCTTCGTGGCTGTTGAACCGAAAAACGCCTTTAGGTGTGCCTCTCACGGGGAGAGCCTTTTGCCATTCGCTCGCTCGCTGAATGGTGAAGGTCTTCGTGCAAAGGGGGTTCGGAGGACGGCGACGACCCACGGTCTTGCCGGCGGGATCGTCGATGTTGATGACGTTGACCTGCTTCATTGAAGCCAGATTAGTTCAGGTTACGGAAATAGGAAGCTTTGAAAATTGCGAGCAAGTTCATGACTGCCACCTCTCGATGGCGAGGCGGATGCCGGCGGCTTTGTGGAGGGTTTCCTCGTATTCCTTGTCCGGATCGGAATCGGCGACGATGCCGGCGCCGACTTGATAGACGAGGCGGTCGCCGCTGCGGACCAGCGTGCGGATGGCGATGCTGAGCGAGCTCTCGCCATTGTAGCCGAGCCAGCCGATGGCGCCGCAATAGACGCCGCGCGGTGCTTGTTCGAGCTCGCGGATGATTTCCATGGCGCGCTTTTTCGGCGCGCCGGTGATGCTGCCACCGGGGAAGCAGGCGGCGAGGGCGGCGAGCGCGTCGGTCTCCGGGCGGAGGGTGCCGGTGACGGTGGAGACGAGGTGGTGGACTTGGGCGAGGGTTTCGAGCTGGAGCATCTCGGTGACCTCGACGCTGCCGAACTCGCAGACTTGGCCGATGTCGTTGCGCAGCAGGTCGGTGATCATGACGAGCTCGGCGATTTCCTTGGCGGATGTCTGGAGTTCGTAAGCGGAGCGGCGGTCTTCGTCGGGATCGGCGAAGCGCGGGCGGGTGCCTTTGATCGGGCGGGTCTCGATGCCGCGGCCGGAGATTTTGAGAAAGGTCTCGGGCGAGGAGCTGAGGATTTCGCGGCCGTCGAGCTTGAGGTAGGCGGCCATCGGCGCGGGCGAGGCGTCGCGCAGGGTTTCGTAGAGAGAGAAGAGGTCGCCGCTGACGGTGGCGGCGAAAGCCTGGGAGAGATTTGCCTGATAGATGTGGCCGGCGGCGATCCACTCCTTGATGCGGACGACGCCGGAAGTGAATTTCTCGCGCGGCGCGAGCGGGCTGAAAGGGGAAATTTCTGCGGAACTGTGGGTGTCGCGAAGTTGGGTGGAGAGCTGGCCGGTTTCCCACCAGGTGGCGTCGCGGTGGCTGTAAACGAGCATTTCCGGGTAGTCGCCGAAGACGAAGTCGCCCTCGTAATCGACCCACCCGCAGAGCCCGCCGACGGGGAAGCCGTGGTCGCCGGCGATTTTCGGGCCATCCGTGAGGGCGGCGCGGAGGATTTCCAGATCGGCGGCAACGTGGATATTTCCCCGCAGGACCTGCAAAGGATTGGCCGCGATGACCGAGACCGGCGGGGAGCCGCTAGATGAGAAATTTCCCGCGGTGTCGAAAAACACCAGGCCGTCCAGATGCCGCAGCTGGCCCGCCACATCGACGGGAGAGAGTCCATCGAGCCGGACCGGGCTCGCCACGGGTCGCATCAGGAATTCCGCCATTGCGGCTCGAAACAATGCCCGGCGCCGAGCCGTGGCAAGCCGGAAACACGCGCAAGGCCCTTCGCCTTCGCCCGGGGGGGTGGCATTTCTGTATTATCCGTCGGATCTGCTTCGCTAGGCCTTGTGGACGGACGGCTTCAAAAAACAGGATCAAGGTTCAAGCCGCTGACGGATCGCTGGATCGGGCGATTGCTGATTGAGCCAGGCTTCGGCGGCCTTGGGATCGGTCTTCCGCCATTGACGGACGACATCCACAATCGCGTCTTGCCGTATCGAAGGATCACTGATGGCGGCGGCCATGGTAGCTCCTTCGCGCGGTTGGTGTTCGGCAATGACAATCGATGCGGTCGAGCGCAGGTGATCGGCTTCAGGTCCGGTGGGTTGGGAACTGATCCAAGCGGTGAGGGAATCACGCTCGTTGAGTGCCCAGGCGCGGACCGATTGATCCAGGGCGGTGGCTTTTTCCGGTGAATCAGGCAAGGCCATCGTCCAGCTAACAGCGGCCTGCGGATCAATGCCGGTCCAGGATTCCGCCAAGGTGGGAATGGCCCGCTCGCGGGTTTCGCCGGGAGGAAAGGTGGTGACCCAGGCGGAGGCGCTGGCCGGATCGGCGGCTCCCCAGACGGCGAGGACCATGGCATTGGCTTCTGTCTGTTGGTCTGCCGGCAGGGATCGCACCCAATTGGCGGCTGCGGCCGGATCATCGGCGGACCAGCGGTTGAGGAGGGTGTCCACTATTTCGCCGCCGTTTTCCGCAGTCGCTTGTTTGGCGATCCACTCGCTGGCTCCGGTCGGGTCCTGATCGGACCACTCGACGGCGAGTTGAAGCAGGGCGGAGCTGCGTTTTTCGCCTTCCGGTTGTGATGTCGCCCATGCGGAGGCGGCTGCTGGATCGCTGTCCACCCAGGCTTCGAGCACTTTCGAAAGAGCGGCTTGCGAGGCGGTTCCCGGTGGCAGCGAGCCCGCCCAAGCCGCAGCGGCGTCTGGCGCGAACTCCGCCCAAGCCGCTGCGATGGCGGCGGAAGATTCGGTCTTCAATGGGCCGGCAAGGTTGCCCTCGACCCATTTGGCGGCAGCAGCGGGATCCCGCGATGCCCAACCACCACAAGCCGCTGCGATGCACTCGGTTTTGAGCCGCCCGACTCCAAGCTCGCTGGCTTTCGCGAGAGAAGCCTCCGGATCTTTCATCGCCCAGGATTCCAGTAGCGCGGCCATGAACTCGGCCCGGTCGCGGGTATTTCTAAGTCCCATGCCGCGCTCCCAACCCGCCGATGGATCAGAGGCGCCCAGTTTCCTCGCCAGATCGATCAATGCGCGATGGCGGTCACCCATGTCACGGATCTTCAGGGGGTCCGCGACAATCGCCCGGGATTCTTGCCGTTTGGGTAATCCGTTGGTGATGACCGTTGGCTCCGAGGTGGGAGTGCGGCGGATGACTGAAATCCCGATTCCCCCGGCGATGAGCCCGCCGAGGAAGGCGGCCAGTGTCCAACGATGGTGGTGCTGAAACATGGAAAGCGGCAACTGCTGTCAAAGAACGAGCCGGACCGTCAACCGGTCCGGCTCATCAAAATCATGACTTGTCGGACGAGCTCAAACTCATGTGTCGTCCTTACGATCACGTTCATCACTGTCATCTTCTCCACTGCGGTCATCGGAACCTGACTTTCCGTCGCCGTCGTCGTCGGAATCATCAAGGTCGAGACTTTCATCGCCGTCGTCATCATCGTCGTCATCGGCGGATTTTCCGTCGCCGTCGATATCGTCGTCGTCAGCGTCTTTCACGCCGTCGCCGTCGATATCATCCTCGGTTTTGGCATCATCGGCTTTGCCGTCGCCGTCGATGTCGGTTTCCGCGGTCGAGTCGTCATCGAGGCCATCGCCGTCGATATCGATCTCATTCAGGGCGGAATCAGCTTTTCTATCGCCATCGATGTCATTTTCAGACGGGGCGTCATCGGCCTTTCCGTCGCCGTCGATGTCGAGTTCGGCATTCGAATCGTCAGCAAGTCCGTCGTCGTCGATGTCAAGTTCGGCGGGATCTCCATTCGGGATACTATCTCCAATGTAGGTTCCTTTGTGAGGGCCGGAACGGGCCTTGCCGCCATCGACGTTGAGGTCGCGGGCATTGGGAATGCCGTCGTTGTCGATGTCCCGATCGGAGATATTAGGGATGCCGTCGCCATCGAGATCTCGGACAGGCACAGGCTCCGCCTTCGAAACGGATGGGACGAGGATCATACCCGTGGCGAGCGTGACAGGAATGCGTGTCAATCTGACAAGGCGGAAGAAGGAAGTGAGTTTCATAAGGATTTTGGAGTGATGGATTTTGTCTGCGAAGCGCGCTTATGCCGATCTTGAGGCTGATCGTCAAGAAGCCAAAAGTTGACGAGACTGTCGATAATTAAACTGGCCGCTGGGGTCGCTTGGCGAGACGACCGGGGGAGTTGCTGCGGGATTTGAGAACAGGTGTGGCGTGAGCGTCGCTCGCCAAGCCATCCGAGGCACGAAGGAGACCCGCGGCCGGAAAAATCGCCCGAGTCGGCGGGAATGGCGGAAAATCTCCGACTCTAGGATTGCCAAACCGCCGCGCCTGACTAGGAATCTGCCCCCGGCGCGAAACCGTGCCCGCCAACCAGAAGCCATTATCCGTTATGAAGGACCTCAGCAAATACCGCAACATCGGCATTTTCGCCCACGTTGATGCGGGCAAAACAACCACCACCGAACGCATTCTCAAACTCACCGGCAAGATCCACAAAATCGGTGAGGTCCACGACGGCGCATCCACCATGGACTTCATGGACCAGGAAGCCGAACGCGGAATCACCATCCAATCCGCCGCCACCACTTGCTTCTGGGCCGACCACCAATTTAACATCATCGACACCCCCGGCCACGTGGACTTCACCATCGAAGTTTACCGCTCGCTCAAGGTACTCGATGGCGGCGTCGGCGTCTTTTGCGGCTCTGGCGGCGTCGAACCTCAGTCGGAAACGAACTGGCGCTACGCCAATGATTCCGGCGTTTCCCGTGTCATTTACGTCAACAAGCTCGACCGCATCGGCGCAGATTTCTACCGCGTCGTCGCCCAGGTTAAAAAAATCCTCGGCGCGCAACCGCTCGTCATGGTTCTGCCAATCGGCACCGAATCCGAGTTCTCCGGCGTCGTCGATCTTCTCACCATGAAAGCCCACGTCTGGGACGAATCCGGCCAACCGGAAAATTTCAAGATCGTTGAAATCCCCGCCGACATGGTGGACAAGGCCAAGGAATACCGCGCCCAACTCATCGAGACCGCCGTCGAACAAGACGACGCCATCATGGAAGCCTACCTCGAAGGCACCGAGCCAACGATCGAGCAAGTCAAGAAGTGCATCCGCAAGGGCACCATCGACCTCGTGTTCTTCCCCACCTACTGCGGTTCCTCCTTCAAAAACAAGGGACTCCAGCTCGTGCTCGACGCCGTCGTCGATTACCTCCCTTCCCCGACCGACGTGAAGCCGCTTCCCGAAGTGGACGAAGAAGGCAATCCAACCGGCAAGTTCGCCGTCATCGATCCGACTGCTCCTTTCCGCGGTCTGGCGTTCAAAATCATGGACGACAAGTTCGGTGCGCTCACCTTCACCCGCATTTATTCGGGCACCATCAAGAAGGGCGACACCGTCCTCAACTCCTTCACCGGCAAGACCGAGCGCATCAGCCGCATGGTCGAGATGCACGCCGACGACCGCAAGGAAATCGACTCCGCCCAAGCCGGTGATATCGTTGCCATCGTCGGCCTCAAGAACGTCCAGACAGGTCACACCCTCTGCGACGAGAAAAACCCGGCCACCCTCGAGCCGATGGTTTTCCCGGATCCCGTCATCTCCATCGCCGTCGCTCCCAAAGATAAGGCCAACGCTGAAAAGCTCGCCAACGCCATCGGCAAGATGATCCAGGAAGATCCCTCGTTCCGCGTCGAGACCGACGATGAAACGAACGAAATGATCCTCAAAGGTATGGGCGAGCTCCACCTCGATATCAAAATCGACATCCTCAAGCGCACCCACAAGGTCGAGGTCACCGTCGGCGCCCCGCAGGTCGCCTATCGCGAAACCATCACCAAGATGGTCAACGACAGTTACACTCACAAGAAGCAGTCCGGTGGTTCCGGTCAGTTCGCGAAAATCGATTACACCATCGAGCCAGGTGAAGTCGGCTCTGGGTTCATCTTCGAGTCCAAAGTCACCGGCGGCAGCATCCCGAAAGAGTTCATCCCCGCCGTTGAAAAAGGCTTCAAGACCTGCGTCAATAAAGGACCACTTGCGGGTTACCCCTGCTTGGACTTCAAAGTCGTGCTCAACGAAGGTGGTTTCCACGCAGTGGACTCCAGCAACATTGCCTTCGAAATCGCTGCCAAAGCCGCGTATCGCCAGACCATGGTCAAATGCGCCCCGCAGATCCTCGAACCCATGATGAAACTCGACGTCTTCGCCCCCGAAGAAAAAGTCGGTGACGTCATCGGCGACCTCAACCGCCGCCGTGGCATCATCCAAGGCCAAGAACCGACACCAGGCGGCATCCGTGTCAAAGCAGAAGCTCCGCTCTCCGCCATGTTCGGCTACATCGGCGACCTCCGCACCATGACCTCCGGCCGTGGCCAGTTCTCCATGGAGTTCAGCCACTACGCCCCCTGCCCGAAAAACGTCTCCGACGACGTCATCGCCAAGGCCAAGGCCAAGGAGGAAGCCCTCCGCGCCGCGAAGTAACGGCGATCACCGGTCGCCGCGACCCGTTTCATCAAACCCGCCGTCCCACCAAGGTCGGCGGGTCTTTTATTTCGCTAGAAAAGCACCGGAACCGTTTTCGCCAAAGCGGGGAGTCAACGCTTATTCGCATTCTTGCCGGATCGATCAACGGCCATTCGCAGCGCGATCGCGTGCCGGATTTCATGGGACATCACCGCCAGCCAGACCAGCACCGCCAAAACCAGCGCGCCGACGACGATCCAGCCGGTGGTCACCGACGTGCCTGCAAACCACATCACCGCTAACGAAATCCCGCCCGCCCAAAACAGGCAGGACGCGAGCAGGACGATCAACACTTTCGATGGCTGGATAAAAGAATTCAAGAACGCCTGAATATCAATCCGCCTCCGGTTTAGCAACCCTTGAAATCGACACCCTTGAAATCACACGCGATCGCGTGATGGGCGAAGGGGGTGCAGGATGAGGGAGTGCTTTTCCGCACGACCGAAGACGCGTTCATTCGCACCAAGCGCAAACAGTTCGAGAAAGGCGGGAGGAACGACGACGTCATTGCCAAAATCGACGGCATGATCTCCGAAGCCTCCACCGCCGCCCGCGAGGCGGAAAACCGGGCCAGCGCGATTCTGGATACGGTTTACGATCTGAAGGCAGTGAATCCCACGGTATCGTCGGATGCGGATGCTCGGACCATAGGAGACTTGCTGGAGATCATCGCCGTTGAGGGCAGGAAAATCGATGCCGCTTTGAAAAAGCTGAAGTCCTGATCTTTTCAAAGTCGCAGCGCGGTCTTCAAAAACGGCGCGGTGCGGGAGGTTTTGGACTTGGCGATTTTCTCCGGCGGGCCTTCGGCGATGATCTTCCCGCCACCGTCGCCAGCTTCGGGGCCGAGGTCGAGGATCCAGTCAGCTTCGGCAGCGACGGCCATGTGGTGCTCGATGACGACGATGGTGTGGCCTTCATCGACGAGGCGGTGGAGCACGTCAATCAGGCGCTGGACGTCTTCCAGGTGGAGGCCGACGGTGGGCTCTTCGATTAGATAGAGGTTGCGCTGGGCGAAGAAAGCGTTGTTGAGGGTGGCCTTGGTGCCGCGGCCTTTGGTGAGCTCGGAGACGAGCTTGATGCGCTGGGCCTCGCCGCCGGATAGAGTGGGCGACGGCTGGCCGAGCTGGAGGTAACCGAGGCCGGTATCGGCCATGAGTTTGAGGGGGTGGGAAATTCGCGGCTGGGACTCGAAGAAGGCGCAGGCCTCGTCGATGGTCATGGCGAGCACCTGGTCGATGTTTTTCTGGCGGAAGGTGACTTCCAACGTCGTCGGGTTGTAGCGCTCGCCGTTGCAGGATTCGCAATGGACCCAGGTGCTGGGGAGGAAATCCATTTCCAGCTTCACGCGGCCGTTGCCTTTGCATTCGGGGCAGCGTCCGCCCTCGGTGTTGAAGGAGAAGCGCGAGGCGTCGAAGCCGCGCATGCGGGCTTCGGGGAGCTGGGCGAAGAGGGCGCGGATGTGGTCGAAGACTTTGACGTAGGTCGCCGGGCAGGAGCGCGAGGTTTTGCCGATGGGAGATTGATCGACTTCATAACAGGCTTTGATGGATTTGAATCCCTCGGCTTTGATGAAGGGGATGGATTTTTTGGCTTCGCGGCGACCGGTGATCGCCGCTACGGCCACGCAGGAATGCATGAGCGAGGATTTCCCTGAGCCGGAAATGCCGGTGAATACGGTGAGCCGACCGAGGGGGATGGCGGCGGTGATGTTCTTGAGGTTGTTGGCGTGGCAGCCGGAGAGAGTTAGAAACGGATGGTTCTTTTTCACCTCCCGGCGCGAACCGCGGATGGGATGGTGGATGACGGAGGAGAGCGCGCGGTAAGTGGGGGACGAAGTGAGCAGTGCCGAGTGATCAGTGATCAGAGAAGATTTCTTCTTACCTCTTCCACTGATCACTGCTGACACCATTCCTGAGGAATTGAGACGAACACTTCCATCTAGATCCTGAGTCAAATCACTCGGCACTTGCGGAGGCTTTCCTTGATAGACGATTTCGCCGCCGAGACGGCCCGCGCCGGGGCCGAGGTCGATGAGGTGATCCGCCGCGGCGATGGTGTCTTCGTCGTGCTCGACGATGATGAGGGAATTGCCTTGGTCGCGGAGGGCGATGAGGGTTTTGAGGAGGGCGGCGTTGTCGCGTGGATGGAGACCGATGGTGGGTTCGTCGAGGACGTAGAGGACGCCTCGGAGGTTGGAGCCGAGCTGGGCGGCGAGGCGGATGCGCTGGGATTCGCCGCCGGATAGAGTGTTGCCGGAGCGGTCGAGCTGGAGGTAACCGAGGCCGACTTCCTGGAGGAACGCGAGGCGCTGGCGGATTTCCGGAAGGATGTCGCGGGCGATGAGGGTGTCGCGGGAGGCGGTGAATTTGAGATTATGGAAATGGGTGGCGGCGGAGTTGATGGAGAGGTGGCCGAGGTCGGAGATGGGGGTGGAAGAAACAGGCGAGACGCCCGTTTTCCCAGACAGGCGGGACGCCTGTCCTCCTAGCCTAACGGCGGAGGCGGTGGGGTTGAGGCGGGAGCCTTGGCAGGCGGAACAGGCTATCAGCTCGACGTCGTCCATGCGGTCGATGGCGCGGTCGGCGTCCATTTCGGCTTCCAATACGGAATCGAAGCGGGCGATGTCGAGGTGTTGGCGGCGTTTCGGCACACGGCCGTGACCGCGGCACTCGGGGCACCAGCCGTGGGGGGAGTTGAAGGAGAAGAGCCGCGGGTCGAGTTCTTCGAAGGATTGGTTGCAGCTGGGGCAACTGGAGTGGGTGGAGAGCAGGGTGAATTTTTTGTCGGCGGTGAAGAGTTTGAGGAGGCCTTTTCCAATCTCCAGGGCGCGTGAGATTTGAGTGCCGAGTGAGCAGTGATCCGTGATCCGTGAAGAGTCTTTGAGCTGCCCTTTCTTCCCTCTTCCACTGATCACTGATGACTGCTCACTCGGCACTTCTTTCACTTCCGCCACGACGACGTCGATGTCGTGTTCCTTGAAGCGTTCCAGGCGCGTGAAGCCTTCGGCGTCTTTGAATTGCTTGTCCACGAGCAGGCGGGTGAAACCTTGCTTGAGCGCCCACTCGGCGATCTCGTTGTGATAGCCCTTTTTGCCGCGGATGATCGGGGCTAACAAGGTGACCGGACCATTTTTGAGATGGCCGCGGATGGTGTTCTCGATGGCGGACAGGGATTGTCGTTCGACGGGGACCTGGCAGTCCGGGCAGTAGAGGGTGCCGAGTTTGGAATAGAGCAGGCGGATGAAATTCCACAGCTCGGTGACGGTGGCGACGGTGGATTTACCGCCGCCCTGGGAGACGCGTTGCTCGATGGCGACGGTGGGCGGGAGGCCTTGGAGTTGGTCGATCTCGGGCTTTTCCAACTGCTCGGCGAATTGCCGGGCGTAGGCGGACATGGAGTCGAGGAAGCGGCGTTGGCCCTCGGCGAAGAGGATGTCGAAGGCG
>CAMDLP010000083.1 GCA_945901795.1 Akkermansia muciniphila | reverse complement strand
TATCTTCCCTGGGCCCCCGATCGCTTCGGCTGGCGGCCTCCGCAATATCATGGCAAGGCGCTGGCCTACATCGGCATGCAGGACTGGAAAGCCGCGCTCGAGTCCATCGAGATGGCGATCGACGCCCAGAAACTGCGCTACTTCCTGGGCAGACGCGACGACGGAGGTGAGGCCCAGTGGCGAGAGATGGCTGCCACGGTCACGGTTGTGCCCTCGGATGAAATTCTGGTGGAGCTATGGACCACCAAGGCCGGGATTCTCGACAAGCTCGGGCGCAAGGACGAGGCGGCTCAAATGCGCAAGCTCGCCGCAGAGCCAGCCAAACCGGATGCTCCGAGCATCTATCACTCGACCCACGAGAGATTGAAAGAATGGTTGAAGAAACACCCAATAGAGACACCGTAACCATGAAGACACGAAAGAACCGCATTATGAAAATCAATGACATCATCAAGAGGCTACCGATCATGGTGGCCCTCGCCCTATCGACATCGGTCTTTGCCGCAGAGAGCCCAGCGCAGATTTCCGATGAGAATGACATCGACATCGACGCACCGATATCGAAATCGGTCTCTGCCGCAGAGAGCCTTGCGCCGGTCAGCCTGACCCCCGCAGGAAAGCAACTCGAGGAGCAATACAGCAAGATGCTGGCTGATCTAAAGGAAGCGATCAAGGGCCTGGAACCCAAGGTGGATGAGGGGAAGAAGGCTGAATTCACCAAGCGAGTCGCCGCGCTCGGTGATGTCCCGCCTGTCACCAAGACCGTCATGGGCAAGGATGTCGCCGTGAAACACGGCCCGGACAACCCTGCCTTTGTTGAGAAACAGAATGAGGCCCTTGCGGCGGCCAGAGTGGTCATGAAGGACATCGAGTCATTTCTCGGCGGCGGGAAAGAGCAGGCCATCATGGCCAAATTCGCACTGCTGACTCATGCCACCCCGAACCGCCTGGCCGGTTTTGCCCAAAAGGGCGAAGCGGAAAAAGCGCTGATCGACAAGCTCCTCAATGACGACAAGCTCGTCGTGCAGGTCATGACGCTGGAGGGGGCCAGCGGCGGAAACTACGGCCAGGCCATGCGCAACTACACGGCCATTCAGAAAGCCACCGAGCGTTCCCACGAGGGTTTCTTCCAGGTTTGGGCCCTGGCGGCATCCTTGCAGTATACGGACGAAACCTATATCGATCCCGACGTTCCCGCAGCCGATTCCTTGGTCAAGTATTACCAGAATTACCTGAAGGCATACGACGCCGGCATCCTCGACCCCGCCTTTTCCAAATTGGGCGGCACCGGTTGGGACTATCGCTTTGTGTTTCCGGATTCCTACACGCTTGAGGATATCGACTGGGTTCGAAATATGATACGCAACTACCGTCCTGATCTCACGCGGGAGGAATACAAATGGCGCTATTGCCGGATTGTTAGGACGGACGTGCCTTATGTGGGCGGCGTCGACAGAAGCGGCATGCCGGAGGAGTTGTCCAACATTCAGAAGTTCTTTCTCGAAGGCGGCATTTGCGGCCCGCGCGCTTTTGTCGGACAGATCTCGTGCTACGCATTCGGCATACCGACGCGGCGGGCCCCTTCTCCGGGACATGGTGCCATGGCGCGCTGGACTCCCGATGGCTGGACCCCTGTCCTGGGGCCTGGCTTTGCAATCTGTAGCGTCAACGGACTCCCTGGATTGGAGTTTCTCCTGCTGTCGCAGTGCCACAAGGAACCTGAACCCTACAAACAGGTGCTGAAGTGTGAGTGGTTGGGAAATGCCCTGGGAGAGGACGGAGTGACCGGCTATGGGTCAGGCGGCGGTTTCTGGAAGTTGCTCGCGTTCTACAGGAAACTCGCCCTGGTGGAGGATGCGGCGATCAAGGATATCGGCGTCACCGGGGAGGAACTCGCCGAGTCCAACGACGAAGCCGGCGTTGAAAAGGTCGATCAGATCGAGTTGACGGATGACCAGAAGACGATCGTGACCGGCGCGGATGGCGTGATCAGGATTCCGTCGGCTGCGGCCGCAGCGACGGTGAATACCGACAAGCTTCGCTTCATGCATACCATCGACGGAAATGAGGTGCAGGTTCACTACGCCCTCGGTGCCGCTCAGCCGGAAATGCTGAAATACAGTGTGGATGCACCGGCGGACGGCAAATATGAACTGACGGCTGAAGTGTGCACGGTGACCATGGGCCGGGAATTCATGCTCCGCTTGAACAGGCGCACGCTCGTCAACATGGCATTGCCCTACACCAAGGGAAACTGGGGCGAGACCAAGCCGGTGCTCATCGACTTGAAGAAAGGCTCAAACTCGTTTCAGTTCACGGTTAGGGCTCCCAACAAGGGTCTCAGCATCAAGAAATTCCAATTGAAACCCGCGGGTTCCTGAAGCGCGCAAACAAATGATATGGAATTGAAACATTGCTCCAACGATCGACGTGCTGAGCCGAAAGACTGATTGAAACCAACGCGCAAAATACAAAGATAGAATATTAAGAATGAAACAGAACCAAATCACACGCAGGGCGTTCGCCCTCTCATCCATCGCGCTCACCGCGTTCGGCCTATCGTCATTTGCCACCGTCTCGGCGGCGGAACCGCCCATCCCGAAGCCCGACGGCAAACCGGCGGACATAAGTAAGCCCGTCAAGGTCTTCTTGATCATGGGTCAGTCCAATGCGGTGGGCTTGGGCAAGTTTGCCATTCTGGAAGCGGCGGTAAAGCAGAAGAACAAATACCCCTATCTGGTGGACAAAGATGCCAACTGGGTCACACGGCAGGATGTCCGTTTCGTCCAGTACATGTCCGGTAAGGGGCCGCTCAAAAACGAATTCCTGTGCGTCAAGCCTGGTAATATCGGTGTGGAATATGCGGTCGGTCATTCTCTTGGGGATGCCATCGATGCTCCGGTCATGATCCTCAAGGTATGCATCGGCAACCGCAGTCTGGGTTGGGATCTGCTGCCGCCCGGCAGTAAGCGGTTCGAAGAAGGCGACAAAGTGTATGCCGGCTACAAGGATTCGCCGGACTCCTGGCCCAAGGGCACCGAGCCGAAGCCGATCGGTTGGTATGCCGGCAAGCAATATGACGACGACACCGCCGACGCGAAGAAGGTGCTTGCGGATCTGGGCACACACTACCCCGGGGCGACAAAGTATGAGGTTGCGGGAATCTTCTTCTGGCAGGGCGAAAAGGACGCCGGCAACCCCGTGCATTCGGCTCACTACGAGCAGAATCTCGTGAACTTCATCAAGGCGGTGCGCAAGGACTTCAATGCCCCGAACGCGAAGTTCGTTCTCGCCACCATCGGCGAGGCCACCAAGGGGATGACCGGCAACACCGGAAAAGTGCTCGAGGCACATCTCGCGGTGGACGGCGCCAGCGGCAAGCACCCGGAGTTCAAAGGCAATGTCGCCACGGTCTTCACCCACGACATGGCACAAGGCGGCAGCGGCAACGGCCACTACGGTGGCAACGCTGAGGTCTACATGGACGTCGGTGAAGCCATGGGCAAGGCCATGGCGGAATTGCTGAAGAACAAATAAAGCCCAAAAACACATGGACATACCCCTCACTCCCGGGCTCCGATGCGCGTCCTGGGCCACGCCGGCCCGGCACCCACGAAAGAGATTTTCTAGCAGCCAGCACGTATTACGAACAATGCCCGCCCATGAGTTTTAGAAAAACGAATCTCGCCTGCGCTTTCCTGCAAAGTGCTTCTGTCATCCTTCTTTCGATTACGACCGCATCTGCGCTCAACGATGAGCCACCTGCAAAGACCGAGGGGACGGCGAATCCTCAGCCACTTCCTGCGCTTGAAGAAGAAAAAGCCATTCTTGCAAACATCAAAGCCCCCGAAGGCACGGTGACCAAACTGTTCGCTCGCGAGCCCGATGTCCAAGATCCCACCGCGATCACCTTTGACGACCAGAATCGCCTCTACATCGCCGAGACTCACCGCTTCGAGCGCGGGATTGAGGACAACCGCCGCAACCCGTGGACGGCGGATGACTACAAGCTCACCTCCACCGCTGAGAGGTTGGAGATGTTAAAAAAATACGCGGAGAAATTTCCGGATAAAAAGCCAATGGGATATTTCACCAAATACTCAGAAATGATCCGCGTTATTGAAGATAGAAATGGCGATGGCAAATGCGATCACGCCACGATCTATGCAGATGGTTTTAACAATCCACTCGACGGCACCGCCGCCGGCGTGATGGCGCTGGATGGAAAAATCTACTTGGCCTGCATTCCTCATGTTTGGCTGTTGGAAGATACCAATGGTGATTTGAAAGCAGACAAACGTGAATCCCTCCAAGAAGGCTACGGCATTTCTGTGAGTTTGAGTGGACATGACCTCAATGGCTTTGCTCTTGGTCCTGACAATCGCATCTGGTTCACGATTGGCGATCGCGGCTACAATTTGAAAACCAAAGAGGGTCGGCATCTTTATTCTCAATACGAAGGTGCTGTGTTCCGCATGGAGCGCGATGGCAGTAACCTTGAAGTCGTCCACACCGGCCTACGCAACCCAAAGGAGATCGCGTTCGATCGCTACGGCAACGTCTTTTCCGTGGATAACGAGGCTGACATGCAGGACATGGCTCGCTGTGTCGATGTTGTGGAAGGCGCCCACTCTGGCTGGCAGCGTGGTCATCAAGCGTTCCAAAAATTCACCAACCTGATCCAAGGCACGAGTCGGCACGATACCAACTGGATGAGAGAGCGCCATTGGGACATGGACAGCCCGCTGCGCCCACGCGCCATCCTCGCCCCTGCAGGATGGGTCAGCAAAGGTCCATCGGGTCTCGCCTACAACCCTGGCACGGGGCTCTCGGAAAAATGGGATAATCATTTCTTCGTGTGTGATTTCACCGGCGCAGGCAGTGCCGTGATTGGTTTCCGCATGGAACCGAACGGTGCGGGCTTTAAAGTCGCCAACAAAGAAAACTTCGTCTCCGGAATGCTCTGCACCGATATCGAGTTCGGTTACGATAGCAAAGCTTACGTGACCGATTACGTGGGAAGCTGGCCGACCCATGGTTTTGGAAATATTTTCACCTTCGAAGATCCTGCTGAAACCGCAAAACCTGAAACCAAACAGGTCCGCGAACTATTCGCAAATGGCATCGAGAAATTGTCCGCAGAGAAACTCGCCGAGCTGCTCCGCCATCCAGATATGCGCGTGCGCCTCCGCGCACAGTTTGCTCTTTCCGGAAATCCAGCTAACCGTCCGCTTCTGCTCGCCGCCACTGGCTCGAACGAAAAAATCACTACTCGACTGCATGGTGTATGGGGTCTTGGTAACCTCGCACGTTTGAAAAAGGACACCGCTTCAACAGATGCACTCATCAAACTTTGCTCGGACAGCGATGCCAAAGTCCGTGGCCAATCCATCCAAGCCCTCGGCGACGCCGGCCATAAAGCCGCGCTTCTAACAGCTGTGAAACTTCTGACCGATACCGATCCGCGCACTCGCATGCTCGCTGCCATCGCTCTCGGAAAACTCGGCAGCAAAGAACACGTTGCTGATCTGATGGCTCTTGTGGAAAAAAATAACGACCAAGATGAATACGTTCGTCACGGTGCAGTCCAGGGCATGGTTCGCATCGGTGATGCCGATGCCATCCATGCCTTTGCAAAATCCAAATCTCCTGCCGTTCGTCGCGCGATTGTCCTCGCCTTCCGCCGCATGCAAGAAGCCCGCATCGGTGATTTCGTCAAAGACTCCGACCTCTCCATCGCGGTCGAAACCGTTCAAGCGATCAACGACAATTACATCGAGGGCGCACGACCCGCGCTTGCTGCAGCAACTCACCTCGTCGGTAAATCTACATGGGCAGTAGACCTACGCATCCTCAACGCGATGATACGCGCAGGTGGCGATGAAAATGTTCGTCGATTACTCACCATCGCCGCCGATGAATCGCTCTCCGAAAACGCCCGCACCGAGGCAATGTTTCTGGTGAGACGTTTCGATAAAATCCCACCTACCGATCCGACTACTGGCATGTATCGTCCTATCCCGGAACCACGCAGCATCGAGGCGGCATCACCGGAAATTCGTAAAACGATAGAAACCCTACTCACCAAATCCTCAGGTGACTTGCTTGTCGAAGTCATCGGCGCTGCAGGACAGTTCAAAGTTTCCATCCCACGTGAGGCCATGTTTGGCCAACTCACCGGCAAAAATATTCGCCCTGTCATACGCATCGCTGCACTCAAAACACTTGAAAAAGATGCGCCGAACGAATTGCCAAAAACCCTCGTCGAACTGATCGAAGATCCCGATGCTCGCATCCGTGGTGCGGCTCTCGAATCGCTTGGCAAACTTGCCCCAGAAACCGCGTTCGAAGTCGTCACCAAAATCCTCACCTCTGGTAGACCCGATGACCAACAGCGCTCATACGCGCTCCTCACTGAACTCGATCATCCCAAAGCGGCAAGCACGCTCTTGGAGAGATTGAAAACCCTCTCCGCCCAACCTGTTGCGGTCCAACTGGATATTCTGAATGCCGCCGCCAAACGTCCCGAGCCAGAATTTAAAGCAAGCATCGCTGAATACGAAGCCGGACTGGATAAAGCCAATCCACTCGCTGCATTCAAAATTGCTCTCGAAGGCGGCAACGTGGATAACGGCCGCAAAATTTTTCATGGCAGTGGTAACTGTGTCCAATGCCACAAAGCCGGCGACCGTCCCGGCGGCGAAGCAGGTCCTAATCTCAACGGCGTCGGAGCCCGCCAAAACGCTCAATACATCCTCCAATCCATGGTAGAACCCAGCGCAAAACTCACTCCTGGATATTCAGTCATCGCCATCACCATGAATGACGGCTCACTCGTCTCAGGCATGATGATGAAGGAAACCGCCACTGAGGTCGTGGTCAAAAACATCGAAAGCCAAAAAGAAACGGTTTGCAAAAAAACCGACATCAAAACTCTCCCGCCTGCCATGTCCACCATGCCTCCGATGGGTCTGATCTTAAGCAAATCCGATGTCCGGGATCTCGTCGCGTTTCTCGAATCTCTGAAAAAATAATTTCTGGTTTCTCGGTCGAAGGGGGGGGGATTCTAAAAAAAAACAGGCTGTTTAGAATGCGGAATCGTCTCGGTTTAGGGGGGGAAGTAGCAGAATGCAGCTGGAACGAACCACCCGATCCGTGGCAGCCATGGCCACGATGGACCACTTTCTTTACAAACACAGAAATCGAAACCCCAACATCCAAACTCCAAACAACCATGAACCACAGAAACCTATTGGGTCTCGCCGTCGCTTTGGCCGTAATGGCTGGCGGCCTCCGGCACGAATTGGCGGCCGCACCAGCCGCTCCCACGACACTGACACCGGCCGGGCAGCCGCTCGAAGCGGCCTACGCCGAACAACTCAAGGCGCTGCAGGCGGAGATTTCCAAGGTCGTGCCGACCGTGGACGAGGGCAAAAATTCGGCCCTGCAGGCGGCACGCGAAGCGGTGAAGAAGGCCAAGGCCGATATCGCTGTGGCCCAGCAGCCTCTCGACAACATCGCAGGCGCGGCAGGATTGGTCGGCCACCGGAAAAACAAGTGGATTGCCGGTGCCAATAAGGGCATTGCCGCAGCCGAGGCGGCGCTGAAAGCGGCCACCACCGACGCCCAACGCGAAGCGGCAAAGAAAGACCTGGCCCACTGGCAGGAGAACCTCAAAGCCGGCGAGAAGGCGCTGGTGGAAACCCAGGCGGCACTGGATGCGGCGAAGGCGGATGAACCGAAACACATCCAGGCGCGCAAGGCGGCCCAGACGGCGCTGGATGTTGCGACCGCGAACGAACTGAAAGCGGCCAAGGACCTGTTGGCCAGCGTGGAACCGTTCCTGGCGAGCGACAAACTGGACGCGAAACTGGTCAAGTGTGGCGTGCTGGCCGATGCCACGCCGAAGGGACTCGCGGAGTTCGCGCAGCAGGGCAAGGAACGGGAATCCCTGGTGGAGAAGCTCTTGGCCGATACCGCCATGATGAAGGCCATGCTCGCGGCCGGCGGTCCCAAGAGCGGTAAATTCGGCGAGGCGATGGAGATCTACACGGGAATCCAAAAAGCCAGTCCGCGCGCCAAGGACGGCGTGCTGCAGCGCCTGGCGCTGGCAATCAGCCTTGAACACGCGGTGCCGGCGGTGGTTGACCCCGTGAAGCGCTATCTCCATTTCGAGAAAGCCCACCTCGGCGGCGAATTGGATCCGGCGTTCAAGGACATGTCCGTTTGGGAGTTGCGCAACGTCGTCAATGGCGATGAGTCGGATGAGATGCTGGCGTGGGGCCGTGAGATGCTCCGCAACTATCGCCCCGACCATGTTCTCAATCCGGACTATGGCTGGCGCTATTCGGCCGCGGTCACGACCGATGTCAAATACGGATCGCAAAACGTCAATAATGACCTGCCCTCGCTGCAGCGCTACCAGAATATCATCAAGAACGGCGGCGTCTGCGGTCGGCGCGCGTTTTTCGGCCGGTTCATCCTGCGGTGCTTCGGGATTCCGACCTTGGCGCGGCCGCAGCGCGGCCACGCGGCGCTGGCCCGCTGGACTCCAAACGGGTGGGTGATCAATCTTGGCGCAGGTTGGGGAAGTCCGGATGCCCAAGGGGTGATGGAGATGACCGACGCCGACTTCGTGTTGGAAACGCAGGCGCGCAAACGCCCGGCGGAGTATGAAAAAGCCCTGCGCGCCTGCTGGGCGGGCGATGCCCTGGGCCAGCCGAAATATGTCAGCATGAAGCCGGACAGCGGCGGTTGGTGGAGTAACCTCGCCCAATTTCAGAAGATGCAGATCGTCGCCGATGTCAAGCCGGTCCAACTCGCTGCGCTGGGAACCGAACTTGGCGAAGCCAATGAATCGGCCGAGGCCAAGGCCCGGGCGTTGGTGAAAGCCGAGGTCACCGAAGCGGACAAGAAGATTGCCGTGGGCCCCAACGGCGTGATCACGATTCCCGCCGCGGCCTGTGGCGGCGCGCAGATCCTCGGCAGCTTCGGGGGTGGCCACCAGTTGTTTTCTGGCAGTGGCGCCATCACTTTCGAGGTTGAGGTTCCGGGCGCCGGCAACTATGCGCTCACCGCGCGCGTGGCCACGGTGCAGGACAATCCGAAACTGCTGCTGACGGCAAATGATGCCAAGGAAGCGGTTGAAATCGCGGTGCCCTACACCATCGGCATGTGGCAGCAGACCCCGCCGGCACAACTTAAGCTCGCCAAGGGCAAAAACAGCCTGACAGTCTCCCGCCCCGAAGGTAGCCGCGGCTTGGCCATCAAGGAGTTCACCCTCACGCCGGTGAAGTAGTTTGCCGACGGCCTAACCCATCAAGAGCATCCACCCATCAACCCACCAAGGGAACACCAAGTTATGAAAACAAGAACATGGATCGTAATGGCATCCCTGGCGGCCGTGGCGCTCATCCTCGGCGCTGGCGGCAATCCGGAAACCTACATGAACGTCGGCGAGGCCATGGGCAAGGCCATGGTCGAGCTGCTGAGCGCAAAATGACAACAATCAAAGAAACAAACAGAACCATGAAAACAGCGAAAATGTTAGCCGCAGCCTGCCTGCTGGCGGTGATGCCGATGGGCGTCGCCACCGTGCTGGCGGCCGCCCCGAAGACCGCGCCCGAAACCCCGCTCACTGATGCCGGAAACGCGCTGGAGAAGAAATACGCGGCCACGCTCAAGTCGCTGCAGGAGGAAATCGCCACGGCCCTGCCGAAAACCGACACCGCCCAACAGGAAGCCTTCCTCAAAGCCTATCAGGCCGAGGCCGCGGCAACTGCGGCTGACCGCAAGGCGATGCATGCCCAATCCAAGAGCAAGGACAAGGACGCGGCTGCCAAGGAAGGCGCTGCCGTCAAGCAGGCTCTCGAACAGGCAGTGGCGACTGCCCAGGCCCCGGTCAAGACGGTGCTGGCCCAATTGAACCCGTTCCTGACCAGCGACAAGCTGGACGCGCAACTGGTGAAGCTCGTCGTCTTGGCCGAGGCCACGCCACGCGGCTTGGCCGAGTTCGCCCAGCAGGGGAATGAACAGAAAGCGCTCGTGGAGAAGTTGCTGGCCGACGCCGACCTGATGAAACAGATGGTCGTCGCCGGTGGCGCCAGCGGTGGGAAATACGGCCAGGCCATGCAAATCTTCACCGCCATCCAAAAGGCGAGCCCGCGGGCCAAGGACGACATCCTCCAGCGCTTCGCGCTCGGCACGAGTCTGGAACACGCCGTGCCGGTCGGCCAGCGCAATGCCGAGGCGCGGACCGATGCCCCGACCACCGTCGATCCGGTGAAGCGGTATCTGCATTTCGAAAAGGCCTTCCTGGCGGGCGAACTGGATCCCGGTTTCAAGGAGCTTTCGACTTGGGACTGCCGGTTTATCGGCAACGGCGACGAACCCGATGAAATGCTGGCCTGGGGGCGCGAGATGCTCCGCAACTACCATCCCGACCACATCCAGACCGCCGACTACCGCTGGCGTTATGTCGAGGCGGTGAAAACCGATGTCAAATACGGGTCGCAGGACCAGAAGAACGACCTCCCCACGCTCGGTTTCTACCAGAACATCATCAATACCGGTGGCGTGTGCGGACGGCGGGCGTTCTTCGGGCGATTCATCCTGCGTAGCTTCGGCATCCCGACCCTGGCCCGCCCCCAGCCCGGCCATGCCACGTTGGTCCACTGGACGCCCGCCGGTTGGGTCATCAACCTCGGCGCCAGTTGGGGATG
>CAMDLP010000082.1 GCA_945901795.1 Akkermansia muciniphila | reverse complement strand
GAGGACTTGGCCGGTGAAGGTGTTGGCTGCACTGCTGAGCGTCAGGGTGCCCGCGCCTTGCTTGGTGAGGGCGAGGTTATTCTCATTCGTGCCCACGCCGCCGAGGGTGCCGCCGAAGGTGTTGCTGCTGGCAATGTTCAGGAAGAGCGTTGAGTTGGTGGTAAATCCGCCCACCACCGATCCACCCAAGCCGGTCGTCGTCAGAGCGGTGAGGGTCTGACTCGCCGCCGTCGTGCTGCCGAGGACAAGTTTGCCGGTGGTGCCGGTGTCACCCAGAACAACAGCGGCTGCGGGTGCCAGACGATTTGTGGCTGTATCCAAGACCAGCTTGCCGCTTTTGATCGTGGTCGGGCCGGTGTAGTTGTTGGCGCCGGTGAGGGTCAGCGTGCCGGAGCCGGTCTTGGTGAGGGTGCCGGCGCCGTCGTCGTCGGAGAGAACGCCCGAGAGGGTGATGTTTTTAGAGACACCACCGCTGGAAGCTGCTTGGAAGACAGGGCCGCCGCCGGTGGTGCCGAGTTGCATGTTCAGTGAGGATGACCAGGTATCGGACGCGCCGATGGTGCCGCCTTGGAGCTGGATCGCGACCGCGAGGTCACCCGCGGCGGAGCCACGGGTGATGCCTTGGAGGCCGACATAGAGACTGCCGCCAGTGAGTTGCAGGGCAGCGGAAGAAGCGGCATCATAAGCACCGGAAGCACCGCCAAACTGGATGCCGTTAGCGGTCACGGTGCCGCCGGACTGTCTCATCCGGGCGAGGTAAAAATCATCGATCGTGCCTGCTTTGAAAAAGTAAATCTTGTTGGCCGTGCTTCCAGTTCCGACGGTGAGCGTCCCACCCTGTATATCCAGCGTGCCGTTGGATTCGGGAGTATTTGAAATGCGAATTTCACCGGAACGGTCGGCGGTGGTGCCCACGCTCACTGTGGCACCGCTCTTCACAGTCATGGTGGATGTGTTGGAGATGGCGGTTCCGTTTCCGATGCCCAAGTAGGCGTTGCTGACGGTGGGCGTCGCAGCGTTGCCGTTGACACTCAGGGTGCCGCCGGAGAGGGTGAAATTCACATTGCGAGTGTTGCTGGAAACATTGTAACCATTGTTATTTCCGGGCGTGATGTTGAAGGTGCCGCCGGTCTTGTTGAAGGTGGCGACAGTTATGCTGCCGACGTTGGCGGTGTAAGTCCCCAAAGTCATGTTGACGGTGCCACCGGAGCCGAGGAAGTTGTATTGGGAATTGCTCGCTCCGCCACCGAGATTCAAAACAGCGCCCGAGTTCACGGTGATGCTGGTAGCCGCGTTGTTGACGTAGGTGATGACGGAATTGATGGTGGCGGTCTTGCCGGCGGCGACGGTGATGGCACCGTCAAGTGATCCGTTCACCAGCGACAGCGCGGTGCCGGAGAGGGTGTAGCCGGAGTTGTTAAAGGTGATTCCACCACC
Source organism: Akkermansia muciniphila (assembly GCA_945901795.1). Taxonomy (GTDB): domain Bacteria; phylum Verrucomicrobiota; class Verrucomicrobiia; order Verrucomicrobiales; family Akkermansiaceae; genus Luteolibacter; species Luteolibacter muciniphilus_B. The sequence goes on along the minus strand of CAMDLP010000082.1, from coordinate 9,297 downwards.
GGCCTGAACCGTTCCCGAAAGGGTCACCGCATAAGTGCCGTCCGTGCCGGCGCCGAAGATGGCGGAGTCGAGGCCGGCACTGTTCCACAGGGTGTTCGCGCCGGTTGTTTGATTGAACCAATTTCCGGCACCAGACGCCCAGGCGCCAGTGCCTTCTTGGGCTCCGGCGACGCTTGTATTCACATCCCATGTCAAAGAAGATGACTGGAACACGAAGTTCCTGTCCTGCAGACTGGGCCCTACCGTCACCGGGTTGGTGAAACCATCCGGGGTGCCCGACGAGACGGTGAGTGTGTAGGTGCCCGCCGCCAAACCGGTGATGATGTAACGGCCGGTCGCATCCGAGGTGGCCGTCTTGGGCGAGGCGGTCACGACGACCCCTGCCAGCGGATTCCCCTGAACCGTCCTCACCGTGCCCTCGATGAAAAAGCCGGTCCCGCCCACCTGAATCACATAGTCCGCGGAAGTGGTAAGCCCCTTCATGTCCGAAACCGTGCACTTCACGGTATAAACGCCAGCTGCAGGCCAGCTCTTGCTGGCGGTGGCGCTGTTGATGGCGGAAGTTGTTCCATTGCCCCAATCCCAGAAATAAGCCAGCGCGTCGCCATTCGGATCGCTGGCGGTGCAGGTGAAATTGACGCTGCCATTGACCGCCGGGTTGGAGTTGCTAGCGCTGATGCTTGCCACTGGCTTGAGATTGCCTGAAACGTTGCCACGGGTCGTCGTGACATCGATCCAGTTGACACCGTCCGGGTCCGTGCCGCGGAGCACCGGGGTGATGTGGATGCCTGCCGCGGTGTCGGAGAAGGTCTTGCCGAGCGGCAGAACTGCGTCGGTCTTTTCAGAAGTGTCCGGCCTCATATCGAGCAACAGCGGCTGCTGCTGGCTGCCATTGATGTTCGCCCAGTTCACCAACACCCCGTTCTGCATGCCGTAGCTCGTGCCATAGAGCTGACGGTGTTCGATCCAGTAATCATCCGTGCTGTTGGCCCGATCCACAACCAGCGCCCGCTTGTTTCCATCCGCCTGGTTCTTGTCCATCGCTCGGATGCGCGTGGTGGTCGTACCATTGGTTGTGATTTTCACCAAATCAGCGTCGGGCACCCAGTCGAGAAAGTTCTTCACACTGGCACCGAAGTGCCGCGAGGGATGCGGCGAAGAACCGACGCCCATGATGTCGAAGACATTTCCATAGTCCCAAACTTCGCCCGGGCCGATGACACTGCCATCATCCGTGTCCCATGCGCCGGAGTGGGAGAGGCCGAAATTGTGACCCACCTCATGGGCGCAGGTTTTGAGGTTCCACTGTGAGTTGTGCAGCCACGCACCGCGCGCGCCGACCCAAGCCACGCCAGCAGTGTTAGGCATGACCGGTTGGGCGCCGGTGACCACCACCTCGTAGGTGTAGTTCGTATAATTGTATCCCGCGGCCGTCGCGGCAGTGCGCGCGGCGGAGAGGACCCGACTCAATGAGTTGTAATAAGATGCATTGTTCGGCAACCGCAGCGTTGGCGTGAACGCGGAACCTTGGCCGTTCAACGCGAAGGATGCCTTTCCAGAGGACATGTCCGTGTAAACGGAATTCATGTCGGCGATGAGGGTCTGCAACGTGGAATCCGACGCGCTCCCTCCTGGAAAATCCGGGAAATCGACGCGGATGATCAGCAAGGTCTTCTGCCCCTCGGTCGTGGGACTGTAGGCGATCACGCCGTCCAGATCCGAAGCCAAGGCCGCAGTGGCGCCGGATTGCTCTTCGCCTTCCGCCAGCAGCAAAGCCGCGACGGCTTGGGTTTCGTCGGGGTAGCGAATCATTCGGCCGTCGCCGAATGCGATCACCGGCCCGTCGGCAGCGTCGGTTTGCTCCTGCGATTCGCCCACCGATTGTCCGGCCTCAGCCCGAGTTGCAACTTCCGAAGGTTCTAGAACGCGGCCGGCAAACTCGGACATCGCGAGTTTGCCATCCAGCGCCACGCCGTGGAGGGCGATGTGGTCGCGGGTCGGCATGGCACCGCGGCGGCCGTAGGTGTGAGTGTCAAAAACCCGGCCGTCTTGCAGGGTTGCTGCGCGGGTCGTCAAGCAGCCACGGTCGTTGTCCAAGGACGTTGACTGCACCAGCAAGTCGCCCTGCGCGTCCACGCGCTGCTCAAGCAAGGCCTGGATCTCCTCCGGCAACTGCCGCCGCACGGAATCCGGCACCGCGAGTTCCAGCGCCCGCCGCGGGTTCTTTTCGATCAAGTATAGCAGCTCATCGCGGCGCTGCCGCGCCAGCTCGAGGCCATGCTGCAAATCCGCGCCAGCTCTGGCAGCGGGTCGCGCCGCCGTCCAGCGGCGGAACTCCTCAAAGACCGGTTCCGACACGGGTTGCTCCCAACGGAGATCCGTCCGCCCGGGCAACTTCAAGTCCGATGCTTCGGTTAGCAAGTCCTCCAAGCTGACCGCGGACGCCGGGGTCAGAGGACCCGGAAACGATTTTCCCGCCAGCACTCTGGCAGACTTCGTGGAAACCGCCAGTTTCGACCGGGCGTCGGTTTCTGAAGCAGGCGGAGTTTGGGAACACCACAACAGCAGCAAAAGAAGCAGGCAGACAGGAAGCGCCGGGAGGAAGGAATGGAAGCGCTTCATGGCAAGAGAAGGTGCTCATTACAGTTGTTTCCAATAAACCGCCTTCTTGTCGCCCATTTCAAAGACCAGTTCGGCACCGGACATGATGTCGGCGTAGTCGATGAAGGGAGCGGTCAATGGCTTGCCGTTAAGCGTGACGCGCTGCACGTAGGGCTTCTCTTTTCCGCCGTCCTTCATCTTCACGACAAAGGCCTTGCCGCCCTTCAGCGGAACGCGCGCCTCGGGGAAGAGCGGGACACCGATGGAGAAGCGGGTATCACCGGGAGCCACTTGATAGATCCCCATCGAACTCAGGATAAACCAAGCGGACATCTGGCCGCAGTCCTCGTTGCCGATGATGCCGCCGGGCGTTGCTTGATAGAACTCGGTCATGATCTTGTGGACGATTTCCTGGGTGCGCCACGGTTGCTCGACCCAGTTGAATAGGTAGGCGATGTGGTGGCTCGGCTCGTTGCCGTGGGCGTATTGGCCGATGAGACCGGTGATGTCGCCGGAGATCTCGTCGCCGGTGAGGGTGGAGTCGGTGGTGAAGAGCTCGTTGAGTTTTTTGGCAAAGGGTTCCTTGCCGCCGAACAGTTCGATCAAGCCGGGCACATCGTGCGGGGCGAACCAGGTCCACTGCCAAGCGTTGCCCTCGGTATAATCGCCCATGTTGTGGTTGGAATCCGTGGGGGTGAAGGGAGTCACCCATGAGCCGTCCTGTTTCTTGCCGCGCATGAATCCGGTTTCCTTGTCGAAGTAGGTGCGGTAGCGCCCGGCGCGTTCGCTGTATTCCTTGGCGACATCCTCGCGGCCCATGCCCTTGGCCATGGTGGCGATGTTCCAGTCGTTGTAGGCGAACTCGAGCGCTTTGGAGACCGACTTGAGTTCAAGATCCGCCGGGATGTAGCCCATGGTGGCGTTGTAGTGCTTGGCCTTGGGCATCAGGTCTTTTCTGACTTCCTCCGTGTGATAGGGAATCGGCTTCTTGTCGTCATAGACCGAGGAAAACACCACGGCTTCCATGGCTTTTTTCAGGTCATAGTCGCGCAGACCTTTGACGTAGGCATCGACAATGACCGGGACGGCGTGGTAGCCGATCATGCAGCCGGTGTAGTTGGAGGCGAGGTCCCACATCGGCAGGATGCCGCCCTCGTCGTACTTGCGGAGCAACGTGCGGATCCACTGTTGGTCGCGCTCGGGATCGATGATGGTGTAAAGCGGGTGCTGGGCGCGGAAGGTGTCCCACAGCGAGAAGACGGTGTGGTTGGTGCAGGCGGAATCCTGATAGATTTTCTGATCCATGCCACGGTGGCGTCCATCGACGTCGCTGGCAAGGTTCGGAGAAATGGAGCTGTGATAGAGCGCGGTGTAAAAGATCTTCCGCTGGTCGTCGCTGCCGCCGGATACCTGGATGTGATTGAGTTGCTTCTCCCATTGCTGCTCGGCTTTCGCGACCACGCCGTCGAAATCCCAACCGGTGATTTCGGCCATTAGATTCCCCTTGGCCCCGTCCATATCCACCGGGCTGATGCCCACTTTCACCAGGACCTCCTCGTCCTTGTGGGTCGAAAACTTCAGCTTCGCCTTGATTTGCTTGCCCTTGGCTTGGTCGCCGGCCTGCAAGGCGTCATCCGAATACAACTCGGCGACGAATGGTTTCGAAAACACGGCATGAAAGTGGATGCGGCGGTTGGGCGCCCATCCTTTGACATGTCTCCAGCCGCGGATTTCGTGATCATTGACGACTTCGATTTCCGCTTCCAGCGTCTGGCGGTTCTGAAGACTGTGCTTCAGGTCGATGACGATGCCGGCTTCCTCCGCCTTCGGAAAGGTGTAGCGGTGGATGCCCGCTCTTGGCGTGGCGGAGAGTTCCGCCTTCACTTGGAAACGGTCCAGCAGGACGCGGTAGTATCCCGGACTCGCCACCTGGTTCTTCTTGTCGTAAGCGGAGCGATAGCCGTAGTCGGGATTATCCGGGGTGCCGGACCCGATGCCGACTTTGCCGGTGAAGGGCATCATCAGCACATCACCATAGTCGCCGATGCCGGTGCCGCTGAGGTGGGTGTGGCTGAAGCCCCAGATTTCCGTGTCGGCATCATAGTAGCCGCCACAGGCATCCCAGCCGGAGGTGCGGGTGTCCGGGCTGAGTTGCACCATCCCGAAGGGGGTCGTGGCTCCCGGAAAGGTGTGGCCATGGAAGCCGGTGCCGATGAAAGGATCGACGTGCTTCAGCGCACTATTTCCCGCAGGTGCGGCATTGAGGTGCGAGATCCCCGCAGCCAGCAGCATGCCAAGGGATGTCGTGAAAATTCGATTTCGGATGGACGGGTGATTGGGCACGGGAACTTGGTTTCTAAAAGGTTCATCCTGCGCCTCCGGCGCAACAGGACTTCTCATTCAACGAGGAAAGTCCAAGCATTGGATAGTCCTCAAAGTGACGACACGAGCGGTTATCCTTGGCAAAGCGGCGCGCAAACGGGTTACGGTCGCTGGCGAACGCTTCAACCTGCGTTTTCTCCAGTAAATCATGCGCCCATTTGACAAGCCCACTTCTCCGAGCCCGCGCTATGGATCGATCATCTCCGGCAGGCTTGCCGGCTGGATCTGCTCCGCCGCTCTCGCCTCCGCATCCACCCTGCACGCCGCCGCGCCCGTGCCGACGGAAATCATCCCCGAGCGAATCCCCGGCGCGAAGCCGCGCAACGTGGTCTTCATCCTCTCGGATGACCACCGCTACGACGCCATGAGTTTCCTGGGCCATCAATTCGCCAAGACGCCGGTCATGGATTCGCTGGCAGCGAACGGCGCCTACATAAAGAACGCGTTGGTGACGACCTCGCTTTGCTCGCCCAGTCGCGCGTCGATCCTGACAGGCCTCTACACCTTCCGCCACCGCGTGATCGACAACAACCGCGCAATCCCCAAGGGCACGGTCTATTTCCCGCAATACCTGCAGAAGGCCGGCTATGCCACCGGCTTCATCGGGAAATGGCACATGGGCGGAGATAGCGACGAACCTCAACCCGGCTGGGACCATTGGGTGAGCTTCCGCGGGCAGGGTGAATATTACCCGCCGAACCCGGACTACACGATCAATGTGGACGGCAAACGGGTGAAACAAAAAGGTTATATCACCGGGGAACTCACCGACTATGCGATTGACTGGCTCAAGCAGCAAAAGCCCGCCGAAAAGCCCTTTTTCCTCTATCTCTCCCACAAGGCGGTGCATGCCAACTTCACGCCCGAACCGAAATATGAGAACAGCCTCAAGGACCTGCCGTTCAAGCGCCCGGCAACCGAGGCCAGCACTCCTAACAATCCGCTGCAGCCACGCTGGCTGCGCGACCAGCGCAACTCGTGGCACGGGGTGGATTTCCCCTACCACAGCGAGCTCAACATCGAGGGCTTCTACAAGCGCTATTGCGAGGCACTGCGCTCGGTGGACGAAAGCATCGGGCGCGTGCTCCAGCAGCTCAAGGACATGGGGATCTTCGACGACACCCTGGTGATCTACATGGGCGACAACGGTTTCATGTTCGGCGAGCACGGCCTGATCGACAAACGTGTGGCCTACGAGACTTCGATGCGTGTTCCCATGCTCGTGCAGTGCCCGTCCATCATCAAAGGTGGCACGGTGGTCAACGAGATGGTCGCTAACATCGACGTCGCTCCGACCATCATGGAAGCGATGAGGCTCAAGGAACCCGCCCACATGGACGGCAAGAGTTTCCTGCCGCTGGCCGAGGGCAAGAAGATCCCGTGGCGCGACCAGTTCCTCTACGTCTACTATTGGGAAAAGAATTTCCCGCAAACCCCGACCACCTTCGCGATCCGCAGCGACCGCTACAAATTCATCACCTACTACGGACTGTGGGACGCCGACGAGTTCTATGACATCCAGAGTGACCCGGATGAAAGCCACAACCTGCTCTATGACCCGGCCTATCAGAAGCAGGCCAAGGATATGGAGAACAAGCTCTACCAGATGATGGGCGAGTTCGGAGGAATGGAAATCCCCATGAACCAGCCTGCCGGCGGAATCAACAACATCCGCCTGCGCAACCGCGGTGGCGAGCATGCCTCCGATTTCCCACCACCGATGGTCGTGGACGAGCCGGTCAACACGAATGCGAACTGAGCTGATATAACGGAATTTGCACCCCGCTCCCTTTTCCCCCGAGGGAATCCAACTGGACGAGGAATTTAGGGCGAATTTGCTTGAGTAAGAATATTTTGATTATTTCTGTCTCTTATGATTTCACGCCGCGACGTGAGCACCGCGATCCACCACTATAACTCGATCAGCGATGCTCTGGGTGACAATTTTTGGGCGAAATTCGAGCAGGCATGCCTTCAATTTCATTGATTGGCCTTGTGATCTGCAAAAGCCTTCTTGGCAAGACAGCCCATTCATGCAATCTTATCGCCATGTCACTGGCAGAACTCAAAAAAGAAAGCGAAGCTCTGCGGCCCGAGGAACAGCGGGAGCTAGCGGCGTTCCTCGCCGTGGCCCGCATGAAGCAGAGCGGGGAATGGGATGAAGCCGTCACAAGCCCGGCTATGCCAGAGCGCGAAGGCTGGGTTTCACTCGACGAGGCCAAACGTCAACTTGGAGTCAATCCCTGAGCGTGCCATTGCCTTACCAAGTCTGGCTGCGGCAACCATGCCTAGACCACCTCGCCACAGTGAAGGCACCCACGCGGCAGCGTTTAATTTCATGGCTCGAAGCCCTCGCTACTGACGTCACACAAGAAGGAGATTTCACGACCCGTGGAGCAGACGGCAGAGACTGGCAAGTCGCCATTCTTGGTCTCCATGCTGTTGTTTGGTGGGTGGATCACGCCGTCTGCGAGGTGAAAATCGTCGCAATCCGCCCCGCAGATCGATGAATTTCACGTAGCTGCGGCGTCTCGCCGCAGGCCTTGCTGGATGCGTCTTTGGCCCGGCGTAGCACCAGCGAAGACAGCTCGATCATCTCCAGAATCCTCGCCTGAAGGTGCTCGTAGAGCGACCGCAGTTCTTCCAAAGGTGGCGCGCTACCGCCGGGAGCGCATGTCAATGGATCGCGAAAGTTCAGCCCAAGCCGAGTCCATCCGGCTTCCCTTGGAACCCAGCTTTCTCCATCCATTGGCATGCGGCCTGCGGCGAGGCCGCGCCACCCCCAGCTTTGTTTGAGGATGAACGCTTGCGGGTCCTTGGCGATGCGTTCCAGCAATTCGATGTCTCCCCGGTCGCAGGCTTCGTTGAACGCTTGGGTGAATGAATTGGCGGCGGTTTGGCCTGAGGCGCAAGCAAGTTTCTAATTATTTCTGTCTCTCGTAATAAGAAACAGTGCCACCAACAGGAGTGTTGGTGGCACCGCAATTGATTCGGAGAAAATCGCATTAACTCCAAAAATCACTCATGCGTCCTTGGTATTTTCTGTTAAGCGATGGGACCGAGCGGCAAAGGAAGGCTCTTTCGATCCAACGCCGTTCAGGGAACCTGGACGGCGAGACGGCCGAAGAGCGTGGTGTTCGCGCCGCGTGGCACATACACACGCACCCGGTCGGTGTTCGCCGCTGCTGGTGGGGTGAAGGTGAAGTTGTCGTCCACCTGGATCACTGTGCCGGAGACGCCGTCCGTCGCGACGGTCCATGGGCCGACGAGATCGGTGTCGGTCTCACAGGTTGCCGTCACGCCAGCCGCGACGGAGAGGTCGCTGCGGCGGTAGGTGAAGAGCAGGTAGTCTCCGGCAGGAATGGCGGGCGTGCTGACGGGATTGGTGACCAACTCGAGGGTCGGCAGCAGGGCGGTGTCCATGCCAGTGGCGGGATTGCCGCCGATGACCATTTCCACGCCGTTGTCGATGCCATCGTTCTCGGGGTCTGCGCCGGCTCCGATGATCGCCGGATTGGTTTCACCCGGGAAGAAGCTATCGATCCACGAGGCATAGGATGCGGCGGAGGCCAGCGTGAGGATGCCGGTGGCTTCGTCGAAGGTGTAGAGTTTCGAGCCGTTGACCTTAGTCCACTTGTTGCTGCCGGCATCGGTGAAGCCGGCCACAGTGAATGTGGCGCCGTAGGTTTCCGTCAGCGTGGAGTTGTTAACGATGGTCCAGGTGCCGGAGGGCAGGGCGTCGGCAGCCGCGGTATCGATGACGAAGTCGCCATCGAGTGTGACCGTGCCGGCGCCGCTGATGCCGTTGTTCACGCCGGAGGTGGCACCGAGGACGAACTTGAGCTGAGCGTTGTCGGCGAGCGCGAGAGTGCCGGCGGTTACGGAGGTGTTGCCTGTGTAGGTGTTCGCGCCGGAAAGAGCCCATGTGCTTGCTCCCTCCTTGGTGAGCGAGACGATACCCCCGCCAGCTGTGTTGTGGTCTTGGATGACGCCTGTGATTCCGTTGGCGGCCCCGGTGTAGGTGCCGCCAAGGGTCAGCGCACGGGCTACCGTGGCAGCGCCGACCACTTGGTTGAAAGTGGTGGCGGTGAACGTGAGTTTGCCAGAAGCACTGTTGTTGAGAATCGCCGCGCTGCCCGTGTTGGTGGCAGTGTTGGTGCCGATTTGGACGACCTTGTTGGTGCTGCTGTCGGTGGTGCCGATGTATTCGAGGGTGGCGGTGGCGTCACTGCCCAGACGGATCGAGGCAGTGCCCGCTCCGACGCTGCTGGCGGTTCCATTATTCTCCAGCTTGGTGACCTGGATCGTCCCGGA